>NZ_PIGC01000012.1:0-155776 GCF_003050065.1 Vibrio sp. 10N.286.51.C3 | reverse complement strand
CATATTCGCCACACAGTGTTCAAAGCCTGAGCTTACGAACATTGCTACGGGTAGTACGGTCATCATTGCCTTGGTCATTGCATTAGCAGAGCTGAACGTTAACCAAATCGCTAAACACACCAACAAGTTACAAAGCACACCTAAAGCAAATGCTTGGACAGGGCTGTGGTGTAGCTTGTGTTGAGCAATGTTCAGAGCGTTTAAGCCCCATTGCCCGCCATCCAGTTGATACAGACCTGCTGCGCTTACCAAAGCTAATAGGAACATGGCACCGATAAAGTTACCGACATACACCTTGCCCCAGATAGACAGCATCTTAGTGAAGGTGATCTGCTTGTTAGCCCATGAGATGCTTGATAACACTGAGCTGGTAAACAGCTCTCCACCACAAATCACAATCAAGATCAAACCCATACTGAATGCAAGACCGCCGGCTAAGCGACTCAATCCCCATCCAGCATCAGCGCTGCCCGTGGTTACCGTGATGTAGAATAGAAAAGCAAGCCCGATGAATGCGCCAGCCATGATTGCTAAACTCAATGTCATGCTGCTGGTTTTATTTGCTTTGCTTAATGCAAACTTCTCTGCTTCCGCCATCATTTCTGTTGGTGAGAACAGTTGATGATTTTCAGAAGTGCTGGTTGCCATATCCCCCCCTTGAACAATCCGTCATGTGTAATTCCTAGTATTAATGACTTGGTTAATCCGTAATGGTTAATCAATTGTGTTTTGCAGGGCTTCTTGTGTCCTGCCATTCCAGATTAGGGCGTTGAGGGGTAGAGGTAAAATTGATAATTTTTAGAAACCACATCAAATTTATTGATATAGATTTGGTTACGCGTAGAATGAAATTGATTGCTCATCGGCTTAATAAAAAATGAGCATCAGGACACAAATAATTAAAAGCATTAAGGATGAATTTTGCGTTATTCATTAAAGCAACTCGCGGTATTTGATGCAGTAGCAGACTCCGGGAGCGTTAGTCAGGCAGCAGACAAATTGGCGTTGACTCAGTCGGCGACAAGTATGTCTCTTGCACAGTTGGAAAAAATGCTCGGCAGACCTTTGTTTGAAAGGCAGGGAAAGCAAATGGCCCTGACTCATTGGGGCATGTGGTTAAGACCAAAAGCGAAGCGTTTACTGCAAGACGCACAGCAAATTGAGATGGGTTTCTATGAGCAGCATTTGTTGAGTGGCGAACTCAAATTAGGTGCTAGCCAAACTCCAGCGGAACACCTAGTTCCGGATCTCATCAGTATTATTGATAACGACTTTCCTGAGATGCGAATCTCGCTCGGCGTGCAAAGTACCGATGCTGTCATTGATGGTGTATTGGATTATCAATACGATCTGGGCGTTATCGAAGGTCGTTGTGATGACAATCGAGTTCACCAAGAAGTATGGTGTACTGACCATTTAACGGTGGTTGCTTCGGCTCATCACCCGTTTGCGAAGCGTGAACGAGTGAGTTTGGCACAGTTAGAGCAAGCGAAGTGGGTATTACGCGAACACGGCTCGGGTACTCGCAAAGTTTTTGATAGCTCTATTCACCATTTAATTGGTGATCTCGATGTTTGGCGAGAGTATGAACACGTTCCTGTTTTAAGAAGTTTGGTAGCAAACGGCCCATATTTAACGTGTTTACCTTATCTCGATGTCGAGCAGTTTGTTGAATCAGGGCAACTGGTGACGTTGAATGTTCCTGAGCTTGAAATGGAGCGTACGCTTTCATTCATTTGGCGTGCCGACATGGCAGAAAACCCACTTGCTGAATGTATCAAACGTGAAGGCAAGCGCATGATGAAAGGCAAACGTTCAGTTCTGTAACGATAAATTGATAGAGTTCTGATAACTGATTGTGTTGAATAAGAGATTTCGGTCTCTATCTGGTGATAAATGCACATTCGCGTACATTATTAATGTGATCACGATCGTCTAAATGAAGGCGTTCTTACCATAGTATGCTTACTTGATTTTAAGTGAGGCTAAATCCGGTTGCGTTCAATGACGTAATTAGGCTTTAGAAATAGTATGAGTACATTAGTCGCGATTTCATTAACAACAGGTATTTTGTCAGGTCTTTGGGGATGGATAGCTATCTCTTTCGGCTTATTGTCATGGGCAGGTTTCTTAGGTTGCACAAGTTACTTTGCTTCGCCAACAGGCGGCGTAAAAGGATTAGCAGGTAGCTTATTGACCAACATGACAGGCGTATTCTGGGCAATGGTGATTATCGAAAGCTCAACCTTCGCAGGGTTAGAGATTTTAGGCTACATGATTACTGCTATTGTGGCTTTCTTTATGTGTATTCAAGCAAAACAAGCGTGGCTCGGTTATATCCCCGGAACCTTTATTGGTTGCTGTGCGACGTTTGCTGCAGGTGGCGATTGGCAACTTGTAGTACCATCTTTACTGCTTGGTGGTGTATTTGGATACTTGATGAAAGCAACGGGGCTATGGCTTCACGAGAAATCGACTCAATCTTCGGAAGTTGTTGAACAACACGCTAAGCAAGCAAAGGCGTAACGAATACGTTAAGCAATGATGCTCTAGTTACTGTGAACTCTTGCAAGATAACCCCCAATTAATTTGTATATCAATTTATACAGGCACACCATCTGGTGTGCCTTTTTTGGTTTTGGTTTTGGTTTTGGTTAAGATAATAAACTAAAGATTTCATCAGTAGAGCAACTGATAGCATCTATAAAAAATTATGCTTAGGTATTTCCGTTCGCCATGGTGATCACGCGTTTTAATGTCCACCTTAATAAAAGCGGAATGCATTCTTGTCCTTGATTCTCGCAATGAGAAACAATGGCGAGTGCAAGGTCAGGCTTTGCGTGTTTCTTCAATACTTTGGCGACCACTTTCTTCGGAGGGATAGGGTGATCGTATGGAATCTTAACCATGTCACGGAAAAAGCTCTCAAACCCGTTCATATATAAGTAATGCTCGATATCCTTATCAGGCAGTTCGGTGAGTCGATGTCTTTCCTGATCATTACCGAGTTTCGATAGCACTGTCGCGGCATACTTTTTACCAGCGGCATCGCCGTCAGTCACAACATGCCAATCAATGCCAAACTCTTGTGCAACCTTAATCAGCGCCTTAAGTCCCGATTGAGCGAACTCAATTATCTGCACCCCTTCCGCGGCTAGGTTATAGCCACATTGGTTGGCCAGTTCATTGAACAACCAAACCTCGGTTTCACCTTCTACTAATAGCCAACAGCGAGCAAACAGTGCCCCTGAGCGGTGGAAACGGATATGAAAACCAATTCGACGAAGTTCATCCTTACTGAAGTGATTCATGTTGAGTTGGTTGGCGAGGGTTTTGTCGGACTGACGAACTAAGCGACGAATTGATTGAAGTGGGACAGCAGCAAGTAGATCGCCACTGTTGGTAGTGAGTATTTTCTGCATGGGCAACTTCTGCATTAAACTCCAAGCCCTTGCCAAGTGCGTTGGGTGCAATCGACCTTCTGGATCTTCAAGGATCAAAAGTGGGCGAGCACATCGTCTTAAGTCGTTTGGCCCTTTAGCTTGTAGATAAGCGTTGAGTAACCCCATGAATAATAAACGAGTCTGTTTGTTTTTGGTTTCTTCAACAAGTTGATGAATACTCTGATCATTGGCACCCGCCGAATAAAGCAATCCGTCTCGCTGTTTTCTAGGGTTACGACGAGAAGTACTTTTAAAAGAAAAATAGTGTTCAATCAAACTTTGCATCGACTCTAGGCTACTGCGCATTTCACCTTTATTAACATGACCGGGTATCGCCATTAGACGACGGCAGGTGTTGTCGATTCGCTTTTCTATTCTTGCCTGACGTCCATTGCCATTATTAGCGCCGTTTCCATTTGTGCTATTGCCATTGCTCGCTTGATGATTCCCGTTCCCGTTTGAATTGGCATTATTCGCGTGACCATTGCTAGGAAGGTGAGCATTGTGGTTAAGAGACTTGCCGTTGAAGGGACGATCAAAGTGCCTTGCGTCACGCAAACGGATGACAGGATGTAAGGTCATTAATTCTTGAGCGAGCTTTTCAGAATGATGAAGCTTGAGCGGATTACCATCCAAACCAAGAAATGCATAGTGTGTGGTTGTTTCATACTGTTCTAGCGTCGCGCTGATTCGATAGTAGATGCGAAATACACCAAACTCATCCTGGACCCAAATAGGTTTGAGTTTGCGATAACGACCTGCGTTAAGTTCGCTCTTATCGTTAGCTTTTAAGGCGAGAACAATTTGAAGATGTTGAGACTGTGGATGTGAAACAGAGTAATCGACATGAAAATCGGTCATTTCAAAGTGATATGGCACACCGTCTGAGGGCAGAACGACGGAAAGGGCATCCAATAATGAAGACTTACCCCAAGTATTTTCACCAATAAGCGTGGTTAGCTCGTCAAACGCGAGTGACATGCGCTTGATACCTCGAAAGCCAGAAATCTCGATTCTTTCTAGTTGCATAGGCTTACTCCTAACGAAAGGCTCTGCTAATTATTTGAAAGCTAACAGATATCTTTAATCATAATCGAAAAAACCAAATCCGGTATGCTCACCTGTCACAAAACCCGTTGTTTATTAATACGGTGCAAAATGAGATTTTTGATCTATCTCGAGTATTTTTTTGCAGTGCAGTTTCATAAAATTCACGATTCTGTCATGATTCTCGACCTAGTATGAAGGGACTAAGAGAGAAGAAAATATGACTAAAAAGAATAAGCCGACAAAAATAGTGTTGGCACACATCAACGACACCCACTCATACTTTGAACCAACCTCGTTACAGCTATCACTTAAAATGAACAACCACATCATTGAACCTTATGTCAGTGCTGGTGGCTTTGCTCGAATTTCAACACGCTTTAAACAAATAGAACAAGATGCCCAGCGCCAGAAGGTTGGAACTTTGTTCCTACACGCTGGCGACTGCTTCCAGGGCACTTTGTACTTTTCTTTATTCAAAGGAAAAGCCAACGCCGATTTGTTGAATGCCCTCAATATAGATGCCATGACGCTCGGTAATCACGAGTTAGACATGGGTAATGAGCCCGTTGCGATTTTCGCGAAAAGAATCAAATTCCCACTGTTGGCCGGTAACTGGAATCTATCGAATGAGGATATCAATAAAACTCATACGCTAGCGGACAACGACATTGTTAAGCCTTATCTGCCTGAAACACGAAGTGCTTCTTTTATAACGAAAGAATTTGACGGCGAGAAGGTCGCAATATTCGGCTTAAGCATCGACAAGATGGCAGGCATCGCTAACCCAGATACCGATACACCGTTTGAAAATGCTTTGGAAACGGCAAAAGCGACCATTGAGCAAATTCATCAAGCAGGCATCAACAAGATTGTGTTACTTAGCCATCTTGGTTACGAAGCTGATTTAGAGTTAGCAGCTAACGTAACAGGTATTGGCGTCATCGTTGGTGGTCATAGTCATCGCTTACAAGGTGATTTCTCTGATATCGGCTTAGTTAAAGATGATGAATACGGTGTGAAAATTGGCGATACCTATGTTGTGCAAGCGGGTTTCCACGCCATGAGCCTAGGACACTGCGAAATTGAGTTCGATTCTCAAGGTAAAGTGACGCACTTCAATGGTAAGAACGAACTGTTATTAGGTCGTCGACTCTTTATAGACGCGAAACTGAGTGAAGTAGGGCAAGACGACGCACATGATATGGCGTGTGAGTTTTTGAACAACCACCCGAATATCGCTGTATGTAAAAAAGATCCTGAATTGCATAGCATTCTGACGGATAAATACCAGCCGCGAGTTCGTAAGCTTCAGCAGCAAGTGATTGCTCATGCTGACAGTAAACTTCGCCATGTTCGTATCCCAGATGAACAAGGGCCAAGCCAACTTGCGCCGTTGGTTGCCCAGTCGTTCCATTATCTGATGAACAAGAAAGGACACGCGGTAGAATTTGCCATCCACAACTCTGGTGGAGTGAGAAACTCACTGAATAGCGGCGATGTTTCGGTTGCCGATATTGCCGGAAAACTACTACCGTTTGCCGTACCTATTGGTGTGTATGAAGTCAGAGGTGAAACGATCGCTGGCATGCTGGAAGGCGCAATCAATAACGCATTGGATAACGGTGTGGTAGGTACGGGGTCGGGTAGCTTCCCTTACACACATAACCTAAGGTTCTGTTACCACAAAGAAGCACCTCTAGGGCACAGAATTCACAATCTTGAAATCCACTCTGAAGACGCCGGTTGGCAATCTGTTTCGCGTGAACGTGTTTATCGCGGAGCATCATCAGCCTACACCATGAAAGGGAAAGAGGGCTATAACGCGGTGTTGGATATGATAGGCGATGGCACGGTAACTACTGACTCCATGGCAGACTGCTTCATTGCGTTTTTACAAGACCACCCAGAGTCGCTTCAACACAATGAACCGTTGAATTGCATGGATTGTTTCAGATAACCACAGGTGATACAGATACTTAGCATCATTACCTTGGCTTATTTATAAAATTGGCATCGTTTATGCTTTATCTCTGCAGGTCCCTTCTTGTGGAGATTTGCATGGATAAGAAAGATTGGTTAGATGCGATAGCTGTTGTAGGTTGGGTATCTGTTTGGTCAGCGTTAGTGTATTTGGTGCCTACTACAGGTTTGTAATGGTTCTGTGCGCTGGATAAGACTAGCTTTTGAACAGTCGCAGTATTCCTATTATCAATACACGCTATACTAAGCCAAAGTGGAAGAAATAAAAAAGGAGCAGATTGCTCCTTTTTTGCTTTTTACGTACAAATTTATATAGACGAAACACAATCAGAGGATTATTATCCACGCGTTTGGGGAGTAGTTAGCGCAAGTTTACATATCGTCATCTCGTTAGGCCAAGAGTCTATCCGGTATGTAAAGGTGAAATCCCATATTTCACTTCAACGAGACCAACGCAATCACAGTCAAGATCCGTAATGGAGCTTGATATGCTTTGTTTGCGGAAGGTCTTATACAGTTCTTCCGCCCGGAGGAATAATGAACTCAACTCAATCTCTATTATCTACAAATAGTGAATCCTTTTTTTCATCGCCAATCATGACGACTTATGCGGGCTTTTTCCTGCTGACGGTTATTCTCGTCTCTATTGATATCTATCAGACTCGTGGCGGCAACGTTACTATTAAGAAAGCGGCAATCTGGAGTGTTTTCTGGTTTGTACTCGCGTTTTTGTTTGCTGGCTCTATTTATCTGTTTTGGGACATTTATGCGCCGAACAGTGACTACACAGCGCAAAAAGCAACAGTGTCATTCATTACGGGTTACTTGTTAGAAAAATCCCTTAGCGTAGACAACTTGTTTGTTTTTGCGATGATCTTTGCTCAATACCAAGTTCCTGAGCATTTAAGACCTCGTGCGCTTCTTTGGGGTGTAATTGGTGCATTGGTGCTTCGTGCAATTATGATCGCACTAGGCGCACAACTATTGGCTGAATACCACTGGGTACTTTACGTGTTCGCTGCGTTCTTGATTGGTACAGGTATTAAGCTGGCTTTAGACAAGGGCGAAGAGGAGAGTGTGAATACACTGCCTGAAAAGCTACTTCGTAAAGTGATGCCGGTAACAGAGGATTTCCATGGCCCTGCATTAATGGTTAAACAGGGTGCTAAATGGGCATTCACTCCAATGATGTTGGTAATCGGTGCGATTGCAGTCATGGACGTGATGTTTGCATTGGACTCTATCCCTGCGATCTTTGCGGTAACACAAGAACCGTTCTTGGTATTAGCGGCAAACGTATTTGCGTTACTTGGCCTTCGTTCGTTGTATTTTGTACTGCAAGGTATGATGGACAAGTTCATCTACTTGAAACCGGCACTGGCATTCATCATGGTGTTCATCGGTGTGAAAATGCTATTGGTTGACAGTGAGTGGGCTATCCCAACTTATTGGTCGCTCGCTGTGCTGATTTCTACTATGACGATTGCGGTTATAGCGTCGGTTTATGCGAAGAAGCCAGGCATTGAACAAGTAAATTAAAAACAAATATAACTTATCGAAAAGTTGATAATGAACATGTGGCTGATGAAGTGGAAAATTTATTTATGTAAATTTTCTGTGACATTGGCCACTTTTTTTTGCGGGGTATTTGTACTAAATGCATGATTTAAACACTATATTGAATTTATACTCATATAGTATGCATATCTATTTTGTGGTGTTGTTAATGGTTTGTTTTATTAGAAAAACTAATTCCAAAATCTAATTTTAGTCATTTTTTAACCTGCAAAAGTTCACTTATTATTCTTGTCATCAGAACGAAACACATTAATAAATTTATAGAGAGGCAATCATGGCTCAAGCAGTACAAATGAATACTATCGCTGTTCCTAACTCTATGGATAAGAAGACCTACTCGGTTAACTTCAAAGGATTGATTGCACACATTTTCGATATTCTTTTCGTAGACAACTCTCCACGTAGTTACTACGCAAGCGACCTATCAGGTCACATGCAACGCGATATCGGTATCAACCGTTAATTTCAGCGTTAACATGTAAATATAGAATTTTAAGAAAACGCCAGCCTCTCAAGCTGGCGTTTTTGTATCTGAAATAAACTCTATCTCTTCGCAAACTAAGCACCAGAAAGAAAAACCTAGGAATAACGGTCTGTATTTGAGCGCCAATCAATTCGCTTTGTACAAGGATCTCGGTATGTCACACGCCAAACGCAATTCATCATTGATTAAACTTTGCTTATTTACCTTACCGATCGGCTTCTATTCTTCAGTGTCGAATGCACAAACATGGAGTAACGAAGGGCAACCTGCACAGGTTATCGAACTGTTCACCTCTGAAGGTTGTTCGAGTTGTCCGCCTGCTGATGCCTACCTCAGTACTTTTGAAGATGACCCAGGGATCTGGACACAAGTCATCCCACTCGCGTATCACGTCGATTACTGGGATTATCTCGGTTGGGGGGATAAGTTCGCGAGCAAAGCCTTCAGTCAGAAGCAACGTTTGTATAAAGCTTATGGAGTGACAAGCGGGGTTTATACTCCGGGGTTTATCGTTGACGGAAAAGAGTGGCGTGGTTATTTCAATTGGCTCGATAGAACGTTACCTTCGCTCCCACAACAAAATAACCCCAAGCTGACAGTCAATCATAAAGGCGACACGTTCAGTGTGAGTTACGAAGGTAAAGGTGATTATGTAGCTCATATTGCCTTATTAGCTATGAACGAAGTCACTAGCGTCAAAGCGGGAGAAAACAGAGGTAAGAAACTCGAACATGATTTTGTCGTGGTTTACGACGGTTACCAACGTGGTGAATCTGAATGGCAATTCAATGTGGACTTTGACCCGCTAGTCGCCTCGCCAGATGCTTTAGCTGTATGGTTAACCGCACCCAACTCGTATGCACCTGAACAAACGGTAGCAGGGTGGCTGAACTAAGTGCCAACCACGGCAATGTTTCAACCACGACAATCATATAACTAGAATACATTTAGACGAAGTAGGTACGGCGAGTATCAACGTTCTCACATCGATAACTTCGTTTATGGAGGCTATTAATCGGCGAAATAGAAGCGAAAGGGCGATTTAGTTACGTAATACTGCTGAAATACGTTAATATAGCGCGCTATTATTTTAGCTTTGAGTTCCTGCAATTAATGACTAACACCACTACACCAACCAACTTCTCTGATCTTGGCTTAATTTCTCCTTTGATGGCTCGTCTTACCGAGCTTGAATATCAACAGCCAACGCCTATCCAAGCGCAAGTTATTCCAAGTGTGTTAGCAGGACGCGATTTAATTGCAGGCGCAAATACTGGTTCAGGTAAAACCGCAGCATTTGCACTTCCACTGTTACAAAAGATTCATGAAGATGCACCTTTAGACCGTCGTTCAGGCAAAGGTAACTTCGTTTCTGGCCTTATTTTAGTGCCTACACGCGAACTGGCAAAGCAAGTGGCTGATAGCGTTAAATCTTACGCAGTGCATTTTAACGGTGCGATTAAGACTGTTTGTGTGTTTGGTGGTGTGTCTGTGAACACTCAGATGCAAGCACTACGTGGCGGCACTGATATCTTGGTGGCAACGCCAGGTCGTTTACTTGACCTTATTTCAAGCAACGCAATCAAGCTAGACAAAGTTAAAACGTTAGTGCTTGATGAAGCTGACCGTATGTTGAGCCTTGGCTTCACAGAAGAACTAGACGCTATCTTGAAGCTTCTGCCAAGCAAGAAGCAAACTCTATTGTTCTCTGCGACGTTCCCAGAGCAAGTTCAAACGCTTACTCACGAACTACTTACTGACCCAATTGAAGTTCAACTTCAAAGCGCCAACGCGAGCACTCTAGTTCAACGTGTATTCGAAGTAGAAAAAGGCCGTAAGACTGCATTGTTAGCGCACCTGATTCAACAACACGAATGGCGCCAAGCACTGATCTTCGTAAACGCAAAGAACAGCTGTGAGCACTTAGCAGATAAGCTTTACAAACGCGGCATCATCGCAGAAGTATTCCACGGCGATAAAGGGCAAGGTTCACGTACTCGTATCCTTGAAGATTTCAAATCTGGCGAGATTGATGTTCTGATTGCGACAGACATCGCGGCTCGTGGTCTGGATATTGAAAAACTTCCAGTTGTTATCAACTTTGACTTACCGCGTAGCCCGTCAGATTACATGCATCGTATCGGCCGAAGTGGTCGTGCGGGTGAGGTTGGTCTTGCGCTATCTTTGATCGATCACGAAGATTACCACCACTTCAAAATCATCGAGAAGAAGAACAAGATTCGTCTTGAGCGTGAGCAAATTGAAGGCTTTGAAGTGGATGAAGAAGCCACAGCTGAACTGATCGCAGCACTAAAACCTGTTGCGCCACCGGCTGGTACAGGCAAGAAGAAAAAGAAGAAGAAAGCTCCACAAAACCAAGATGTGTGGCTAAACAACAACTGATCCAGAATCAGTAAACAATAGAGTATCCAAAGGCGCTAATCAGCGCCTTTCTTGTTTTTCTTATCCCAAGTTAAGCTAATCCACGTAACGAGATTAAGCGATACTCTTGACTCTAAAGAGGTCGGTAAATAATTTGCCTATCATCAAAATGATGAGCAGTGTGGTTAACATCAGCAATGGTGTTTGTATTTGATAAACCGGTGTTAGATTAAGCGCACCAGATGTAAGTACGACCAGCAGGTTAATGCCAAGTATTCGGTGCACCATCAGTTTAGGTGTCGCGAACACTTTCCATATAACAATGCTGTTGATGAAATAGAACAGCGCCAATTGCCACAATTCAGTCATCATCGGCATGATAAAGATATATTGAAGCAAGATAACTGTGCCCGTACCAATAACACCAAAAAACGCATCCTTAATAACACTTGGCGGCATAGTTGGAAGCATTGAAGAAAATATGCCCGCAATCATCGGGAAGATAAAACCACCCGGTACAGGCAGGTATATCCAAACCAATAACGACGTGACGAACATCGATACACCTTGTAAGACTTTTCTCCCATCTTCATTAAGGTGTTGAACAAACGTGCGGTGCTCATGGTGCCAAGAAACGTTTTTCTTTTCAGTCATCACAAATGGCACATCATCTATTAGTGACGAGTTTGGCGCCATTAACTCCAGTTTTTCCATTTTTTCGGTGAGAGCCGCCCAATCAAGAGTTTGACTCAGTTCATCCGAGGCAAGTTCAAGCAGACGATCTTGAATATGCGCCATTTCATTGATTCGTAAACGCCATGCGTGAATATTTTCTTTTAGGTGATAACTGCCAGTGAGCGGTAAATCCAACAGTTGATAGAGCTTTTCAATATTAGCGGTATTGGACTCTAAGGCCTCTATATCAAGGTTGTCGGTATCGCTCATTGCTGCGATCAGCGTTTCTCTGCTTGTTTCAAATCGTTGTACGAAGTTCTGTTCAGTGTTTACAGGCCAGATCAGACGATAAACAATCGAGAAGGTGATAACACCTAATAGAGTTTCTTGTATTCGAAGCACTGCAAAATAGAATGTAATTTGGTTATCGAACCCACCCATGCAAGAGATGATTGAGCAAACTGCAAAGCCTATAGAAAAGACATAACCGTATTTTTCATCACTCGACATGAAGATGCATGTACCTAGAAA
The DNA here is from genome assembly GCF_003050065.1 of Vibrio sp. 10N.286.51.C3. NCBI lineage: Bacteria > Pseudomonadati > Pseudomonadota > Gammaproteobacteria > Vibrionales > Vibrionaceae > Vibrio > Vibrio sp. 10N.286.51.C3. The sequence goes on along the minus strand of NZ_PIGC01000012.1, from coordinate 143,653 downwards.
TAAGGTGAAAAACATCAGGAATAGAAAACGGTCTTGCGAAAACATCGCAATCAAGAAAAAGGCGTAGCCAGTTCCTAACAAGGTGCCCATTAATCGGTTATGGCCTTTGTTTATTGAATGAGCAAAGCTCTCGTTCAGTGCCATGACCGCAACCGCAATCGCCGCCCAATAGGGTTTCTCCCATTGAAACCACAACGCAACACAGATAGATATGACAATAGCGAGAGCCGCTTTAATGGCTTCTTTGGTTGATGCACTGAACATAAAGACATCCAACTATTTGATTATTTTGAGCGAAGCTGTCATGCCAACACGAAGTTGTAAGTCTTCAGGCACGTTATCGAGCTCTACTTTGATTGGTATGCGTTGAGCAAGGCGAATCCATTGAAAGTTTGGGTTCACGTTAGGAAGAAGGTCATTACCAGTGCTGCCGTCTTGTGTTGCAATACCAAACCCAATGCTTTTGATATGACCCTCTAATTGAATATCGTTATGCATCATGAGAGTGACAACAGCTTTGTCGTTTGGGCCAACATTAACCAGATCAGTTTCTTTGAAATAACCTTCGATCCAGAAACTGTCTTCATCGATCAACGCAACTACCGGTGTATTGGCGACCACTTGAGAGCCTTCTCGTAGGTTTAAGTTCGTGATGTAACCGTTTGTTGGCGCGTACACTTTGGTGTATTCAAGATTTAAATGCGCTTCTTCAACGTTGGCTTTTGCTAGTGCAACGTTAGCGGCGTTTGTCTCAACTGCGTTATTCAGGTTATTCAACGTCAGCACTGGCATTGCGCCAGGCGTTCTCTTTTCTAAGTTCAACGCGCGTTGCTCTTCGTTTTTAGCTTTTGCTAAGAGCGCGCGAGCCTGTTTCTGTGCCGCCAACGCTTTATTGTAGGCCGCTTGATAAATGCTTGGGTCGATCTCAAACAGTAAGTCGCCTTTAGCCACCTGTGAGTTGTCCTCAATATGGAGTTTAGTCACTTGCCCTGTAACTCGGGGAGTAATTGAAACTATGTAAGCGCTGACTTGACCATCTCTAGTCCAGGGGGTACTCGAATAAGATTGGTAATAGCTATAAACCACAGAGCTTGCAGCAACGACCAGTAGTAGCGTGATGAGATAACGTTTAATCAAGGTTAGTGCCTCAGAAAATGGTAATGAATTGGCCGATAACGCCGACGAAAATCACGATTAGGCTTAATTCGGCAATTGCAGGAAAAGCGACATATTTATGTAGCCCAAGTTTTGTTGCGATTGAGCCAGTCAGTATCGTCAATACATAAGCTAACGCGATAACCAATAATAAAGGAGGGAAATAGATTTCACCCCACACGAGTTCATGCGGCATTGTGTTCATGGGTTTGTCTCTATCGTTTTGAGAAGGTAACGATAACGGAAGTAGTTCAATGTTGATAATCGTATATAGAGGACCAGATCCATCAAAAGTAAGTAAATTTGGGTATATACTAAAGAGTAAGGTTGTAAACGGGTAAAAGAGTAATCGCTATCTCTTACTCTGAATTCAATGAATTATTAAGAACCGAAGCACATCAACATGAATTTTAGTATTGAACAACTTCTCGCGTTTGTGACTGTCTATGAACAGCTTTCGTTCAGTAAAGCCGCGATAAAGCTCAATAAACACAGAACGACCGTGGGTCAGGTGATTACAAACTTGGAAGATCATCTGGCGGTGAATCTTTTTGAAAGAGTCGGGCGCTCTGTTGAACCAACAGAGGACGGGCACCTCCTTTATCACTACGCAAAACAGACGATTGAGCAAGCACGTACTTTTGATAAGGTGGCGTTGAGCCTTTCTTATGGTGGGTTAGAGAAAATAACAATCGCGTATTCTAGTTTCGTTCCTCAACGTGTGTTGGTCGATATACGTAAACGACTCAAGCACGATTTCCCAATGATGCGAGTGAACTTTCTGGTTAGGAATAAGAACGAAATTAAACAAGGAATACAAAGTGGGGAATATCACTTTGGACTTGTGAATGCTCACAATAGCCGGGCGATGCATAGTTTTGATTCTACTTTCCTTGGGCATTTTGAGTTCTACCCATTCGGACAGAAAGGGGGAGAACTCTCACATATCGATAAAGACGAAGTATTAGTCGCACTAAGGAACTCTAAACAGTTCGTATTGAAGTCTCTGATTGACGAAGGTATGTCTGAAAAGATTATCGTGAGCTCTGACTATGAAGAGATTGATCAGCTTTCGTTAATGATCAAAATGCTTGAAGAGGGTTTTGGGTGGGCACTTCTTCCTAAGGCATTTTTTACCGCCTCTGAATTTTCAAAACATTCAATAGAGCCCATTCACTCTGCGCAAATGGTGGAAGGATTCAAATTTGGATTTGCATTGTGGTGCCCGCACTCAAAACAAGTCAGTGGTATCAAAGGCTCTTTGGTGTCTGTCATTAAGGAGTACCGTGAGCAACTTATTCATAGTCTTAAGCCGTGAAAATTTGAGATATTAAAAAGGCGCTAATTATTCATTAGCGCCTTTTTAGATTTTGTTCAGCTTAAAGAAGAATTACTTCTTGCGGCAGAACTCAGCGATTACGTACATTGATTGACCGCCGTTTGTTTTACCAGAAACAAGCTTAGGATCGTCACCAACGCTGATACCACGGATAACAGTACCTTGCTTAATCACTTGGTTAGTACCTTTGATTGGCAGGTCTTTGATTACTGTTACGTCGTCACCTTTCTTAAGTTCAACGCCGTTCACGTCAAGAGGTTTGTCATCAGCAGACATACCGATTTGTGCCCAAACTGACGTTTCTTCTTCAAGGTACATCATGTCTAGCGCGTCTTGAGCCCAGCTTTCTGTGTTCAGACGAGTAAGTTGACGCCATGCAGTTACTTGAACTGGCGCTTCTTGACTCCACATGCTGTCAGTCAGACAACGCCAGTGGTTGATATCTTTAGGATCGTCAATCTCACCAAGACATTTGTCACATACCATGATGCCGTGATCCACTGTTACGTGGCTGTGTGGCGGCACTGCGTATGCAGTAAGAGAAGAATCAGAACCACATAGTTCACATTTAGATTGGCAGCGTTCTAGCATAGTAGCTTCAGAAGACATAATGGACTCACATTTATTAGGTATTAAATTACGGGGCTATTATCCACTTTATTTACAATAAAGAAAGAGGTCGTACGGTATTCTGTCTTGATTAATTTTAGCTGAGATCAACCATTTGTGTTTTAAAGCTTTATGCAAACGGTTAACTAGGTGACTTGTTCGAACGACAGATACAAAAATGCCAGCGGTTAGGCTGGCATTTGGTTAAATTAAATTTTGCTCATGCGCTTACTTACTCGCATCTAACAAGCCAGCGGTTACGGTTGCAATGCCAGTACCTTGCGACAAGGTAAATTGTACAATTTGTGAGGTCATTTCTGCGTTGGCTGCTGCATCACCAGCATTTTGCTGAGAAATTACAGTGGAGTGGTCTGCTTCTGAAGATGCTTTGTCAAAATACGAAGCCAGCTTGTCTCCCGAAGAGTCCAGTGCAGTATTAACCAAGGATAACTTTTTAAACAGGGGTTCGGTACCTGCTGTTGGAAACTCAGCGACCGAGTTTGGTATCGTTTCGTCACCATTCGCTTGAATACCAAGCACAGGTCCCGTAGTTGTAGATGCAATATTATATGGGTCAACGTTATCTAGAACTGTTTGCGCAGCATAAGTGAATGAAGTAAGGGTCGAATCGATTGTCGCTTTGACTGCTTTGTCTGAGGCTGAAGCACTATCACTACTTAGGGCTGTGTAGTATTCATTAAAGCAATCACCACCTGACTTACTGACTGGCACACAGTTACTTACATAATGTGCTTGGTACTCGGTTACACTTGATAGGCTCACGGTGTGCTTAATCTCAGGAGAAAACGAGCCTGACTTAAGCAAGAAAGGTGCAATGCCACCACCTGGGTTAGCAAGTGTTGCACTTGTATAACTAAACATAGAATCAATAGCAGGGTTCAACGAACTGTTACCAACGGTATAAGAGCTGATACCTGTAATCGCCCCGATAGAATGCCCAAATAGAGACACATTCGTTTTGTCGAGGTTACTAAATGCTGCATCAGTAGCAGAATTTAACGCAAAACGAACTCCAAGACCATCAATGGCGCTCTGACGGATGTTATCTCGTGCAACAGGTAAATACTCAAGATTCATGTATACAGTAGGTGTTGTTGGTGTCGTAACAACATCTGCACTTAGTGCGCGTTGACCGTGAAGTGGTTGGTCGATAGCAATAATTGCATAGGGTTTGTATGGTGCTGCTCCAGTAAGTGCGCCGCCAATATGCTGCATCGCAAAAGCATAAGCACTCTCTTTGATGCTAGTGATACCGTGTTGGTACTGTAAAATTGGTAAACTGCTGTCGATAGCTGCTCCTTCAGGTACAAACATAACGAATGGCACTGACTTTGCTGCTCGAATTTGCGGTACAGCGCTGTATTTCGTCATAACTCTAGCGCTATCCAATTGCTCTCCGCTTGCAAGAGTTAACTTTTCTCCAATGAGTAATTGTTGGTACTCTGCTTGATAGAGTTGAGTAGCAGGCTCTGTGATCCCTAAACCTGCCAGCTGTGTAGCAATAGCTGTTTTGTCCGAGTCACTTCCTGAGCTGAGTACATTCAAGATAGTTAAAACACTAGGCATCGCACTGCGCCAAGGCGTTGTTTTCCACGCATTGTTAGTTAACGAATCTGACAGGAAGTACGGTAATTCAACTGTTCCTCGATACACTTGAATAGAAGCTGCTGCTGGTGTTGAAAAGTTAGTGTTATAACCCGCAGCTAATTGTGTTGCAGCATCGTCACCAAATGCACTCTTAAACATCGCGTCAGCTTGTACAGCTGTAGCAAAATCCTGTTTCGTTCCATCAACTGTAAATGTATACAGATTATCAAGATCAGCTTCCGAAATACTATTTGGATTCGCTAGGTTCTTCCATATATCAGACGGGGTAACTGCGGGGCTAACTGTTTGTGCAATTGCAGCTTTGGTCCCGTTCATAACGTTACCTGCCGACGCCGTAGTAAACCAAGATGAGTATATGATTTCATCTGAGCTTGATACAGAACCATAGCCAGCGAACAACGCTTCAACTTGATGGATGATTTTCTGTGGTAAATCGAGCGAGCCTGCTTGGTCAATATCTTTCGTTTTTAAAGATGCGTAAGAGCTTGATGTTCCAAGTGGTTCATCTGCGCTATCAACAATTGAGTCAGTTAATGCATAGATGTAGTCAGAGCTAGGATCTAAACCTTTAAGAGGTAAAACTTGTATGGTCTTAAAATCGCTAGATGCCACTAAGTAGTCAACTCCAGCAGTTAGAGCAGTAAAGTTAGACATGACACCGGTGCTCAGGTCAACATCCACTTTAGCAACTTTTACACCGGCATTTAGGTGCGCGCTAAACGGTGTCGTACCCATCATCACGACATCATTCTTCAGCGTCCTATCACTTGGAAGATTCACATTGATAGTGAACGGCATGATAGTACTCCAACCATCAGCTTCACCCATGGCTACTTTTGGATCATTCAAGAGTCCCGTTGAATTTGCATCTAACGGAATATTTAGAGTGTGATCGTTGGTATCGAACAAGAAAAACGAAGGAAGAGGAACATCCGCTTCATTACCTAGAAGAGTGAAGCTAATTTTTGAACTTCTAGCTAATGATTGGTTGATTGCATCTGAATAAGGTGCCGCTGTTGAATCACCAGAGCTTTCACTATTGTCCCCACAGCCCGCAAGCAGTAATGCTGAGCATACGAGAGATAAAGAAAATTTGTTGTTCATGTAATTATTCCCGTACGGTTAGTTGAAGGTGTAGTTAAGTTGTATCGCTGAAAGGTAAGCAACGCCTTCAGCATCAAATGTAAGCTTTTGTCCCGCCGCATCAGTTTCGGTAAACGAACCGCTTTCACTTTGTACGAGTGCAAATGCAGCATCGACAGTCATATTCTCTGAAATAGAATAGGTGAGGCCTGCTGAATACCACATACGATCGCTGTCTGGAATGCTTAATGTCGCTTCACCAGCTTGCTCGTCATACGCTAGACCCGCTCGTACCGTCCAATTTTGATTAACCATGTAGGTTGCACCTACAGACCATCTCTGATTGTCTTCGTAATGTTCGGTTTTTAAGAAACATTCATTGTTTTTACAATCTGAACTAGTGGCTTTTAACTCTTTGAACTTACTCCACTTAGTTAACTGCCAACCATAGTGTATTGCCCAAGCATCGTTAAGTTGATGAAAAGCAGATAATTCGAAGATATCGGGCAGTTCAATTTCTAGGCGCCCTGTGGTTTTACCAGGAGCGCCGTTTTCCATTTTTAGACCTGTGTAATCAGTGAACTCACCTTCATCAAAGTCGAGTTCAACGGATGATCGGTAACCAAATCCAAAACGGTTGTACTCGTTCAGTTCATATAACGCGCCCACATTCCAACCAAAAGCAAAAGTCTCACCAGTCATCGAGATTAGTTTGTCACTTGGTGAGCCACCAACAGGAAGGCTGCCTTTGTGTCTGTTGAGCTCGGCCTCTGCATAAACAAAGTTAACGCCAGCTCCTACACTAAAACTATCGTTAACTCTGTACGCGATATTTGGATTTAAGTTGACTGAAATTAGTGATGTGTCACCTGCCAAATCACCTGCATAAATGTCATCTGGGTAATCAGTGGCTACTCCGTAAGTCGTGAACATGCCAATTCCCCAAGCCCATTTGTCGTTGATAGGACTAATGTAATAAGCAGCAGGGACAATTTGTAAAGGAGCGACATCTGATGATTTTTGGTTGAAGTCGCTGTCATTGATTTTGGTTTGAGTAACGTCTACCTCGGGATCAACGATAGAAACCGCGCCTGAAAATTGGGCTGTATCAAATAGGGTCATTGCGGCGGGGTTTCTCGCTAGTACACTCGCGTTATCGGCTACAGCGCCTTCACCTGAGAATGCGCGACCAAGACCTGAGGCAGAATGCTCAGCAACTTGGAAACCAGCCGCAAGTGAATTGCATGCAAATAGCACTGAAAGAGAAACGAGAGAGCGTTGTATTGTTTTCATCCTTGACCCTCCTAGGGCATCGAATTTCATTATTATCGTTTGAAAACACACTGAGCATTTTTGGTGTCGAAGCTTCAATGTAAACAGTATGTTAAATTCATGTTTTATATAAAGTCAAAGAAATAGTTGCTATTTTGTGAGGTTATATTTTCGAGGGGCGGCACTTTAACACTAATAATATAATTACAATCAATAGTTTATTTGTGGTTGGAGGTGTGACCAGAATGTTTATGTTAGCTATTGGTACAAATAATGTTCAATTGCTCAATATGTAACAACTTTGTTTATGTTTACCGCCGATCGCTAAATCGGCATAATATCGACACTCGTTAGAAGTCATTAAATTGGAATTTGAGTTTGGAATTACTCGCGATAGAGTTTCTTGGTAAACCACTTCGATTAGAAGGGTCAATGGCAGGGTGGCAACAGTTGTATTGGGACAACACTCTGGTATCTCAATTAGATGCGACCACAGACCAAGAAGACGCACGAACACACGAATTTGCACTACGTGCTGGAGAAGAAACGTTGCAGTGTCACGTTGAGTCGACCGTTCAGTGGCAACCGTTTGAGATGACGTATAAAGCATCGGTTAATGGCCAAACCATTACCGAAGGCAATCGAAATACCAAAGATATCGAGCAACAAACCCCTGTTGTTGCTCCTAAACCAGAGAAGCGTTTTAGCTTAATTGGGTTGGTGTCGCTTGGCATGAAAGCGCTGAAAAGCGCTAAGCTAATTAAGGTCGTTCTTGCTTCTGCGAGTTTAGCGGCTTACTCATGGTTGTTTTCAATTCAGTTTGCTCTGGCCTTAATTGCCTGTTTAATGTTCCATGAGTACGGTCATATCAGAGCGATGAAATACTTTGGCATGAAGACCAAAGGCATCTATTTGATACCATTTCTTGGTGGTTTGGCGTTATCCGATGAAAAGATTAATACGCGCTGGCAAGATGTGGTTATCTCAATCATGGGGCCATTGTTTGGCTTGATATTGTCGTTGATATTTATGGTGTTGTACTGGGCGACTGGCGAGATGTTCTTTGCTGGGCTTGCGGTATTTAATGCCTTGTTAAACCTGTTCAATCTACTGCCGATTTTGCCTCTTGATGGCGGTCATGTTCTTAAAAGTATCAGTTTCTCGATGAACAGTGTACTTGGCATTGTATTGTGTGTCGCGGCAGCTGTTGCTGGCGTGGTATTGAGTTATCAATTGAATTTAACCCTGTTTGGTTTCTTATTGATCATGGGCAGTGTTGAAATACTGTTCGAATGGAAAGGGCGTCATCACAGTCATTTGTTGCCGTTAGACAAATACGGTCAAGTCGTGTCGTTCGTTTGGTATGTGGGTTTAGTGAGCAGTTTGATCGGTGTTATCTGGTATTTTGCATCGACAGGTGATCAGCTATTGAGCCTACCTTTACAAATTCTTGGTACTTGACCAGTGAGTTTCTGTTGTTGGATTCATTTAGCTGCATAATGCACTTGAACTGTTAGTTAGCAAGAAACTAAAAATGCCCTAACCAATATGGATAGGGCATTTTTGTAGATACACCAACTAAGCGATTCTAACTTAGACTATGCTTTGCAATTTGGTCTTAGTGAACCCGATTGAGGAAGCGTCTTTATCGTTGCTTGAAGATCTTTAATACGCGTACTGTGGGAAGGGTGCGTAGAAAGCAATTCTGGCGGCTGATTTCCACCTGATGCTTTCGCCATGTTTTGCCACAAGTTGACACTTTGGTTTGGATCGAACCCAGCTTGAGCCATATACTCTAAGCCAACAACATCGGCTTCAGACTCTTGAGTTCGCCCATACGGCAGAATAACGCCATATTGAACGCCTAAACCTAACGCGGCCATCGTCATACCTTGATACTGCTTGTACTCTGATGCACCTAGCGCGACGTTAGTAATAGATAAGCCAGTATTAGCGATTTGAGACTGAGAAAGGCGCTCATTACTGTGGTCCGCTAGAACGTGTGCCACTTCGTGACCGATAACCGTCGCGAGTTGGTCCTGATTAACTGCAACCTTAAGTAAGCCTGTGTATACACCGATTTTTCCGCCAGGTAGGGCGAATGCATTCACTTGGTCGCTATCAAAAACCACCACTTCCCATTCACTAAAACCTTGCTTAGGAATGTGTTGAGTAATACTGTTCGCTACGCACTGTACATAAGCGTTAGTGTTGGCATCTTTACTGATGGGTTGTTCTTTCTTCATTTGTTCAAAAGATTGTGCTCCGAGCTGAGACATGTCTTTATCTGAAAAAAGCAGCAATTGGTTTCTGCCTGTCGGAGAAGCGCTACATGCGGTTAGGCCTGCAAGTGTGAGAAGCGAGGCAAACTTCATCCATGACGTCATACAATATCCTCTGTGTATTCGGTTTTTATGCATGTTAACATCAACTTGCGTAATAGCTAAGGGCTGTAAGATAACTAACAGCGGTAATATAGAAAAAAGCTATGCACGCGATAACAAGATCAATAATTAAGGAACCTATATGAGTATTTGGAAAAAGCCCGTTGACCTAGATACCTTCAACGCGACCTCAAAAAATACCTTAATTGAACACCTCAACATTGTTTACACCGAAGTAAACGATAACTCCTTGGTCGCAACCATGCCGGTTTGTCATTTTACACATCAACCACTTGGCATGCTTCATGGAGGCGCATCAGTTGTGCTGGCAGAAACACTTGGCTCATTGGCTGCAAATTTCTGCGTTCCAGAAGGCTACTATTGCGTTGGACTCGATATCAATGCTAACCACGTAAGATCAATGCGCGAAGGCAACGTCATCGGTACTGCTGAGCCCATTCACCTTGGTGTATCGACACAAGTATGGCAGATCAATATCACAGATGAACGTCAACGTTTAGTTTGCACCAGCCGCTTAACCATCGCTGTAAAGAAACACAAGCGATAATAGACTTAAAGTCATCAGTTTTTGTATTTAGAAGAAGTTATTAGTATTTAAAGAAGTAGCCCGAGAATCCCATGGTCATAACGTTTAAAAGTGGAAAAGTCATCGCAACGGCACATGAGCTGGTTGTTCGTTTAGATGGTGAGCATAGAGTCACGCTACAAGCTCAAGTTGATGCCATTCAACTGATCGGAAAAGGGGCAAATGTCATTTCAGCCAATGGCTCTGAGTGTAAATGGTCGATAAAATTAGACGACGAACAGCAGCTTCGTGAAATCGCTAATGAAATTGGCTGCGATGTGATGTAATCCTATGCTGTAAAAGCACTTAGCCCTTCAGATTGAGTAACGTCTTAGGATGTCATACTCAATAATCCATAATAAAATTGTGTCAGTAATATTGCTTTTACGCCGTAAAATAGGGAAACTGAATTCAATGTCCTTTGAATAAGTTTTCCTCTTTATGAGCAGCCCAAGACTTCGCGTTCAATTTGAAACCCTGTTTGAATACTTCGATGGTAAAGATTCTGATGTTCAGTTAGACGACATCACGGATGTGCTCTGTTGTACCCGTCGTAATGCCCGAATAGTACTCAACAAGCTTGAGGAAGAAGGATGGGTCGAATGGTTACCGGCAGCGGGTCGAGGGAAGTTATCTCAACTTATCTTTAAGCAAAATCGCTGTGATGTCAGCGAGAACTTAGCGAGACGCTACTTACAGGAAGGCAAAATTGGGCAGGCGCTGTCAGTGCTTGATCACAATGCTGCCAAACTCACCCAAGTCATTCAAAACTACTTGGGTGTGCAATATCAAGAGGGCGAACAGGTCATTCGTTTGCCTTATTATCGTCCGCTATCCATGCTTAATCCGACAAAGTCTATGCGTCGTTCAGAGCAACACATCGCCTGCCAAGTCTTCAGTGGTTTAACGCGTTTGGATGAAAACGATCAGCTCCAGCCTGATCTTGCTCACTCGTGGCAGCAGATCAGTGACTATCAATGGCGGTTCTTCTTGAGGCCAGGTGTTCGTTTTCATAACGGGGAACCTCTGTTAACCAATCATGTTGTGGATACACTTCTTGCCCTTGAACCTCTCAACATGTTTTCGCATATCAAAGATGTCTCTTCACCTGCAAATTGTGTTGTAGATGTTTTCCTCACACGTCCAGACAAGTATTTTCCGCTCGCACTAACGGAATCGGTCGCTAAAGTCACTTTACCGGTCACTTTACGTGGTGAAGACTACGATATTCGACCGATTGGAACAGGGCCTTACCGCATCGAAAAGAACGACGAGAAACAACTCGTGTTAACGGCTTTCAACGGATATTTTGGTTTCAGACCGTTAATTGATCGCGTTGAAGTTTGGGTAGTGGATGAGGCTTATTCATCAATGGTTTATCCAAGTCTTTCTAAGCCTGTAATGGCCGACCGCGGCGATAGCGATGAAGTAGAGCTCGATCCGGGGTGTACGTATCTATTACTCAACAGAAAGAAAGGTATAGCGCAAGATCCCGCTTGGGCGGAGTTTTTGTCAAATGCGTTAAATGCTGCCGATCTTTTTGTACATATACCAAAAGAAACCGTCATTGATTTGGGCGTTTTGCATGCTTATGGCATCAAGCCTGGTTGGTACGATATCAAGTTAAAGGTTCCGGAATGTCCACCAGCCGATAGTAAGCCTGCAATAAAGTTAGCTTACCAATGCCAGCACCCAATGTTTCCTACGCTCGCGAAGGCCATTGTTACTGTGCTTAAACAATATAATGTTGATGTTGAGCTTTTGGGTTACGAAACCGATCCACCGCATGCTGATGATGTGGACATTTGGATTAACCCCATGGGAATTGCGAATAACAGAGACGACGCACTGGCATGTTGGCTTATGGATTATAGTTTCCTCGATGAATCCAGTCCCGCAGATGATTTTGATCAATGGTGCCATATGATTGATCGTTGGCGCTCTGGTGAATTTGAACAGTTTCCAGCAAGGCAACTCGGTAAGCAACTGGTACAAAGCAACCAATTGATTCCGATGTTCCATTGTTGGTTAGGCGTAAACAAAGACCAATGTGGTACCTTACAAAACGCGAAGTGCAATGCGCTTGGTTGGTTTGATTTTAGCCAAGTATGGGTTAAACCTGACGTTGATTAATACACGGCTAACCTCAGCAAGGACAAGGAAAGACCAATGCAAACCGTTTTAGTAACCCTGATTACGCTGGTGGCATTTGCTGCTAACTCCGTGCTTTGTCGCTGGGCCTTAATGGATCAAACGATTGATCCCTTGAGCTTTTCGATTGTACGTATCTTGTCTGGAGCGCTAACACTTCTGATTTTATTAACGTTATCTTCGCAGTCTAAATCTAACTCCAAACCTAAACAGGATTCATATAACAGCGGTATATCGGGATACACAAAGCTCAAATCACAGTTCCAATTAACATCCATATTGTCACTGCTCGTGTATATGTTTGGCTTCTCGTTTGCTTATTTAGAGCTTGGCGCAGGTCTTGGTGCTCTGGTGTTGTTTGTCGCAGTGCAATTTACAATGATTGCCGCGTATTTGTTCTCTGGTAACAGAATGTCACTCATTGAGTGGGGCGGGTGTTTGTTATCTGTGGCAGGGCTTGTTTACTTGTTAATGCCAATGGAATCGACACAGGCACCCGACTTAGTTTCTATCATCTTGATGTCTCTGGCCGGAGTTGGGTGGGGCATTTACACGTTAGCCGGAAAGAAATCGTCAAACGCACTGCAATCGACCACCGCTAACTTTGGATTCAGCTCGCTAGTTATCCTTTTGGCATTAAGCTTATTTTCTTTGATACCTAATGCGTTACCGCAAGTATCTATCACTGAGCAAGGTTTGATTTACGCGGTTATATCGGGCGCAGTGGCTTCTGGTATCGGTTATAGTTTGTGGTATTACGTGGTGAAAAAACTGAATACGATGGTTGCGTCTATTGCACAGCTTTCTGTTCCAGTTATAGCGACACTTGGTGGCGTATTACTGTTATCTGAACCTGTCACCATGCAATTTATAGTCTCATCAACCGTTATACTTCTTGGGATAAGCTTGGTTCTTGTCGCTCCTAAACATAAGAAATAAAGAGTTCAATCATTAACTTCTATGGCTAAACCAAACAAGAAACAACCGACTAAGACGGTTCAGATTTTCTGCGCCAAATGTAAAACGCAACTTTTTAAGTATCGGAAAGGTGGCAAAGGTGCACTCGTGAAATGTTTTAAGGAGCGTATCGTTGAAGATTTCACGACAGAGCCATGTGTGTGCCCTGAATGCGGGATTGAATTTGCGCGAGATACCTTGGTTCGAGGTACGCCAGCCTACAAGTTTGTTGGTGGCAAGGTAACAATGAAATAAAAATGCCACCGCACTCATTGTGTGGCATTTCAGAACTGTTATTGAAGTTCAGAATCAAAAGCTAGTATCAATGAACTTTGACACGCCCTTGGAGCTTAAGAAGTATTAGCGAGACAATTGCGCCAGTTGTATCACACAGCATGTCTTTCTGCGCATCCCAAATATCACCTTGTGAACCAAGGAATGCGATACCTTCATCACCACCTGCAATCTCCGCGTACCACCACTCGATAATTTCATAACCTGCAGCAACACCCATGATCGCAAATAGCGCAAAGAAACACGCCAGTACCGGTTGAGCCAGTTTTTTACGAATCAAGTACTCTGCGAGTGGGTAAGCATAAAGGCCAATAGAGAAATGGGCGACACGGTCAAAGTTATTGCGTTCAGAACCTATCATGTTATTAAACCAATCAAATGGCACTTCAGCGAAGGTATATTTCGCGCCTATCGTATGCAAAATCAGCCAGATAAACATTAAAACGTAGGCTGTCTTAGTGAAGGTGACCTTTGTTGATAACCACCAAATACCCACCAATATCGCGAGCGCTGGGACAATTTCGGCAATCCACACAGCTCTTGAAGAGGGAGCGAACGCTGAAAATAGAAACACAGTCAGATACAGCGTCGTCAATGACAGTAATGGTCGATTTTGAGCAAGTGGCGTGATTGTCATATCAAGATCTCTCGTCGAAGTTTTTAATAGTGTTACACAATAATGAACAGTGTTCAATTGAGGTTTAATCACCAGATTTGTTGAAAAGTGGCGTTATCGCCCAGTATCTAGACAAACGGTTGCTAGAGTTTCACAAAAGTTTGATTTACAACAAAGCGATCCTTAAAATCGCTCTATTACTACATAACAAGAAAGAAAGTCATGAAACTGGAAACTGTCGATTACCTTGCTGACGACGCAGCAGAACAATTTGTTCGCTCTCTACGTGAAACTGGTTTTGGTGTTCTTAAGAACCACCCAATCCCGAAAGAGCTTGTTGAGTCAATTTACGAAAACTGGTACCAATTCTTCATCTCTGAAGAGAAAGAGAACTTCCACTTTAATGTTGAAACACAAGATGGATATTTTCCACCTTCAGTATCTGAAGTTGCTAAGGGCCACACTGTAAAAGACATCAAAGAGTACTTTCACGTATACCCTTGGGGCCAAATCCCTGAACAGCTCAAAGAACAGATTCTAGATTACTACCAACGTGCGAATGCTTTTGCTCAGGAGCTGCTAGGTTGGGTTGAAGCTCATGCTCCTCAAGAAGTACAAGAGAAATTCTCTATTGCGTTATCAGAAATGATTAACGGCAGTGAACAGACTTTGCTTCGTGTTCTTCACTACCCACCAATGCAAGGTGATGAAGAGCCAGGTGCAATCCGCGCTGCGGCACACGAAGACATCAACTTACTGACTGTTCTTCCTGCAGCAAACGAGCCGGGCCTTCAAGTTAAAGCACAAAATGACGAGTGGTTAGATGTTCCATGTGACTTCGGTAACATGATCATCAACATCGGTGACATGCTTCAAGAAGCATCAGGTGGTTACTTCCCATCGACAACTCACCGTGTAATCAACCCATCAGGTGAACGCCAAGAGAAGTCTCGTATCTCTTTGCCTCTATTCCTTCACCCGAAACCAGAAGTAGTGCTATCTGAAAAGTACACAGCAAACGAATACCTAATGGAACGTCTAAGAGAGCTTGGCGTTATCTAATGAGTTAAATGCTTAGTCCCTAATACTGGATAGATGTGAAAGGTCAGCTAAATTGCTGACCTTTTTTGCATCTATAGCAAAAAATAGCTCCTGTATTGCTTACGGTTGCGTTCGACTAAACGGTATTCAGTCTTGACGGTAAAAAGTGTCTTTAAGCCAAGCGATAGAAAGTTGTTTGTCCTTAAGCTCGACAAATCGTAGAAAATCGCTTTCAATTAAAGAAGATACGTAACGGATGCGAAACAGGTTACTTATAAATCCATTAATTCAGAGAAGCTAACTGAGTCAACTATGTCGAATCATCAAGATGTGAGAGCAAACTTTCATTGCCATATGGAGAACCCATTGCTTTGGCCGATAATGGAAGTGCTTAAGCAAAAGCCAAGCGGATGGAAAGTACACACATTGGCGGCTCATCTGAACGACCTTGGGTTTGTGCCAGTGTTAGATGCAGTGCCTGAGAAAGAGTTGTTTAAGAAGAACTTCCTTATCATGAATGCGCTTTATCAGCTTCAAGAAACCTTACACCCTGATGGTTGGCTCCAAGTCCAAGCGATGGACATCGAATGGATGAATGGTCGTTATCACGGAAGCAGTCACAGCATCGATCATCAAGATCCACTTCGAGACTACTACATTAATTGGGTTAACTATGAAGCGGATGAAGGTGAAGTTAAAAGGCTGTTGAACGAATTTTGGACTCGGTACCGGAAGTTTGTTGGTGGTGATGAGCTCGATATGGATCGAAGCCGAGCGTTGAACCTGTTTGAGCTACCCATAGACGCCACTCATCATGAGATTAGAAAACGTTGGCGACAACTGGCGTTGAGATGGCATCCAGACCGAGATGAGGGCAACACCGCAAAATTTCAGACGCTCTGTGAAGCATGGCATGTATTACGAAGCTCATAATCGACAGTCACTTTTAACTGCCTAGCTGGGTGGAACCCTAAAATATAAAGCCCCATATTGTGAGTGACACAAGTGGGGCTTTGTCGTAATTACGTTATGTTTTGGGTAACTACGTTATGTGTTGTAGCGACTTAAGTTGTTGGTGCTAGGAGTGATCTTTACTCTCACCACTTTTATGCTCAAAGGCATAGTCGAGTACTTTACGGATATAAGGTGCGCCGACTTTCGAGCCGCCGTTACCGTGTTCAATGACCACAGTCGCGACATATTCAGGGTGTTCATAAGGTGCGAAAGCTGTGTAAAGCGCGTGGTCAAGTAGATGCCTAGCGAGTTTCTTCGAGTTGTAGACCTGATCTTTCGCAAGATCAAACACTTGTGCAGTTCCTGATTTACCGCCGCTCGTGTATTTAGTTCCCTTAAATGCACGCCTGCCGCTGCCTCGACTTCCGTGGTTCACGAGTCGCATCGCGTTGATGGGCACATCCCAAATTCTATCCGGTACTTCAGTGATTGAGGGCATTGGCTCCGGTTCGACAAGTTTTTGGGTACTGAAATCTTCACCGTGGTCTAAGGTAGCTCGTAAGATATGCGGTGGCATCACCTTACCATGATTAACCAATACTGAAGTTGCTTTAGCAAGTTGCATCGGTGTCGAAGTCCAATAACCTTGGCCAATACCAATCGGTACTGTGTCGCCCTGATACCAAGGGGTGCGATAACGCATCATTTTCCATTCTCGAGTCGGCATGTTGGCGGTACTTTCTTCATAGATGTCGATACCTGTCGGTTCACCAAATCCAAATCGGTTCATCCAACTTGAGATTCGGTCAATACCCAAATCAAAAGCGGTTTGATAAAAGAATGAATCCACAGACTCTTCAATCGCTTGGGTGACATCAACAGGCCCGTGCCCCCAACGTTTCCAGTCACGCCACGATTTGGAGTTTCGTTTTGAACCGGGAATTCTCCATACCCCATGGTCGTTACGAATTGTATCTTCAGAGATAACATGCTCTTGCAGTCCTGCCACAGCCATAAATGGTTTAACAGTTGATGCAGGAGGATAAACACCTAGAGTCGTACGGTTTACCAACGGGTGAGCAGGGTCATTCAATAAGCGTTGATAGTTCTTACTCGAAATGCCGTCGACAAAAAGGTTAGGGTCGTAACTCGGGCTTGATGCCATCGCTAACACGCTGTTGTCTTTTGGATCGAGAATAACTGCGCTGCCAGTTCTATGGTCAAGTTGCTCAAAAACGTATTTTTGCAGTTCAAGGTCGATATTTAGCACGATATCTTTGCCGGCTACTGGCGGCACGTATTCAATCGTTCGAACAACTCGTCCGCGGCTATTTACTTCTACTTCCTGATAGCCCTTGGTTCCATGTAGGATATCTTCGTAATAACGCTCAACGCCGAGTTTACCTATAATTGTTGTAGCTTGATAATTCGCATCTATCCCTTGTTCTTCAAGTTTTCTTAGATCGCTATCGTTGATATGCGCCACGTAACCAAGAACGTGGGTAAGAACCTCACCATTCGGGTAAAAACGCTTTAAGCTGGTATCGATAGATAACCCGGGGAACTGGTACTGATGAACAGAGAACTTCGCAATCTCTTCTTCCGTTAAGTTCTCTAGAATGGTCACTGATTTAAAACGGCGGGTGTTGTGATAACGTTTTTTGAAACGGGCGATCTGCTCGGCATCACGTGGGACGTATTTGTCTAGCTTGGCGAGCATTGCATCGACATCATCGGTTTGCTCTGGAATCATAGTCAGATCAAAGACAAGTTTGTTCTCTGCAAGCAATACGCCGTTACGGTCGTAAATCAGCCCACGAGTAGGGGCGATAGGCAACACTTTGATCCTGTTGCCATCGGCACGAGTTTGATAGCTTTTAAAATTTTCAACTTGAAGTCGGTATAGGTTGCCGACTAAGACAAGAGTGAACATCAAGATCCCACAAAATGCGACGATTACGCGGTTTTTGAATAGGTTCACTTCGATTTTATGGTCACGCATCTTAACGCGTTTATGATTCATTGAAGCCTCAAGGGTTTGTTACATTTGGTTACACTTGTCGAGTCGGGACTTTATCTGAATATCACTAGGGTTTTGTAAAAGCTGTGTCATGATTTTAGGGAACGACAGCATTAGATGGCGGTAAACAGCGCCTTTAATTTTCTTATTACAAAAGTTGATAAGTAATTGATGTAAAGATTGGTTTTGTGAATCTTTAGAGTTGAAGAGTTTTGATAACACTACAAGTTGGGCAAATAGAGGTTAGAAAGATTTACGGCCCTCAGAATGAGAGCCGTAGACCGTTAATTTGCTGACTTAGTAGCTAGTGATTTAGAAGCTTAGTAAATTGGAAGCTTGGAACTTCAAAAGCTTAGAAGCACTATCAATCCTATAATTAACGAAATCAATTCGAAGGCTTGAACTGAGATTTACGCATACGGTTAAGAGCGGCCATCACATCTAATGTTCTTGGTTTCGCTAAATCACCGTAGTTAGGCATGTTAGCGTGCCATTCGTTTTCCAAAATAGCGTTGAACTCTTTCGCTGGGTTGTTTGACCAACCTGGAGTTTGTGCAAATTGGAACCAAGCCCAACCGATCGCGTTTACTTCAGACGGCGATTCTAATTGCTCAAGCGCAGAAAGGTCTGCGAACTCTTTACCAAAACGCAGTGACTCTTTGCCTTTCGCATTAACACGGAACTTACCGTCAGTAAGAATGTTCATGAGTGAAGCACGGTTCAATGAACGCGGCACAAACGTTTCTAAAGCCGTCTCGCATTCATTAGTACGCTGAGTAGGGTGCTGAGCAATAACGTCTTTTGCTTTTTCCGTCACATCTACCGCTTGGTAGTCGTGCATTTGAATCACAGTGTTCGCCACATCCAGGTAATCACCAGAGCCACCCATTACAACAATGGTAGAGATGTCCATCTCTTCACGAAGTTGGCCAATGCGGTCGACAAGTGGCGTGATTGGCTCATCGCCTTTTGACACTAGCGCTTGCATACGCTCATCACGAATCATGAAGTTAGTCGCTGACGTATCTTCATCGATAAGTAGAGTTTGAACACCGGCTTCAATTGATTCTTGTAACCAAGCCGCTTGAGACGTAGAGCCAGATGCATCTTGTGTACTGAAATCAGACGTGTCCTTCTGCATAGGTAAATGGTTGATGTAGTTTGACAGGTTCAAGCTGTGCACACATCGACCATCTTCAGCACGGATCTTCATCGTATCAATCGCAGTTACGATGCCTTCACGACCGTCACCAGGAATATGGTTGTAGATAGAACGTTCAACGGCGTTCAACAGAGTCGATTTACCATGAAAACCACCACCAACGATTAGCGTAATGCCTTTTGGAATACCTAGGCCAGTCACGTCACCTTGGTTTGGTGTGTTTAATGTAACGCTCAACGACTCTGGAGCTGCGAAAGGCACCGCGTCTTTCATCGGCAGGTCACAGTTACCCGCGATACGCGGTAGTACACTGCCGTTTGCAACGAACGCCGCTAGGTTATTTTCGTCCAATTGAGCACGCAGTGCTTCTTGGTCTTCAATCGTTTCACAGTGCTTAATCATTGCATCGATGTTCAACTCACGCTCAAGCGTTGCGCGACGAATAAACTTCGGTAAGTAGAAAGTGATGATGTTGTTCGCTTTCTTAGCAAGAATGCTACGGCCATCAGCAGGTAGGTTGATACGGAAACGAATTTCGATACCGTGTTCTGTGAAAACAACGGCCGTATTGTCTAATACTGTTTGGCCCGTCAGGGCGATAGACACGGTCGATTCTTGTTTCGCGAACTCAGAGAAGCTACGTGCAATAAAGTCACGAGCGGCTACTTGGTATTCATAAGATTTTTCTTTCAGCCAATCTAACCCGGTCAAAGACCACGCGCGCGTTGCACGAAAACGAGAAGCTGACGCGTATGGGTCACCTTGAATGTGGTCGATGTGTAATTCAAAATCAGCAAAGTCGTATTGACCTTTAATTTGTTGATATGCACGGTAGTTTTGTTTTTCGAGCTTTTTAAGCTTTGCAGTCAACTGATCCATAACGAGAAATGCCTATATAAGGGGAAAGATAAAAACAGAAAGGCGGCGATTATAAAAATCACCACCTTTAGAGTAAAGAGAAAGTAGGCCTAAATCCAAAACTAACTGCTCTTTTCCGCGTTAAGCGTAGCGAGTTGTCCCCAAATAGTTTTGATTGATTAAGCTGTGTTCGAATTCTTGGCTCGGCATTGGCCTTCCGTAAAGGTAGCCTTGGCCCACATCGCAGCCTTCATTAATAATAAATTGCTCCTGAACCTCAGATTCTATGCCTTCAATCGTGACTTTTAGGTCGAGCTTTTTCGCAATTTGAACAATAGAACGAACAATTTCCGAGTCTTCGTGTGAGTTGAGCATTTGGTCGACAAAGCTCTTATCAATCTTAATGGTATCAAATGGGAATTTCTTGAGGTAACTGAAAGAAGCGTAGCCCGTGCCAAAGTCATCCAATGACAATGTAACGCCAATATCATGCAGAGATTCTAAGGTATTCTTGGCAACCACTTCATCTGCAATCAGGCCGCTCTCCGTGACTTCAAGTTCTAAGCAACGAGGTTCTAGATGGTAGGTTTCGAGTAGGTGAACCACTTGTTCCGCAAAGTGCACGTTCTTAAGTTGAATCGCAGACACATTCACGGCCATTTTGAAATCGTCAACGTATTCAGACCACTCTTTGGCTTTTTCAATCGCATTGCGAAGAACAAAGCTACCCACTTCGAAAATCAAACCGTTTTGCTCAGCCATATGTATCAAGGTTTCGTTAGAAATGTCACCCAAAACAGGATGTCGCCAACGGAGCAAAGCTTCTGCACCAACCCAGCGATGCGTCAGCGGGCATACCTTGGGTTGAAAGTAGAGCATAAGGTCATCATTGCGAACGGCTTGAAGCAAATAGCCTTCGATCTTATTAATATGGGTTTGTTCTTCGGTATGAGATTGAGAGTAGTAAGCGAACTTTTGTCCTGAATCTTTACAGGCTAACATCGCTTCAGAAGATTTTTGCAGAATGCGTTCCGCATCATCTTCGTCGTTCGTAACTGCAATCCCAATAAAGGCGTGCAAATGCACTTTGTCACTTTCGATATCAAATTCTGAATGGCCAACTTTAACTAGCGTCTGGCAAAGTTCTTCTAGGCGATGGTCTAAATCTTTAACGCTAAACGCCAACACGAGGTCAACTGAAGTAGGGCGTGCTGTTAACACTTCTATATCAGAGATACTGTCGATGCGTTTTCGGTATTCAACAAGTACTTGGTCTAACGCACTATAGCCGTATCGAGCTTGTATGCGTCTGCCGTTGGTAAAACCAATATGAACGACTGCAAATGAGCTGTCTGTTAGCCTTCTTTGTGACAGTAGCTTGTGGTTCAAGCGAGATTCAAATGCGGTTCGGTTTAAAAAGCCTGTACCGAGATCGTGATTCTTTTGGAAATTGATCTTTTGCTCTGCTGCTTTTCGCTTATCAATCTCTTGATTTAATGAATAATTAAGACTCGCAAGGTCTTTAGTCCGAGTGTAAACACGGTTTTTCAAGTCTCTATTCATTTGAGTGAGCTTAGCATGCTGAAACAGGGTTTTAAGCTGGGACTCTATCGAGGTGCGAAAGCTCTGTAAAAGCTTGATATAGGTGGGAGTGTAGTGGTTTTCTTTTGAATCTAAAATGCAGATGGTGCCAAATAATTCGCCATTCGGCCAAAGCAGCGGAATACCACAGTAAGAGACTAAGCCGAGCTTGATATCTGGATTGTTTTCCCAGTCAGGATCGGCGAGGGCATTGGGTACAACAAGTTGTTGTTGAGACTCCATCACCGTTTCACAGTAAAGCCCATTACCTAAGGTTTCAGAGTCACCTTTGTTGTAAGGGTTATTTTCACTACGGCTGGTTGAGAAAACTTCAATATAGTTGGCGTGAACACGCATGATAAGTGCGGCGGGCACTTGAGTGATTTGAGCCAAGAGGTCAACAATGTTCTGCCAACCTGACTCCATATCGTCTGGAATATCTAAGTCTATCGTTTTTATTTTCTTCATATGACTCCGAGTCAATTATGCTAAATGCATCAACACATCCTGTGTTAATTATGATGAACCAAATAAACTATGAACCTTACGTTAATTAATTATAAGAAATGTTGCACGAAAAAACCTCCGCAATTTTGCAGAGGTTTTCAAATGTGAATCTGGGTCTCAGTAATGAGATAAGTTTCGATTAAGGCTTTAATTTTATAAAATATTCAGTATTAAGTTTCTGGTTATAGTCTACCGAAGGTTGAGCAAACCCATTTAACTGCAGAAACTCCTCTTTAAACCCTTGGTAATCGCCTAACATTTTGAAGTTGTTCTCATCCATCTTTTCTAACAGCTCTGTTACGTGTGCTTGGGTTTCAGGGTCTAATTCCCAGTCATCCATACGAATCAGACGTTCACCATCAAGTGGCACTTTAGTTTGTCCATACAGTTTGCAGCTAAACAAGCGTTGCATCTGTTCAATACAACCTTCGTGGGTCTCTTTCTCTTTCATAACTTTGTACAAAGCAAGTAGATAAGGGCTGAGTCCCGGGATGAAAACGCTCGCTTTAGTGACTAGGGCTTTACAGACAGTCGCGTAAGCGTTGCCATCAAAGTTAGCTAACTCTAAGTTAAGTGCGTGGCTGGTTTGGTGAAGGTCGATCTTAGCTCGCCCCAATGTCCCGTCTAAATAGATAGGGTGTGTGACTTCTGGACCAACATAAGAAAACGCGATTGTCTTACAACCCGGGGCGATAGATTCAGCGTTGATAAGCTCATCTATCCATTGTTCCCAATCTTCGCCGCCCATCACTTTGAGTGTGCTTTCGGCTTCTTCTTCCGTTGCAGCATCAAGTGTGTTTGTCACCCAATTGTCGTGCTCCAGAGAAATCGTCGCGCCAGTTACGCTTTCACCAATAGGCTTGATGGCAGAGCGCCAAAACTCATCGGAATCTGGTTTAGGACGAACGCCCGCAGCTAAGCTATAGATAATCAGGTCCACTTCACCTTCAAAGTAGGTTTCAATGGCTTCAACAACTTGTGAACGTGTTTCTTGCGAAAATGCATCGCCAACGATATTGATAGCAGTGCGTTGCTCTCGTTCTGCTTCTTTTTTGAAGTAGATGTTGTTGTACCAACCAGCACTACCTAGGGATTTTTCGTTTGGACCGCGCTCGAATGAGACGCCGATAGTGTCAGCTTTTGCGCCGCCAAAGGTAAGGGCAATACGAGCGGCAAGGCCAAAGCCTGAGGAAGCGCCGATAATCAGTACGCGTTTAGGGCCATCTTTGATTTGCGGCGCACTCTTAACAAACTTGATTTGTTGCTTTACGGCTTCTTGACAGCCAAGAGGGTGAGCGCTTTTGGCTACCACACCCTTGATAACAGGTTCGATCAGCATAAATAACCTTACAGTTAACGGTGATATGCACTCAGGCTAACGTAAAGCTGTGTAAAATTTATTGAGCTAGACCATTAAAACTTAAAGATACTGATATAATTCTTCGGCGACGAATTCAGCAATCCAAGGTTGAGCTTCTGGTTTTGGATGCAGTCCATCGTTCATCATCCACTCAGGTTTAAGGATGATGTGCTCAAGGAAAAAGGGCAAAAGTGGCACGTTTTGTTGATCAGCAAGCGCTGCAAAAACGTATTCAAACTGCTGGTTGTAACGCTTTCCGTAATTCGGTGGGATTTTTATCTGCATCATTATAGGTTTCGCGCCCGCAGCTTTTATCTGCTCAATGATTTGATCAAGATTCGCAGACATCAGCTTCGGTGGGAATCCACGAAGTCCATCATTCGCACCAAGTTCAATAAGAACAGTGTCTGGAGCGTGTTCTTCAAGCAATTGTGGTAGGCGAGCCAAACCATTGCCAGTTGTGTCACCCGAAATACTTCCGTTAACCACGGTGACTGTTTTGTCATGCTTTGCTAATGCGTCTGGTAACAGGCTTGGCCAACTCTGTTTGATGTCCATGTTGTAACCAGCACTCAAGCTATCACCAAGGACCAGTAGCTTAGAATCTAACTCGGTATCTTGAGCCAAAGAAGCGGTTGAAAATAAAATAAAGAATAAAAAGGAAATTAGTCGAGTCATGCATACATCCATCATTAAAGCAGAAGCTGTTTCGAAGACAGTGTCTACTAATCAAGAACATTTAACAATCCTAGAGCACGTCGATATCGATATTCGTGAAGGCGAAACCGTCGCGATTGTCGGCACGTCTGGTGCGGGTAAGTCGACCCTAATGACGCTGCTAGCTGGTCTTGACGTACCAACGAAAGGTGAAATCAGTTTATTAGGGCAGCCACTTTCACAGCTTGATGATGAGGCAAGGGCTAAGATCCGTAGTGAATCGGTTGGGTTTGTATTTCAAAGCTTCTTATTAATCCCAAGCCTATCTGCACTACAAAATGTCACGCTGCCTTGTTTGTTGAAGGGAGAAGACGAAGACATCGAACGCGCGACTGCTTTGCTTGAATCCGTAGGCTTGAAAGACAGGCTTGATCACTTGCCGTCCCAATTATCTGGTGGTGAGCAACAAAGGGTCGCGTTGGCGCGCGCATTTATGATCAAGCCAAAAATCCTTTTTGCTGATGAACCCACAGGTAACCTAGACCAGCAAACGGCTGCCAAGATTGTTGAGTTGTTGTTTGAATTGAACTCATCTCACGGCACCACGTTGGTTTTGGTGACACACGATCCTAAGCTTGCACAACGTTGCCAAAGAACACTTAAGATGCATGTCGGTCAGATAGAGGAAGTCTAAATTGAATTCATCAAACGGACTGAATAAACGCCTTTTTTCATGGAGTATTGAAGAGATTCGACACGGTCAGTTGTGGCCAGTTTCAATCGCTTTAACGCTTATTATTGCTTGTGTGTTTGCATTGTCGGCGTTGGCAGAACGTATGGAGCAGGTAATTGTTAAGCAGGGCAAAGATGCACTTACTGCCGATAGCGTGTTCATATCAGCAAACCCAATTCCGCAATCCTTGTTAGACCTCACTCAAGTTGAGCAACTAGAAAGCTCCCAACTAACCCGTTTTTCAACCATGGCATTCAGTGACAACTCGATGCAGTTAGTGACGGTGAAAGCGGTTGAAAGTAATTACCCATTACGTGGCGAAATGATCTTAGAGGGCGTTGATAAAGCATTAAGTAACCATGTTGAGCCGGGTGAACTTTGGCTAGACGAGCGTATATTTGCGCAGTTAGAAGTAGACATTGGTGACAATGTCACTATTGGTGATGCCGATTTAACGATAACAGGGCGTATCACTCAAGAACCGGGCTTGAGCTTTAACCCATTCCAGCAAATGCCAGCTGTATTGATACACAAAAGCGATATCGATGCGACTGGTGCCATTCAACCGGGAAGCCGTGTAAGTTTCAGGCTGTTCTTGAACGGTGATGATTCAAAACTGAAAGCCGCGCAAGACAGCGTAGAATTAACCCCGAGTGACCGCTGGCGTACTCAAGATTCTGCGAGCCGTACTAACGACATGTTCGAAAGCACGACTCAATATCTTTCGCTAACCGTTGCTATCGTTGTGATCATGGCTGCGACCACTTTGGTACTCACGTGCCAACATTATGTGGCGAGTCGTCGTAAAACCATCGCGATGCTTAAGAGCTTAGGTGCAAGCAAGCAGTGGATCGTTAAATGGTTGTCTGTACAGGTCTCTCTGTTAGTGGTTATCGGTGCAGTACTGGGAATTACCATAGGTATCGGCTTAGAGTTTTTGCTTCGTATACCTCTGGGTGACTTATTACCAACGCCGCTTCCTAGCTATGGTATTGAACCTGCTATCTTGTCGATTTTATCAAGTATCTTAATTGGTGTTCCTGCTCTTGGTATCCCGTTAATTGGCTTGGTCAACACCTCAGCAATCAGTGTTATTCAATCAAGTCACCAGTCAAATGAAAGCTATAAGAAATACTTGTTGTTACTGGTACCGATCATTCCAATGATGCTGATGTATGGCGACAATCTATTGGTATGGATAGTTCTAGCTGGTATCGCTTGCCTGTTCTTAGTGCTCGCAATTGTGAGTACGCTTGTTTTGCGCTTAGTTGGTAAGCTGCCGACGTCGACATCTATGCGTTTGGCATTAAGCCGAATTAATCGCACACCATTAGCAACTGGAATTCAATTTGGCTCTTTGGCACTGTCACTGATGTTGTTGTCTATCATCTGGTTGGTCAGAAGTGATTTACTGTCAGATTGGCAACAAACCTTGCCCGAGAACGCGCCCAATGCGTTTGCACTTAACATTGCAAGCTATGAAAAAGACAGTTATCTCGAGACGATTGATGCAAACGAAGTAGAGCGCACTCAGGCGTTTCCAATTATCCGAGGAAGATTGACGACTATCAACGGTGTTGAAGCGTCGGAATACAGCGATACCTCAGGAGAAACAGACGCACTAAGTCGCGAGATCAACTTCACTTGGGGAGATAGCTTACCTGAGTACAATGAAGTGTTAGAAGGCCGCTGGACACAAGAGCATGGCGTATCGGTGGAATCGGATGTCGCGAAGCAGTTGGGTCTAAAGATTGGCGATGAGCTTTCGTTCACAATCAACAGCCAGAATGTCTCTGCCCAGGTGAATAGCATCCGTAAAGTCGAGTGGCGTGAAATGAAGCCGAACTTCTATTTCATCTTTACTCCAGATGTCTTGAGTTCAATTCCTTCTACTTGGCTAGTGAGCTTCAGATTAGAAGAACAACATAATCAAATGCTCAACGAACTCTCTCGAAATCACCCAACCGTGAGTTTGATGGATATTCGTAAGATGGGTAGCAAGATACAAGAACTGCTCAAACAGATTGTTTGGTCGATTACTGTACTTGCGGCGTTAGGTGTGGTGGCGGGGCTGTTGCTTATCTTCACTCTATTGCGATTAAGCTTATCTCAAAGACAACAAGAGATACGCTTGTATCGAACATTAGGCGCGAGTAAGAAGCGAATTCTCAATACTATTTGGTGTGAGTACGGGTTAATGGCGTTAGTCGCAGGCTCAATTGCAGCACTCGGTTCTGAGCTCAGCGTAGCAGGCGTTATGAACTTTGGCTTTGAGTTACAACCTTCACTTCACCCGATGCTGTGGATAGCGCTACCTGTGCTAACGTTCATCACATTGGCCGCGGTAGTGAATAGCTTAATCAAACGCTTGTTGGCACCAGTAAACAAGGATTTTGGTTAGTGGTTAGCGTGATCTAACCAAATGCTTTAAAACGGTCTAAAAGTGAAATTATTTATATTTAGTCATGCACTATTTATAAGACGTCGCTTTAGACCGTTTTTTATTTGACCAATACATAGCACAACTGACAAATATCTCACCTTTATTTCCCAACTTTTTAGTATTTTTTAAAACTAATGGCACAATAATGCCGATTTAATGAATAGCGGTTAGTCCCTGTAAACAAAGGGTTTGCGCAACTTAGCAAGAACGTTATCAACAGTTATCCACAAAAACGGTGGATAACTTTAGGGATAAGTTAACATCTATGTTTTAAGAGTACTGAGGCAGCCTTTATGTGGCGTCACTTAGGACAAATTTGACTGTTAGAATAACCTTTAAAACTCTATCTGGAGTTATTGAGTCAAGAGATTATTTATGTTTTTTACATAGATATTAAATCCCGCCTATCTAAGACCTTGATAAAAATGTGTTTTAATTCATCGCAGAACAAAAGTAGAATAGCGGCAGTTAATCTTATTCTACAGAACACGATGAACCACAACAAAACGGATACAAATCAACCTTCTATTGCCATTGTTGGTGGTGGTATTGCCGGAACAACAAGCGCGATTCACTTTAGTGAGTTGGGTTTTAAGGTCACTATCTTGGAAAAAGGGCCGAGTTTGGTTAATGGTCCACCAATTTGCCACCTACACGCTGGCGGCAATTTGTATCGAGATATTTCTGTAGAGCAGTGTCTCCAGTTGCTTACGCAGTCAATTGATACTGTCCGCTTATTTCCTCATACGATCAATATCCGCCCGACAATCATAGCCGTTCCGCACAGTGATGGTGGAGAGCCGTTGGATCTGCTTCCTCGCCTTAAGATAATCAAGAGCGCTTATACCGAACTTGTTAAACAAGATAAGAGCAACCAAGTGCTTGGTGATCCGGAAGAGTATTACAAGCTGTACAGCAAAGAAGACTTACTAGCACTTTCTACAAAAACTCAGCCCCTGAAACCCACATCACTTGATGATTGGTGTGTTCCTTTCGCCAAACATACAGATTTAGAGACCCTTAAGTATCCTGTTGCTATGGTTCAAGAGTACGGCTGGAGTGTATTCCGCTTATCTGCGACCGCTCAACTGTCTTTAGGGCAACAAGCTAACTGTACCGTGTTAACCAATAGCCGATTACAATCTGTTGAGTCGACGAGCCAAGGTTGGTCTTTGACTTATACCGATGCCGAAAACCAAAGCTGCCAACTAACGACCGATTACTTGATCAATGCCAGTGGATTTGAAACAGGTATTGTGGACGACTTTGTTGGCTCTAAGCAGCAAAGACTGGTTGAGTTTAAAGCCGCATACGTTACAGAGTGGCCGTATTCACAAGAATGCAAGGAAGAGTGGCCAGAGGTTATCTTCCATGGTCCGAGAGGCACTCCGCAAGGTATGGCCCAATTAACGCCGTATGCTGATGGTGTATTCCAACTTCATGGTATGACAGAAGGGATTACTTTGTTTGAGGGAGGGCTTGTTTCATCATCAACAGACTCGTCACAGCCACAGTTGCCTTCGAAGTTGCTTAAGAAAATTGTATCGGGTTGGAGTGAAGAGCAGCTTGAATTAAGAACTCGCGCGGCAATAACGCATATGTCTCAGTTCATCCCAAGTTTCAGCTCTGCACAGGTGGGTGGCAAGCCTTTGTTTGGAGCGCAGCAAATACCAGGAACGGATCCTAGCTTAAGAGCTTCAGACGTCTCATTCTGTGGTGAACGCTATGCTCGACTTGAAGTAGTGAAAGCTTCTTCAACATTAGAAGCGGCACAAAAGGTTGCTGAGCAATGGTTTGATGTATCAGAGGCGGTATCTATTGAAGATATGCACTCAGTGACAATGTCACTTAATCTAAATGATATTGAGAACCGAGCAATAGATTTGACCAAAGAACGTGGATACCCAGAAGCGCTTGCAAAGGTGTCAGGCCAAGATCACGCTTAATAGCCAATCATCATCGACTGCGCTTAACTTCTCCAATTCGGCTTACCGTAATAGATAAGCCGAATCTTCATTCAAACGCCAGCTTAGATACCGAAACTCACCTAAACTACATCTTCCTCGCTAATTATTCTTAGCTACATAGCACATAACACATAGCAAAGACTAATAGCCGAAAAACTGAGCCCATTGGCACCAAACATCTTGTAAGCCTAAGCGATCGCCTTTGCTGAACGATATCTCATGTCCCGGTTTGGCTTGTGCCAAGCGCGGCAAATCGATTCTGGCGACACATCCAATCTTCGGATAACCACCTATGGTCTGTCTGTCATTAAGCAACACGATAGGTTGTCCATCTTTAGGGATTTGAATTGCACCTAAGGCAATGCCTTCTGACAACAGCGAAATGTTAGGCGAGTCGACGGGATCGCCACTGAGTAGATAACCCATCCGATTAGAATTTTGATCAACGTGATACTGCGCGTTATACAAAGTCTCTCTTGCTGAATCGGAGAATAGCTCGCTTTGATAGCCTTCAATAACTCGTAGGTTCACGGGCAGGTTGTAATCAGGCTTGTATCTGAAGGTAACACTCAACGCTTTGAATGGACGAGAGAGTGAGTGTTGGGTAAATGCTATTTGTTGACCTTGCTGGCATGGCTCTCCATCTTGTGTTAATCCACCAATCTTTTCACGAGTCACCGTAGAGCAGCTATGAAGAGTTGATGGAACATCAAAGCCGCCTTTAATGGCTAAATACGCCCTTAAACCATTTTTAGGTAAACCAAATGAGAGAACTTGCCCCTTAAAAGCTTGAAAAGTACGCCAGTTAGCCTGTGGTTTACCATCAAGCTTCGCCTGTAAATCGCCCCCGCATAGCGCCATCTCGCAATCAAAATCAATTCGTAACGAGCATTGTCCAAGCGTGATTTCCAAAGCAGCTTGGTTTACTGGGTTGCCCAATAGATGATTGGCCCAGCTATAAGAGTAATCATCAACCGGCCCACCTTGCGTTAATCCTAGATGAGCAACACCAAATCGCCCAAAATCTTGTATCAAACTCAACGGACCGGGCTTAATCACGGTCAGTGTTGGTCTAGCGTTTGTCTTAGCCATTTACGATGCCTCCACCCAACTCTGCAAATTCTTGTTTTGAAATCGCGATGAAACGAACGGTGTCACCAACATTAAGCAGAGACAATGGTCTTTGAGTGATATCGGCGTTCTTCAATTGGCTATGCTCGAACAACGGAAGCGGGCAATTACCAATAATATTCCAGCCGCCCGGCGAGTCCGAAGGGTACACAGCTGTTTTAGTATCCGCGATGGCGATACTGCCTTTGGGCACATTTAAGCGGGGTGTAAAGTGACGGGGCAAAGCAAGCTCATTAACCACATCAGACATAAACGCAAAGCCAGGCATAAACCCAATAGCACTGACGCTGTATGTCTGTGAGGTGTGATATTGAATAATATCGTCCAGCGATAGGCCTTTGTCTTGATACCTGTCTAAATCGAGCGCCGTTTCTGGTGAATA
The DNA here is from genome assembly GCF_003050065.1 of Vibrio sp. 10N.286.51.C3. Lineage (NCBI taxonomy): Bacteria > Pseudomonadati > Pseudomonadota > Gammaproteobacteria > Vibrionales > Vibrionaceae > Vibrio > Vibrio sp. 10N.286.51.C3. The sequence continues at coordinate 112,782 of NZ_PIGC01000012.1, read as the reverse complement.
ATAGGCAGGAAGCTCAATCGTATTACGAATTTTACTAACACTAGAAAAGGACGATAGAGCGTGATTCATCAAATTATTGAGTTGTTCAATGAGCTGCTGTTCTGATATTCGATAAGGTAGGTAATCGACCAATATTGTTTGGTAAGCCGGCGTCACATTCATCAACACCGATGCTAAATTTTGGCGAATGGCATCGGAAAAGTGAGCCATATACTGCACATATTCAGCGCTAGCTTGATTATTTGAAGGCGATAGCGTCAAAGTCACCAAAACGCTGCATTCCGCGACTGGCGCTATATTGAATTCAATCTTATTCGTCGTCATTTCGTTTCCATACGTTTGTTTGCCTTTTGTTTGCTTACTTGGCATGTCTCACTTCCGCGAATAAACCAATACAAAGCAATTGAATCTTACGAGCGATTGATTAGGTGCTTGGTTAGGCGAACGAACAGGCCATGCGTCATACCAATCACACGCTTCATACTAATTAAAAGCGTTGAGGTCTTGTCTAATTTTTCTAATTAATGCAATAGATTGAGGGTTATCGCCATGAACACAGATAGTATCGGCTTCAATAGGCAGTCTTTCGCCCTCTAAAGTCGTGACTGAGCCATAGTTAATGATTTGCATGACTTGGTTATAGATATCGTCTTGATTGACGTAAACCGAGCCTTTTTGAGTACGTGGTGCTAGTTGCCCGTTGTTCAAATAGGCACGGTCGGCAAACGCTTCAAACAAAAGGGGTAAATCATGGTCGTCAGCAATATCCAAATACTGTTGATTGTCTGATGAAGAGAGAATCATCAAGGGGATGTTAAATTCAGCGACTGCTTGGGCTACCGCATTAAACACATCAATGTTCGCCATCATATCGTTATAAAGGGCGCCATGAGGTTTTACATAGCCAACAGAGGTGTGGTGATAGCGACATAGGGCTTGTAGTGCACCGACTTGATAGCAAACCAGCTCACTAATTTCATCCATAGTGTGTGGAATGGAGCGGCGTCCAAAACCAACTAAATCTTGATAACCGGGATGAGCACCAATTTGAGTGTGATAGTGCTGAGCCAGTTTTATCGTCTTGGACATAACGTGCGGATCAGACGCGTGAAAACCACAAGCGATGTTTGCCATATCGACCCATTCCATGACCGACTCATCATCGCCCATCTTCCAATTGCCGAAACTTTCTCCCATGTCGCAATTAAGCAAAATCTTCGTTGTCACGTGGTGCTAATCCTTTACGTTGAGGTAAGTAATGACGGTCTTATAAATACCACAAATAAACAGTGACCTAACTCATACTTTCGATACCGTAAATTTACCAGTATGGCATTTCATATATAGTTGAACTATTGATTAAAGGATTAATATCTATCTGTATATTAGGTGAGCACATGATATCCCGCCAGGTTTGCTTAGGACTAGCATTAACGACACCTGTTTTTGTCTATGCTCAAGTAAACTCTCTAGACCAACTCATGTCGATGAGTCTTGAAGAGTTGTCGATGTTAGATGTCGAAATGGAAACGGCTTCGAAAGTGACACAAAAACTCACTGACATTCCCTCGTCGGTGTATGTGCTTTCTAATGAGCGAATTCAGCGCAGTGGGGCAAAAACCATTGCGGAAGTCCTAACGCTTGTCCCTGGACTCAAAGTAACCAAGTTTAACGAAACCTCATGGTTTGTTTCTGCCCGTGGTTTTCATGATGGGCTATATAACAAGATGCTCGTGATGATGGATGGACGCAGCTTGTTTAGCCCAGTCTATGGCGGTACGTATTGGAGCGACGTTGATTATGTACTTGCCGACATCGAACGCATCGAAGTACTAAAAGGCCCCGGCGGAACAATTTGGGGAGGCAACGCGGTTAATGGTGTTGTCAATATCATTACTAAGTCTGCCAATGATACGCAGGGGACTTATCTCTCAGGTGTCGCTTCTAATACTGATAACTATGAATTTAGTGTTCGTCAGGGATTAAGCCTCAACGACAGTGTGAATGCTCGTGCCTTTTATAAGTACCGAGAAGAACCCACATATCGCACAAACGAATCTGAAAAATGGAAAGCACAAACGGCAGGGATGGTATTTCAGCCAAGTAATGTTGAAGAAAGTTGGTCATTACGTATTGGTGGTGAGAAAAGCTTTTATGAGTCGGAGTTGTATACGTTCCAATATGATAATTCAGGATCGTTTGTCGGATCACAAGCCAACGATTTTGATAATAAAAGCCAATCTGTTTATATCCAGTTCAACGATTCTCGCCATTTTGATGAAAGTTCGACACTCTCATATTCGTTATGGGGTGAATATAATGAGGATAACGCGCCAGACGCTCCGGGAAGCTATTCGACCATCGATTTTGACTCTACTTATATCAACCAACTATCGGCAAACCATCAGCTAACACTCGGTGGTGGCCTGCGATATATGTACCTTGATTTCTCCTCAAGCCAAGTTTCGGACGTGGATTGGTACAATCCCGATTACTACGGTAGAGCCTACAATATCCAATCTGCTAACGATTATATTGCGAACGCATTTGTACAGTCTCAAATTCAAATGACAGAAGCGCTATCGATAACTCTTGGCTTCAAGGCAGAACACTTTATACAGAATGACTCGACAGAACTTTCACCTCAACTACGCGGTTTATATCAGCTAAATCAACGCCATTCTGTTTGGGCTGGCTTGAGTCGTGCGGTGGTTGCTCCTTCTTATATGGATTCAAACTCCACATATTACTTCAACAGTTACTATGCTGATTCTAACGACAGCTACCTTGATGTCTATAAATCGAATTCTGACCTGGAAACAGAGAGCGTCGTAACGGCGGAAATGGGTTATCGCTACTCAAACAATTCAAATTTCGAACTCGATGCGACGATATATCTGAGTGAACATGACAACCTTCGCTTCCACAGTTATGACCCAAATGATATCCCCGCGAATCATGTCTATGTCGGTGTACTGTCTGATGATTATAAAGCGAAAACATATGGCTTGGAGTTAGGCGCAAGCTATCAGCTCACTCAAGATATCACCAGTTACTTGAGCTATGCCTACACAACATTAGAGGGAAAAAACAAAGGTGATGACCCTAAATCTAGTCCTCAAACGAGTGTTTATTACGATATTGATAATGAACATTTAGCCACGGCACAGTTGATGTGGAATATCACAGAAAGTTGGCAATTCGATGTGATTGGCCAGTACATTAATGTGAATTACCCAGACTATTGGGTAGCAGGCGATGGCACTCAATATGAATGGCAGTCTTACCCACATGAAATAACCTTTGATGCGCGTCTCGCATGGAAAAAGTCGTCCGCAGCGCCTTTAGTTGAAGTGGTTGTTGAAAACATAGGTAAGAGTGACGGCTACCAAGCTGAATTCACATCTCAGAAAAGCGTCAATCAAGAGTCGGTGTATGTGAGGATCTCTCATGAATTCTAAATGGCTTAAGCACCGCATTAAGCTCGGTTTCTTTAAATTAGGCCTTGCCGCTTTAACTATGCTTATTATGCCTTTGAATACCTCGGCAGCTAGCTTCAAACCTTATGAAGTGAAAGCGGTGTACCTTTTTAGAATTGCGAATTTTATACGTTGGAATGATGAAAGCTCAATGAACGCTGTGAACTTTTGTGTGATTGGCGATGAAAAGGTAAGCCAAGTGCTGACGTCAATTACAGAGGGGAAATCTATTCGTTCGCTCGCTATCCAAGTTCAACAGTCGATTACATCTAAGTGTGATATTACGTATTTGTCTGACCGTAAAAATGACCAATTCCTTAGTCAAGAGCACTCCCCACATACTGTGACAATCAGTGATATCCCTAACTTTACAGACTTAGGTGGAGTCATTGAGCTTACTCACATTGATAATAAGCTCAAACCTAAGATCAATCTCGAGAATGCAAGGCACTGTGACTACGTCATTGGCTCAAACCTGTTACGAATCGCTATAGTGGAGGACCAATAATGCTGTCTTTCATTAATAATATATCGATAAAAAACAAGTTGATATTACCGATTATCATCTTCATCACGGTTACTTTGGTGACAATTCAATCGGTAAATTACACTGTCACGTTTGAAAGAGAAAAAGAAAGCCTGATCCAGCGAGTTAAAGTGTTAGCACAAGGTGTTGCTTATAATCTACAAGCCGCGATTCTATTTGAGGACAAATCTTCGGCTCAAGAGATTTTGTCAGCTTTCGTTGCAGATAAAGATATTGTCAGGGTCAAACTCTATGACATTAACGAACAGCTATTTGCTAGCTACCAAGTGAACAACACATTGGTTCCAAGGCCGAACGCAGATGAATTAGACGATATCGCGGATCATCAATTTGCCATCTCTGAGCATTTAATCTTCTTGCTCGTTCCTGTGATGCTGGATGACGCTGTTATCGCGAACTTGAGAGTGACAATATCAAAAGAGACGTTTAATTCAATCTTAACGAATATTTTCAAGGTTGCAGCCGTCTATCTTCTGTTTCTGGTGATCTTAGGCGGCGTGCTGGTCAAATTGGTTCAACGCTTGATTATCGAGCCGATGTTTGACCTCAATGACGCGATGCAAGCCTTTGTCGAACGCCGATCAGAGCAGCCAAAATTAGTCGTAACCAACCGCGATGAGATTGGGGAGCTGGTTCGAGCTTTTAATACCATGCTTGAAAGGCTTCAACACCGGGACAACCAAATCAATTTTACACTGGATAAACTCCAAGAAGAGAAGTCGTTCGCGAATGAGGTCATTGAGACCGTTCAGCACTCATTGTTGGTTGTAGATGAAAAAGGGGTCATCGTTCATGCAAATGCAGCCACTCGCGATATTTTTAAGTGCTCGGAAGCCTTTCTTGAACACTTGTTGATCCAAGAGTTGATCGTAACCAAGCAAGTTGGGTTCTTACAAGATGTTATCAACGCCAATATTGAACTGAATGACGAATTGCTGGAAACCACTGATCTCTTTCAATCTAAACGTTGGCTTCGAGTGAGTAGCCGTTCATTGTCAAAACATGGCCGTATCCTTTATGCAATTCAAGATGTCACGAACATCGAAACGGCAATGAGCCGCCAACGTATTGCGGCCGGTGTTTTTGAGAATAGTAAAGACGGCCTAATCGTACTTAACTCGTCCAACGTAATTACCATGGTAAACCCAGCGGTCACTGGACTACTGGGGTATCACGCCGATCTGCTGGTGGGCAAAACACCATTTGAAGTATTTTCTTGGCAACAGTTTTCGTCACTCATGCCGACTATTCGCAGCTCATTGGAAAATTATGGGCAGTGGCAAGGCGAAGTGTGGGAGAAAAGCGCATCCGGCACGTTAGTCCCTATGTTTGTCAAAGTGAATAGAGTTGCCTCAGACAACGAAAAAGACGAGTTTGATATGGTGTTAACTCTGTCTGATTTATCTAACGTTAAAGAGATGGAAAGACTCGAACACTTAGCTCATCACGACGCATTAACCGGGTTAGCGAATAGAGCGCAACTGTATAAAGTTATGGATGATGTTGTCACGTCGAGCCACTATTCAAATCAGCATTTTGCGGTTATCTACTTGGATTTGGATGGCTTCAAAGAAGTGAATGACAACTATGGACACGATGCAGGTGACGAAATCCTGAAAGAAGTGTCAAACAGGTTGTTATCTCAGGTAAGAGCGGGAGATTTGGTTGCACGTTTGTCGGGAGATGAATTTGTACTTATTATTAAGCAGACAAACAAAATCTTATTAGCGAAGCTAGCCGAACGTTTGTTAGAGCTTATCGGGCAAGAAGTGAATTATAAACAGCGTTCGCTTCACGTTGGAGCGAGCTTGGGCATACACTTAGTTGACGGTTTGGAGCGTGATATCGACGTGATTCTAAAGGTTGCCGATGAAGCGATGTACGAAGCGAAACGCAAAGGAAAAGGTCAATTTGTGTTCTCTCGTGATAGTTAATAGCCACAGGCGTTTGTGGGCATTGTCTAAGTTGTTGTATCATAAGTGATAGGTTGAATAATTTTAATTAAAAGGTCTGCTAAGCATGAATGTTTTAGTTACAGGTGGCATGGGTTACATTGGTAGCCATACAAGTATCCAGATGATCAACGCAGGTATGACGCCTGTACTTTTTGATAGCTTGTACAACAGCAAACCAAGCGTTTTAGAACGTATCGAAAAAGTATCGGGCGTTCGTCCCAACTTCATTGAAGGTGACGTTCGTGATAAAGCGCTTTTGACTGAAACAATGAAGCAACACAACATCGAAGCGGTTATCCATTTTGCGGGTCTAAAAGCCGTCGGAGAGTCTGTGGAAAAGCCTCTTGAATACTACGATAACAACGTAAACGGCACGTTAGTTCTTGTTGATGCAATGCGTGATGCGGGTGTAAAAACCTTGGTATTCAGCTCTTCAGCGACAGTCTACGGCGATCCAGCAAGTGTTCCAATTACTGAAGACTTTCCAACAAGCGCTACCAACCCATATGGTCGTAGTAAATTAATGGTTGAAGAGTGCTTAACCGATTTCCAAAAAGCCAATCCGGATTGGAGCATTACACTGCTGCGTTACTTTAACCCAGTAGGTTCACACCCAAGTGGTGAGCTAGGTGAGGATCCACAAGGTATTCCAAATAACCTAATGCCATTTGTATCTCAAGTCGCTGTTGGCCGCCGTGAGTTTCTATCTGTGTTTGGTAGCGATTATCCAACAAAAGACGGAACTGGCGTTCGCGATTACATCCACGTAATGGATCTATCTGATGGTCACATTGCAGCGCTTGAGAAAGTAGGGCGCAAAGACGGTCTTCATATCTACAACCTTGGTACGGGTAACGGTTCAAGTGTATTGGACATGGTTAAAGCGTTTGAGAAAGCGAGCGGTAAAGATATCCCTTACAAGCTTGTGGAGCGTCGTCCTGGTGACATCGCTGAATGTTGGGCAGATCCTGCTAAAGCTCAGAAAGAACTCGGCTGGAATGCTACACGTACACTGACTGAAATGACTGAAGATACATGGCGCTGGCAGTCAACCAATCCTGATGGTTTCCCTGGTTGATCTAGTTGTTTCATGAATAGTTAACTTACAAAAAGATGCTTTAGGGCATCTTTTTTGATCTAAATCGAATAAAAAGTAAATTAGTGGTTAAAAAGTATCATTCTGTATCTGTTGTGTTATCATGCACGCGAATTATATGTTTAATGTTAATTTTCTTTGGAGTTAATCATGGAACTAGGCCTAATCATCACTTTCATCATTGCTGCAGCAGTAATGGTTAAGAAAGAAATGGCAGAGAAGTAATTTCACTTTATCCCTTTTTGATACAATTTTTAGTGAAATAATAAAAGCCAGCATTTAGCTGGCTTTTTAGTATCTGCAATTCAGGTTTTTAACGAATTAGAATTCGTATTTAGCTGAAATACCGTAGTTTCTTTCCGCTTGTGAGTTCTCTTTATAAAGCTCATCATCGCCGCGAATGTCGTTCCAACGGTAGTACTCTTCGTTAGTTAAGTTGAATACACCACCACGAATAGTAAGATCTTTCATTGGCTTGTAGTAAGCTGTCAGGTCAACAACCGTAGCACTCGGAAGCTCAGCTTGATCAGCGTTGCCGCCGCTTTCGTCCTCGAAGTTGATGTCTGAACCAGACTTGCTAGCTGTGTAGTTTAACTTAAGGCTAGTACCCCAGTTTTGGTTTGGCGCATCATAGTTAAGACCAAATACTGCATTCCAAGGATTCACACTGTTTAGCGCATTTCCGTTACCGTCTTCGCCTTCAGTGTAAGACGCCACGAAATGAGTTGAAATACCTGCAGGTGCGCCCACTAAAACATCCCAAAGTAACGTGTTAGAGAATTCAACACCCTTAATTGTTGCTGAATCTAAGTTAACGTTAGAGTAGTGTGTGGTGCCACCAACTTTCTTCGTTACCACAGTTTCAATGAAATCATCGTAATCACTGTAATAAGCCGCAATTTCAGATGAAGAAGCCTGAGTATTATGACGGTAACCTAGCTCGTAAGAGATACTGGTTTCAGACTTAAGATCCGGGTTTGGGTCATTTACGTAACCATGTCCTGGGTTGTCATACGTGTAGTACAGTTCATCGAAAGAAGGGGCTCTAAAGCCTTGGCTAATTTGGCCAAAGATGGTGCCTGTATCAGTAAGTTTGTATGTTGAGCCTAAACGTCCAGTCACCGCGGAATCTGAGAAATCAGTTAACGATTCTGCCGTATTGTTGCCTGGATCCGTTGAGAAGTAGTCAAATCGAACACCTGGAGTAACAACAAGTTTGTCGTTCATTAGGCTAATTTCGTCTTGTACAAACAGACCAAATTTCTGCTCTTTAGCATCAGGAGTGTATACATAAAGCTGGTCATCAGTAGCAGGATCAGAGTTGTACTCCATGTTTGTATTGCTAATGTCACTATGTGTATATGTCGCACCGTAAACTAGGTAATGGTTGTTAATCTCTTTATCTAACTGCGTTTCGATCTCAAGCTTATCTTCTGTGTATTCATAATCTTTGGTTTGCAAGTTATCGTTGTTGGCTGGCACCCAAGGTGGCATACCTGGACCCGCTGGCTTAAAGCGCTTCGTCACACCATTTTCTTCTTTAGAAATGTATGACACTTTGCTCGTCACTGTGTCAGCGATAGCGCCATCTGCGAACCAAATGTGCTTAATAGCGAATCGATTTTGTGTTGTGTCATCAGCACCAGTATAGCTATCGTAACTTGAGTGATAGATGTCAGAGTCTGAAGTATCTTTGATTAGCTCAGCTAAAAACTCGATACGATGGCTTTCATTCAATTGATATTGCAGTTTTACCAATAGGTTATCTGCTGATGTGTCTTGATCTTCTACCGCGTAATTTTCTAAGTTGTTCGAGTCGCGGAAGTTTTGAAGCTCTTCACCGTCACGGCGCGTGTAGGCAACCAATGTTTCAAGGTCACCAAATCGATTAGCTAATGCAACATGCTCACTGAAAGAGTTATCTTCTGAAGAGTAAGACAGTTTCGCTTGTCCACCGAAGTTTTCGCCATCTTTCAAGAAGTCAGAAGGGTCTTTAGTTTCGAAAGCAACAACACCACCAATAGCGTCACTTCCGTGTAAACTTGAAGCAGCGCCTTTGATGATTTCAACGCTTTTTAACATGTCGGGATCGATTGAAATACCGCTAGAGTTGATAAATGCATAAGGGCCACCATCAAATGAACCTGGTTGCGACGAGCCATCTACTAAGATCTTGACGCGTTTACCTTCCATGCCACGAATGTTGATGGTTTGTGCACCTTGGCGAGAGCTTGAGTTCATCGTTACACCCGGAGTGTATTCGAAGATTTCATTCACGTCTTTCGCCATATTTTCTTCAATTTGCTTATCCGAGATGACAGTAACAGAAGCTGCTGTATTGATAAGTGTTTGATTAGTACGAGTCGAAGATACAACAACCTCGTCAAATAGGGCATAATCTTCAGCAAAGGCTGATGTTGATGAAAGCGCTAAAACGATTGAAGCAGAGAGTAGGGATTGCTTATACATCTGATAGTTACCTTAATTCCATAGTATTATCTTGATTTGCGAAAGATAATATTGGATCTAAATGATAATTACTATTATTTGCATTTAAATAATTTTCAATATTATCAACTAGTTCATAATTAACACTCTTAAATGACTGTATTAAAAAGATTTTTACAGTTCCATTCACAACCTGAATGCTTCTGTTTTTGTTATTCAAGTCTCATTTATAAAGTAGGAAAGCTATGCATAGTCCAATAACACTTGAAGCATTACACATATTAGATGCCATTGATCGTCGTGGGAGTTTCGCAGCTGCAGCGAATGAAATGGACCGAGCACCTTCTTCATTGAGTTATCAAATCCAGAAGTTAGAACAAGACTTGGATATCATGATTTTCGACCGCTCAGGACACCGCGCCAATTTCACTGAAGCGGGGCAGCTAATATTAGAGCAAGGTAGGATCATTCTGGGTGCCACTGAACAACTCGTTAACGATGCGAGTATTCTTGCTAACGGTTGGGAGTTGGATTTAACCATTGCTTTCGATGGCATTATTCCGATTGCTAATTTCTTCTCGTTAGTCGATGAACTAGGGAAAATCAGCAAAACACGCGTTCGCTTACAAGAAGAGATCTTAGCTGGATGCTGGGAATCACTCACCGATGGTCGTGCTGACCTGCTTGTTTGCCCGAAACTCGACACCATCCCGAACGATATGAAAAGTGACGTAATCGGCAAGATGGAAATGGTATGGGTCGCGGCATCAAACCACTACGTTCACAAGCGTTCTGGCGAGTTTGACCAAAAGGCTAGAGAAAGTTACAGGGTAATTGCAATCGCAGATACTGCACGCGATCAACCCGCTTTAAGTCGCAACATTCTAGAGAAGCAACCTCGTTTAACCGTGACAAGTTTCCCTGCAAAGGTTGAAGCTCTGACAAGTGGATTAGGGATTGGCACCTTGCCGAGTAGTATTGCTAAGCCGCTGATTGAATCTGGCGTACTACAGCAGATTTCGGGTACAGAACCACAGCCGATCGATATCGTCATGGCTTGGCGACGTAACAAAATGGGCGACGCCAAGTCTTGGTGTATCCAACATCTTAAAAAGACATGGGCGTTAAAGTAACGGTAACACCATATCTGCAGTACCGTCTTCAAAACTGATATCTAGCTTAAAACCGAGCTTTTGAGCTAGTGTCAGCATCCCTCTATTGGTTGGCATCGTCATACCCGACATCTGTTTAGTCTGCTTTGCTCGGCAGTAATCGATAACTTTCGTCATCAGAATACGACCTATGCCGACACCTTTCAGATCGGAACGTATCAGAATCGCAAACTCGGCATCGGTGTTCTCTGGGTTAATCAGCGCTCTCGATACACCGATGATTGCAGGAACCCCTTGTTCTTCACGCACCACAACAAAGGCGATCTCTCTATCGAAATCAATCTGAGTAAAATTAGCCAACGCTTCATGATTGAACTCACCGACATCACTAAAGAAACGTTTATAAAGATCCTCTTTAGATACGCGATTAATAAAGTCAGCATGGAGCGGTTCATCTTCGGGCAGAATAGGGCGTAACAACACTTCGGTTCCATCTTTTAGCTGGATACGTTCTTCAAGCTCGACTGGGTAAGGGCGAATGGCCAACCTTTCTTGCGGGTCTCCTTCGTAAGCTTTCAATATGATATCGGCATCTAAGATCGTGAACTTGTCTCCGTTGGCCAGTACTGGATGGATATCTAAATCATGTATTTCAGGGCAATCAACGACCATCTGCGATATACGAACCAATAATTCAGAAAGGCCCTCTATATCAATCGGGTTAGGGAGCTTTTGTAGGCGAATCTTGCCACTTTTTATCGCTCGAATAATCAAGTAGCGCGCCAGTGTCATGTTGAGCGGTGGGAAAGCAGCGGCCGCATCAATCGATTCATCCCACTCCGAACCACCTTGTCCAAGTAAAATGATGGGGCCAAAGGTTTCATCGGTTGTTACTTTGACTCGTAGCTCTTGGCCACCCGCGATCTTGGCCATACCCTGAATTAACAAGCCGTGGATGTGAGCTGTAGGGAAGGATAGTTGAGAACGATCGAGAATTGCCTGAGCAGCATTGGCAACTTCACTGCTGTTTCGTAAATTGAGCATCACACCTTGAACGTCTGACTTGTGTGCAATGTCTGGCGAACGAAGTTTTACGGCAACCGGATAACCAATTGTTTCTGCAATGTGTACCGCTTCACTTGGATCAGAAGCGATCCAAGTTGGCAACACATCGAGGTTGAAGCTCTTGAAAAACTGGCTATTTTGGTGAGTATCAAGGCTAACTGTGTCTTTATCCAGTAGTTGTCGTTTTATCCAACTTTTCGCATCTGCTAGATCTTCAATGTGTACTTTTTCAGCGGTAGTCGGCGTTTCCATTAACTGACGTTGATTACGTCTGTATTCGACCAAGTGCATGAATGCGACCACTGAGCTTTCAGGCGTTCGATAAGTTGGGAAACCCGCTTCGGTAAACAGCTTTCTCGCTGGCCTAGCTGTTAACTCACCAGACCAATTCGTCAGGATGTTAAAGCGCTTATGGCGAGGGTGCTTTTTAATCGCCTCAATAATTCGCTCTGCTGTTTTGGCTGAATGTGCGACCGCAGAGGGACTGTGCATGATAAGAATCGCATCCGCTTCATCGCCATCGAGTAAGATGTTTATGGTATCGATATAACGCTGATCACCAGCATCACCAACAATATCGATAGGATTGCTGTGAGACCAACTCGATGGCAACACCTTGTTCAACTTATCAAGAGTCTCTTGTGAAAACTCTGCGAGCTTGCCACCGCGGTCAAATAGCGTATCCACGGCCATAATCGCAGGGCCGCCACCGTTGGTAACAATAGCCAAACGCTCACCACGCAATGGTACTGAATGAGTCAGTGTCTCTACCGCAGCAAACAATTCATGTAAGTTCTTAACTCGCAACATGCCACTACGGCGAATCGCGGAATCGTAGATAATATCTAAAGTATCGGCACCACCGGTGTGTGCCATTGCCGCCGCTCGGCCTTTCGCTGTTCGTCCGCCTTTTAGCACTAGAATTCGTCTGTTGCGCGATGCCGCACGCGCTGCAGAAATAAAGCGCCTCGCATCAGTAATGCTGTCTACATAAAGTAATATCGCTTCGGTGTGAGAATCGGTACTCAGATAATCCAATAACTCCGAGAATTCGATGTCACTGCCATTACCTATAGAGATAAACGCCGAAAAACCGATCTCTTTGTCATTAGCCCAATCGAGAATCGTGGTACACACAGCTGCAGACTGAGAAACAAAGGCGATCTTACCGGGTAATGCTGTCACAGGAGAGAATGAGGCGTTTAAATTTAACCAAGGGACAATTACTCCCAAACTATTGGAACCTAACACTCGAATGTTGTGTTTTTTGGCAATCGCTAGGCATCGTTCATCATACGTCTCACCATTATCGCTTTCTTGCTGCATGTCGGAAGAAAGCACAATGACAGAGGCTATACCTTTCTCGGCTAGTTCTTTAAAAATGGCGACATTACGGGTCGCATTGGTACATAAAATGGCAAGGTCAGGAACGATCGGTAGCGACAAAATGTTTTTATAAGAGAGTACGCCTGCCACAGAGTCATATTTTGGCGTAACTGGCATCACTGCACCTTTAAAATCCCCGTGCAACAAATTGTTCATGACGATATACCCTGCACGCGTTTCTCGTTGAGAAGCACCAACAACAGCGATTGAACGGGGTTTAAGTAGGGGATCAAGATGATTCATAGACATATCCTAGCAATGCACGTAAGTTCATCGTAACTTACTTTGCACTCACGGGTTGATGGCAAATTCACCGAATTAAGATGAATAAGCAGACACTGCATAAAGTTTGTGAAATAGGTCACCCACTAATGGTGTATAATCTCAAAGTTAACTTGATTCTAAACCGACGTATCGGCATGATTTATAGTAATTATTATTAAGGATATAGAGCTTTCCATGAAAAAATTTGCAATTGTGACTTTGCCACTGCTCTTGGCTGCATGTGTATCTGACGACTACGTTACCAATGTCACTTCAGATAGTTATCAAGAAGAATACAAAACGGCCAAAGTTGAAGCTCCAGTTGTATCTCAATCTGAGCAAACAGGCGTTGTTGAAGAAAACGTTGTCAACGTGATCAGAACTGAACCTGTTGAACAGAAAGTCACTCAAACGACTCAAGCGAAGCCAGTTGCAGTAGTGACAGGCCCAACCAAGAAACAGCAAGACATGAATCAGCGTTTTGGTTACACCGTTCAAGTTGTTGCTGTTGGCAGCCAAAGTAAAGTCGATTCTTTCGTGAAAATGCTACCTACGACTTCTCAACCAGTTTGGGAAAACTACAAAATGGTTAACGGCACTAAGTGGTTCACTGTCCTTTACGGTGATTACGCGACACGCTTAGAAGCTAAAAAGGCAATCTCAACACTGCCGAACACTTTCCAAAACTTGAAGCCGTTTGTTAAGAGCATTGATGACATCAAGAACTCTGAATACCCAACGCTTAACAAGTTGAACTAAGTTTTGATTCATGAAGAGGGAGCAAATGCTCCTTCTTTTGTTTTAAGACTCGCTGTTTTGTTTAATAGTTAATCGCTCGATCTTTCGAACGCAATTTTAACAATCAAAACACTGTACCTATCTCGACTTTTGTTTATCATTGAAGTCAGTATTCCTAGTTTCAAGGACCGAATTTACCCATGAACACCACAAACATACTTCTACTTTGCGGCGGTGGATCTTCAGAGCATGAAGTGTCTTTAGTTTCAGCCAATTACCTTTTCGAACAACTCAGTAGCGTTGCAGATTTCAACGTTGTGAGAGTTGAAATTAAAAACGAAGGCTGGTGTCTTGATTCAGGTGAATTGGTTTATCTTGATATTAACGATCAAACCCTGCGCGGTGACAATTTAACATCTAAAGTCGATTTCATTGTTCCTTGCATACACGGTTTCCCAGGTGAAACAGGTGATATTCAATCACTGTTTGAAATGGCTAAAATCCCGTACCTAGGTTGTGGTTCTGAAGCGAGTAACAACAGCTTTAACAAAATCACTTCAAAGCTTTGGTACGACGCACTTGGTATTCCAAACACGCCATACCTGTTCTTATCAGACAACAATGATCAATCTCACTCACACGCAACACAAGCATTTGAAAAGTGGGGTAAAGTGTTCGTGAAAGCGGCTCGTCAAGGTTCTTCTGTGGGTTGTTACCAAGTTAACCAAGTAGAAGATTTGAGCGAGGCTATCAACAAGGCGTTCACTTTCTCGGACCAAGTATTGGTTGAGAAATCAGTGGTGCCTAGAGAGCTAGAAGTTGCTGCTTATGAAATCGATGGCGAGCTACATATCAGCAAACCGGGCGAGGTGATTGCACCGAACGGCGCATTTTACTCTTACGAAGAGAAGTACAGTGCAGACAGTCACTCGATCACTGAAGTTGAAGCAAGCAACCTCACTGATGAGCAGCGTGAACTGATTGCAGAAAGCGCTCGAAAAGTGTTTACACAGATGAAGCTCCGCCATTTATCTCGTATCGACTTCTTCTTAACGCAAGACAACGAAATCTATCTGAACGAAGTCAACACCTTCCCAGGTATGACGCCAATCTCCATGTTCCCTAAAATGGTTGAGCATGACGGCCACAAATTCAGCCAGTTCTTAGAGAACTGCGTGAGAACAAGCCTTTCTTAGGTTTCTAACTCGTTTTCGTTCACTTAGAGCTGAACCCAAAAGTGCCTTAAGCTTTCGCCAAGGCACTTTTTTTAAAGCTAGCCGTTTTTTTTACGAATCTATCATTTAGCCACAACTTATATCCAAGTAACAATATCCAAGTAATTACGAACCGTTTATTGCCAAGGTATTAGCGCCTTAAACTTCATCTTCTCACTCTCAGCCGTTCCCGTGAAACCCACATATTGGGCTGGCATGGCAGGGCTAAGCCAGCGACCAAAGTCCTGAATCTCTCTAACCTTAAGACCTTGTTTCGACAACTCTTGTGCGGCACCAACACGAATCGAATTTCCAGAGAAATGGTGGTTTTCTGGAAGTTGAAGTAAGTCGCTTGCTCTTCTCAATATTCGGTAAATGGACGAATCATCTAAAGGCTGTAAACCAATATTCTCATGCTTGTCTATCGCACGAAACACAGGCAAATCGTCTTGTGGTCCAGTAAACGAAAGCCAACGTTGAAGTGCAACACTGGCTATTTGTGATAACTGATAAGCTGAATCTTTGACTGTTACTTGGTAATGATCTTCAACGTACTCAACATCGGTCATCGACAACGCCTTAAGTTCTGAGCGCTTTAAAGCACACTCGAACATAACGTTATAAATAGCGATGTCTCTGATCTCTTTCAAGTTTGCTTTATCATGGGAGAGTAACGTATTTAAATCAGTGAGATGCACAGATGTCATAGCATTGGTTTGTTTGGCGTCACCGGCCATTTGAGATTGTAAGTGGAGCAGGGTAAAGCGAACTTGCCTATGCTTGATCGGGTTAGCAAAGCTCAACACAGTATGTAACATACTAAGCGTTGCAGTGTAACGTTTCAAGGATGCGTATTTTCTATCGTTGGACTCCGTCTCAAGAAATCGACGCACAGCGGTTATAGAAGCGGGAAGTGTGTTAATACGATGTTTGGTACAGAACGCATGATAGCGATTCCAATCACTATAGATACCCAACAGTGAATTGTGAGAGTATTGAAATCCTGTCAATTCATCTATAATTTCAATTGTCGCGTGCCTGTTTAATTTTTCAACAAATGAATTAATTATCACAGAGTCGGTTAAAATAGGGACTTTTTTTCTCAAATTACCGTACCTCAACAGGTTTTTTTACCATATTATGCTTGATATCATTATAAGTATACTTATGATTAATGTAGTGAAAACAAAAAGATGATTAATAGACATGGCTAATTCAATTTACCGAAGCGTCCATCTTCAATCGATAGATGCTAATAACACAGTTTGGCGTGCTAAATTAAAAAACAACGTTATTCAGGGCAACCTAGCTGCCGTAAAAAAGAGTATTGATTGGTGGATTGAAACCGCGTCTATTATTGATCCAAAAGAATTCACGTCATTAAATAAGTCGAGAGGAACTGGTGGCTCGACTGAAAACTTCAACGGCTACCAAATCAAGAATGACACTGGTGAGCCTAATGCGTGGTATTGCATGTTTAACGGTCGCTTAATCAAAGGCGGCAAGATTGCAATCCAGCGTCATATAGAAGCTTACTTACTCGCAAAACAAAAAGCAGAGCAACAAAAGAAGTAATTTATGAGCCTAGTATATTCAACAGAAACAGGTCGTATTAAACCTGAAGAAGAGAAAGTCCAACGTCCTAAAGGCGATGGTATCGTTCGAATCCAAAAAGAAACCAAAGGCCGTAAAGGCAAAGGCGTTTCTGTCGTAACTGGCTTAGACCTAGATGACGCACCATTAAAACTAATGGCAGCAGAACTCAAAAAAGTGTGCGGCTGCGGCGGCTCAGTAAAAGATGGTAACATCGAAATTCAAGGAGATGCTCGTGACAAGATCAAAGCGCACCTTGAAAAGAAAGGCTACAAAGTTAAGTTTGCTGGCGGATAATCTCTAACTAATACCAGGGTTAAAATCGAAGATTATTATCACTGGTTATTAGGTATTTTATGGTAAATAGCCAATATGGTTAAATACACAGTATAAATTAGAGACTATCGACACAATATAAAGGCAGGGCATCACATAAAGATACCTGCCTTACAATCTCCAAAACCAATTTAACTTCTAAACAGTGAGTATAACTTCATGTGTGAATGAGTGCCTGCAAGGCGCATAAATAGGGACTTTAGGCGAATTCACTTCTAATTCGACTTCATGAAGTTGCCTACAATGCACGGAAATTTCCATTTTTGACTAGAAAACCACCACCATCTACCAGTTCAACTTCATGAACTTTCTTCAATTCTGAATCAGCTCGTTATTTCCTAGTCGCATATTTCATATCGAATAGTGATCTCTTTTTCGGCTTACATGCTGATAGCCTGCACATTAGCTTGCTTTGAAATACGCTTGGGTGTTAATCCTTTTCCTACGCATGGAATAGTGAAGGCTTCGTTTATATTTCCTGCTGATTGCATCGGGATCTTATTACCGCATTCATCTTTCCTATAACGAGCGACCCGTCGAACACTTACTTTATTACCAACAACTGGTTTGTCTAAGTGCATGTTCCAACCTTTGAAAATTGCTGATAACTTGCAGAGTAATGAATAAGATGTTGATTCGTGAACAAGTGACTGTAGGTAGTTACGCACTTGATACTCTATATCATCCTCTGACTCCAATCCCAACGAGGAAATTATTCGAGTTAAATATGTTTCAGGTGATAGCGTCAGATCTGCACTAGGTGGATTTTCCTTGAGTTTTCTTTTAATCAATGAATGTGCAAACGCATAAATTGCTTCAGAGACTTGGCTTTCAAGTTTGTGTCGTTTAACGACTTTCGCGACAAAATCGACCGATAATGCGAGTTCTTCATTTTCTTCAACGTAAGCTAATATTTCTGCTGGTTGGAATGATGTTCCCTGCGTTCCTCGAAAAGCATAAGGGTTTGAGGTTGCGTCAAATGCTTTTGATAACATTGCTACACGAGATAACACTGAAGCACTCACTTTGACGCCTGCCATTTCCAACACTTGCGATCTAGTACGTGTATTACCAACATCAATATGCGCAAAGGATAAGATGTCGGTGACACCGTAGGTTATTGGTGCAATAAAGCTAGAATTTGATTCAAATGAAGCTTGAAGACGATGGTGTCCATTTAAAATCTCCCCCTCAATAGAGATTATTATAGGCTCACCAGTTAAGCACCATTGACTCGTTTTTATCGCCTCTGCATATTTTTTTACCTTTGCGCGACTAAGTTTTCTGTTCTTGTTGTTTGGATTGACAGCACCACGCCGTGAAAACTTCAACATATTCCGAGCTAATTGTGGAGTGATAAGTAGAACAGTATGTTTCAATGTGGTGTTTACTGTTTTTACTCCGGAATAATACTGGGCTTGGGACTTAAAAATATCCAAAATCTGTTGTGGGGAAGTACTAGAGGCTGTTTGCATTAACTCCTTAGAGCTTGCTAGGTAACTATTGCTTTCTTTATCTTCGTATCGCTCTACCAAGCGATCAACTATTGAACTTTCTAATGCCTCACCAGCAATTTCATTTAGGTTTTCTATTTTTTCATCTGTCATGTGCTCAATCTCTAAAATTTTATCTGTGGCAATATAATGATTTGGGGCTAAGTTTGTGCTTTCATTGACATCAGTATTGATCCGACACACACGTCGGATCAATAGATAAATTTAAATTAAACTCCAATAGATAGCTAACTGGATGAAAATACTTGAAACTTTCAGAAAAAAAAATAAAAGGCATTTTGCTTTCCTCTAGTACGAGAACTCAAAAAACACTGATTACAACCATGCCAATGATTGAAATCGGATCTTACTTCTCTACTGAAAATTGGTTAGCAGAGTTAAAGTGGGTAGCGGAAGCTGCGGTGAACTCAAAAAATGTAGATAAAGTACAATCGCTTCAGGAAGAGCTAGTAAGGGGAATGCAAGAAAGCGTGACGACTGCTCCTTTGTCACTAACTTTTGCCGTTACTGGTAAACCCGACCTTCACGACATATCTCACCAACTTCCAAGCTTGGTTTTTGATTCCTCTGGAACGTATATCGTAGGTAACGTTCTGGGGTTGATTGCGGTATGTAAAATTTTAGGGCTTAAGACGTTTTTGTTTAGCTCAAGGTTGAGCGTTAAAGAGGCTAATAGAAAAAGTGAACTTCGACAGCGCTTGGCTATGGAAGATGTTGAAGTAAGAGTTGTGTTTGATGATGTGCAAGGCTTGACTAGCCATGACATTATCGAACTATTTAAAAAAAGTAGTACCTTTGATTCCACCTTAAGTCTCCCTCATCTTAGTGATGGCAAGCGTTTGATGCTTAACGATCAAATTCCATTAAAGGCTTTTATCGAGCAACTAATCAAGGAAACTAAAATTGATGAGTATGGTGGTGTGAACTTTGACTCCAAGCATGTGAAAGTCTCAGAGCACTACATCACCACTCAATATATTCTATTTAAGCTGCTAGTCGGGGCTGTAGCAGGCGTAGGGACTCAGGAGTACAGCAAAATGTCGAAGGATGTGACGCTCGCCGATGGTTCAAAACTTTCGTCAACCCTCTCAGATAGTTACGTAAGCAATATCTCGGTCTTTTTGAAAGCTTGGCTTAACCCGCTGAAAATAGAATTTGCCAACAACCGTTCAGGTTATCACTTATCTCCACAAGTATGGCAAGCATTAGGGTTAGCTATTCATCAGTTAGTGAACCGTGGTACTTCGGCTAATAAATTGAAGGCCGCTGGCAAAATTTTGGGCGAACTTGATTACAATAAGTCAGCTTCACACTGGGAGCGTTGTGCTGTCATGGAGCTGGACTCAAAGGGGAGGGTTTTTAAGAATGCCTCCAACTCAACGCGTCAATTCAGAAGTGGGCTTTGTACCTATTTTCTTCAGGTAATTGAAGGAGCTTCCTAGTTCACTATATCTCAATAATCTTGTACGGGGAGAAGTTGGCTATATTTTCATAGCCATAATAACCACGTTGGTTAGAAACAAAATCAATTCCCTTAATTTCAAACTGTTGACAGCAATGATTATGGCCAAAAATCCATGTTGAGATGTCTAGTTGGAAGAGCTGGTGACAATCTGATGCAAAAGCAGGGTTCAGTTTACTATCGGCGAATCTTTCTTGAATTGCTTTTGGTGTAGGTAGATGATGAGTTATAACAACATTTTTCGAAGAATGAGAAGATGCGATTGCTCCTTTAAGCCAAGCTGCTGAGTTTTTGTGAAGTTCCGTAGCCAGTGCTGGTGTGAACGCTTGAACTTCATCAAATCTAATCACCTGATAGTCAGAAATCTCTCTTCTAGCATAGTAAAATGCCAACTCAGCGTTGCCATAAAGTTCAAAGTCAGTCCAGAGCGTGCACCCATGAAAAGCGACATCGTTAATGATGAGCGAGTCATTATTTAGCACATGTACATTCTCATATTTCATTGAGTAGGCTTTTAATCTATCGGGTAATCCAATGATTGTATCACCCGAATAATATTCATGGTTTCCAATAACATAGATTACATCTTGGGGGAACTTTGAAGCCCAATCGACTGCCTTTTTTCCATCACTATGAATATCCCCCGCTAGAACCACAACGTCAGCATCAGTTATAGGTACGTCCATTACCGCAACTTCAAGGTGGAGGTCGGATAGATATTGTAATTTCATTATTTCGAGCCTTTTTATTATCTTCACCCTAAAACTAGTACCTTTACTAAACCAATGTCAAGATAAAAACTTGTGGTAATATAATGACTTAGAGTCTTTTGTCACTAATTATTGTCAGGATGATGATAGGGAAGGTCTCAATCCCAGCTTTAATATAGTGAAAACGTCACGTGGAAAATGACTCAAGAGGGCTTGGTGATATCTCTGGTTGTGTTAGAAAAGTGGAAACTTTAGTCATGTCTATCGCTTTATGAAGAGGTAGAATGTAAATGTCCCATTTACGGCAGTTACGTTACTCAATTTCATTCGCTTTAACTGTTTAGAAGAACTCTAATAAGTTGAAGAAGACTTAGTTGTTAAAATACCAGAAGGTAGTAGCAGAACAACCTATAACAGTAGTGGTAGATTCGACGCTCCCTCCCTTCGATGACTTTCTTAATACACAGAAAAAGATACCCACCCTCATCCTAGTTTAGAGTTAACCCTTCCTCTGATTCCATTAGCTACTTTTTAGCTTGATTCATCTGATCTCTCATTACAAAAGAAAATAACTACCAGTTTAGCTAATGGACAACCGTTAAAGTTGATCTCAAATATAAATTTAGTTGCATTATTTGGGATCACAATGAGGAACGAGTAGAATATAAAGCATTGGACGATTCGTCCACAATCCACTTGACTTTGGGGTCGTTATGTCGAAATACATCCCTCTAAACAGGCAGTTTTCACCTGTATCTAAAGATCAAAAAGAAGCAGAAAAACTTGAGCAGTCCCTTAACTGGGGGATAGGAGAAACTGAATCATGGGATTCACTATTATGTGAGTATCGTTGTGTAGTGCTAGCTGAAGCTGGTGCAGGAAAAACAATAGAATTTCGAGAAAAAGCCACTTTACTTGCTAATGAAGGAAAACCATCTTTCTTTATTAGAATCGAAGATATAGATCGTCAATTTTATGATGCTTTTGAAGTTGGTGATGAGGATACATTTGATTCTTGGCTAGCTTCAAGTGAAGAGGCTTGGTTTTTTTTAGACTCAGTAGATGAAGCGAGGCTTACTAGTCCAAGAGCTTTTGAAAAAGCAATAACACGTTTTTCGAAGGGGATAAGAAAAGGAGCACATAGAGCACACATATATATTTCTAGCCGACCTTATAGTTGGAGACCCGAAGCTGATAGAAATTTAATGAATACGTTTCTTTTTTTTGCATCTCCTGAGAATAAAGAGAGTAACGACTGTAATAGCAAAGAAGCATCGAGTGCATTAAGAATATATGGCTTACGGCCTTTAGATAGTGACAGGATTTCAGAATATTCTAACGCTCATGGAATAGAAGACACCGAAAAACTGTTAAACGAAGTCAATAGACTTAGCCTGTGGAGTTTAGCAGAAAGGCCTTTCGATTTAGATGTAATTATTACTAAATGGGCAGATGATAAGTCGTTAGGCGGGCGTCTAAACCTTTTACAACACAATGTGGATACACGGCTAAAAGAATCTCATAACCTCGATCGTCCCCCCCTAAATGTTGATAAAGCTCGTGATGGGGCACAGCGGTTAGCCGCAGCTGTAGTATTAACTGGCAATGTTGGGGTTAATATCCCTGATTCGGAACACAGCAAAAAAGGAATTGATGCAGATACTATTTTATATGATTGGGCGCTAGAGGATGTTAAAACTCTTCTTGAAAGTGGCTTATTCAATGACATTATCTACGGTGTAGTTCGCTTTAGACACAGAGATATTAGAGAGTTATTAGCAGCAGAATTTTTTGATGGATTGCTTAAAGCTGGTCATAACCGTTCACAGATTGAATCCTATTTTTTTAGGGAATCTCTTGGTGAGAGCATCGTTACTCCTTTACTTCGCCCACTACTTCCATGGCTTATTTTATTTGATGAGAACATTTGCACAAAAACTTTAAAAATTAAGCCCGAAATTGCAGTGGAAGAAGGCGACCCGGCGCAATTACCACTAGATATAAGAAAAAGAATACTTGTAGATATTGTAAATCGTATTGCTAATAGTACAGATGTACCTTCGGCTCAAGACAATTCAGCAATTGCAAGAATTGCACAATCCGACCTTACAGAAGATGCTCTTAATCTTATTACTCTTTATCAAAGTAATGATGACGTTATTTTCTTCTTAGGGAGACTTGTGTGGCAAGGAGGAATGACAACTTGTGTAGAATCATTAATCCCAATAGCTGTTAACAGCAATAGAGACAAATACGCAAGAATAGCATCTATTAGAGCGGTAATGACTTGTGGTAGCGAAAAGCAAAAGCACCTTATGTGGAAGGCAATAAATGATAGCTGTAGCGTACTTCCAAGGGAGTTGCTAGTGGAGCTTATTGATGAAAGCGCACCAACTCAAACTAATATCGAGTTGTTTTTAGAAAGCCTCCCCAAGCTACCCAAGTATAAAGAATTTGAGTTTTCAAGGTTGAGTGATTTTTTATTCAATTTTGTTGAACGTACTGATTCTAAATCAGCTTTCGTCATTTTGGATGGAATATTTGGCTATTTGGAAAAAGAACCATACATTGAAAGAAGAGAATGTCGAATATCAGAACAGTACGCTTGGCTAGTTAGTGTAGCTCTTAAATGTATAGAGAAGCTTGTTTTAATGAAAGACAAAAACGCACTTTCTGTAACTTCATTATCAATTTTGGCTAATGCAGCTGCACTGAGGTATTGGCGAAATGAAAATTATGATGAGCTTAAACATGACTTAAACAAGCTTATCCCACAATGGCCTGAATTAAATGACGCACTATTTTGGCATAGTATTGAAAAAGCAAGACAGCACCTGAGCGATAAAGAAAGACGTTTGACAGATGATTTAAGTATTTCCTATCTAGATCATTATTGGGGGTTTGAGGCTTCCGATTTCCTTAGGCTTTTGGGGTATATAGAATCACGTTTTTTGGTTGACGATAGGTTAGTTGCACTTAACACGACATATAGAATTTACCAACAATGTGGTTATCCGGTTAATATGCTGACAGGCCTGCATAGTGCAGTGGAAGGGCATGATGCCCTTATTAAACAACTAAACAAACTATTAAACCCTGTAATTTCAAGTTCAATGCAAGAGTTTGAAAAGAAAGAAGCTACACGCTCGATAGAAATCAAAGCAAAAAAAATGGAGCAGGAACAGACAAGGAAAAATTGGATAATATCTTTACGCAAAGACCCTTCAAGAATTTCTTCACCAATAGTTGATAATGGCGAAATAACTAATAACCATGCAAGGCTAATGAATGAGTTAGAAAAAAATAGAGCATGTACCACCCGGCGGCATTATACGCAATGGCAGTTACTAATTCCTGATTTTGGAAACGAAGTCGCTTTAGCATACAAAGATTTTTGTGTTAAACATTGGCGGA
This sequence comes from Vibrio sp. 10N.286.51.C3, assembly GCF_003050065.1. NCBI lineage: Bacteria > Pseudomonadati > Pseudomonadota > Gammaproteobacteria > Vibrionales > Vibrionaceae > Vibrio > Vibrio sp. 10N.286.51.C3. Next base: position 88,449 of record NZ_PIGC01000012.1, on the reverse strand, counting down.
ATTATCGACCGAAGCTAAGATCAGAAGAGAAGCTTGGGAACTCAATTTCTGGTTCATTACTACTTGCATTGGCTGGCCTTGAAATTGAAGCTGCCGAGTATGCTGATTTTCCTAAATATTTAAGTCACGATGATCTCGATACAGCCCTACGTTACCTCACTTGGGATATTAATGGCTTCCCAAGCTGGTTTGAAAAAATCCATCAAGCATTTCCTACTGATACGCAAGATGCGGTATTGAAAGAGTTTATTTGGGAAATTGGAACACCTAAACATTCAGAGTCTGTAAACCATATTCTACATGACTTAGTTTATTACGCACCTTGGTTGAGTGAACACATCGCACCGAAAGTCCTAGATACCTTAATGCGTAGCTCTAACCTCACTCAGAAATGTAGTGAATACTGTGTGCGGATATTGATTGAAGGGGGAATTGAGCCAGAAAAGCTTACTAAATTAGCTCGGAAGTGTATGTCAGAGAGTCTGGGTGATAACAATGGAGCAGCTTGGTGGTTTGCATTGTTAGTTGACAGTTCTCCAAGTGTCGGAATTCAAGAGTTTGAGAGTTGGTTATCTGGGTTAGACAACGATAGTGCTACGCATGCTGCGGAAATATTTATTGTAGCTTTGTTAGGAGGAAGAAGCTCCCAAAAGGCATTGTACTGTGCAGGAAGGTTTAGGACAGTAGCGCATTTAAAATCTCTATATATTTTGATGCATAAGTATATCAAAACAAGTGATGACATCGAAAGGGCAGGTAAAGGGGTATATTCTCCTACTACGCGTGACCGTGCTCAAGAAGCACGAGATATGCTGTTCAGTTATCTCGTTGAGATACAAGGGAAAGAGAGTTACTGGGCTTTAAAACAACTGATAGAAGAGCACCCTGAAGATTCCTACAGACCTTGGATGCGAGAAAGAGCTTATAAAATGGCGGAGGCCTATGGAAATATTTCTCCTTGGTCTGCCCATCAATTTAAAGAGTTCCATCGTTCAAAACTCATTTCTCCGGAATCGCATAGGCAGCTTTTTGAATTGGCAGTTCTACAGCTAAATGCTATTAAGGATTGGGTTGAGAATGGAAATGACAGTCCATGGATGACTTGGCAACGAGCGACAGAAGAAAATGAAGTAAGGACTCTTATTGCTGCAGAGTTAAGGAAGTGTGGTAAAGGGTATTACACTATTGCCGAAGAACCGGAGCTAGCGAATGAACAACGCATGGATATCTGGCTAGATAGCCCGAATATAAGCTCACCAGTTCCTATTGAATTAAAGTTACTTGATAAACAGTGGAGTGGGCCCAAACTTTGTGAGCGATTGAGAAATCAATTGGTTGGTGACTATTTGAGAGAACAATCAGCAGGCTGTGGTGTATTTCTTTTAATCTCCCAGAATGCCACAAAAAAGTGGGTTATTGATGGTAAAAGGATAGGTACTGAGGGACTTGCATCGAAACTGAAAGACTACTGGAAAACTATTGCCTCTCAATACGTTGGTGTTGAAGAGATAGAAGTGATAGTTATTGACATGAAAAAACGCTCCTTCGTTTGTGACACATAAATAGCATGCGTTGGATTGCACGTACCCATACAAATACAGTGGGTAGGTAAAGTCTGTAGCTACAGGCAGTTTATAAGAAATGAACCGTGCTATTACCTAAACGTAACAGCACGGATTTTTCCATAGCCATTGCTGGTATGAATTTTAACCCATGGCACTTTCTACCTAAAAGTACACCCTTCATGAGCTACAAATTGTTCCGCTGCGCCTGATGTGAAAGAAGATGCACAACAAGCCTCCTGCTAACTACGAATAGTAAATATAAGCTATTTGCGAGTAGACTGTGTGCGTGGTCATTGAACTGATATCTATACCACTGATATTATTAATAAAAGGTGTTAATGTAATCATAACTAACGCATGAGAATAGGAAAAGCGCACACTTCATCAATGTGATTTCCCCTTAATGATCTGCGTAACTAAAATGTCAAACAGCTGTGAAAGACTCTAAATATAAGGGAGTGATAAATTGACAACAACATTAAGAGAAGAAGCTTTAAAGTTCGGAAAAATTAAAGAGGTTGACGGTGCCACAATTATACTCCACGCAGAGTTTTTAGAATGTGAATTCCAAGAAGTAAAACATTGCGCTGAGGTTGGTGCTTATGTCAATTGTGGCGGTGCGCATGGCAATACCATTTGTACTATAAGTAAAGTTCAAATAACTGAAATCGAGAAAACCAAAAGATCAGAAAGTGGGTTGGAGATTGTTAGGGAAGAGAGAAAAGTCGTAACTCTTTCAATATTGGGTTGTGCAGTCAACGGAAAGTTCAATAGAGGAACAAAACGACTTCCTACAATCAATTGCGACACATACTTTCTTAGCAGTGACCAAGTAAATCGATTAATCGGCATCGATTTGAAAGAAGATAAAGAGCACTTTCGTGTTACGGATGTAAAAGACGACGATCAAACCTATTTAAACTTAGACAAATTAATGGGGCGTCACACTGCAATCTTAGGTACAACAGGCAGTGGTAAAAGTTGTACTGTAGCGTCAATAGTTCAATCGATACTGTCTAGTTATGAATGTCCTCGAATTCTATTCTTCGATATACACAATGAATACCCATCAGCATTCGGTTATAACGACGAAGTACCAAACGACAGTTTTAAAGAAAAAACGAATGCTATACCTTGGTGCGAATTCTCGCTTCCTTATTGGTTTTTAGATCTAGAAGAGTTTCTGGCGGTTTACAGCTTAGACAGGGGCTCTAATCAAAAAGCTATTTTAAAGGAGTTCATTACTAAGCTAAAGAATAAAGAGTGTAAAAAACTACCTAACATTATCACTTCTGTTGATACACCAATTTTTTTCGATATTAATGACTTAATTTCAGAGTTAACATCTGAAAGAGATGAAAAAAATGATAAGGGGAAAAAAGTAAAAACAGCTGCCGACCAAAAAACCTACACAGGTATTATCTTAAAACTCGAATCAATATTAAACGATAGTCGATATTCTTTTCTACACAATAATATTCACAAAGAAACCACAATTGATTCGTTCTTTAAAACGATTTTAGGACTAAACGAAAGTGATAAGTACTTAAATCTACTAGATCTGAGTGGTTTGCCCGCAGAGATAAGAGCTGTATGCGTTGGTGTTATTTCTCGGCTTTGTTTCGATTTCAAATATTGGGATTTGGATCCTGAAAACATTCCTCTTAACTTAATACTAGAAGAAGCACATACCTATATACCAGAGGACAGTGACTCAAAGTTCAATATTTCAAAAGAAAGAGTTGAAAGAATTGCTAAAGAAGGCAGGAAATATGGTATAGGCTTGACAGTTGTCACACAGCGCCCTTCAAATGTTTCTACGACAGTTTTATCACAATGTGGAACATATATAGCACTCCGACTTACAAATGATTTAGACCAAAATAAGATAAAAAGATTGCTACCTGACACATTAGCTGGCCAAGTTGATTTCTTACCTAGTCTTCGAGATGGTGAAGCATTTGTTTCAGGTGACTCAATTAATTTGCCAAGAAAAGTTCAATTTAGAGTACCTAACCCAATGCCTAGAAGTAATGATGTTAGGTATCATAAATCTTGGAAATTAGGGAAACCTGATAACTATTCATTAAAAGCTTTAGTAGATTCTTGGTACAAGCAGGATAAATCTAAATGAAAATTGACTCTATAAAACTAAGTGGTTGGCGTTCATATGATTTAGATGGAGTCTATATAGAGGGATTGAAGTCAATAAATTTAATTATTGGACCAAACAATTCTGGAAAGTCAAATTTAGCAAAATATTTTAACTACCTAAAAAGTATTGCCAATAAAGAGCTGTCTACAGGAAAAGCTATTTCAGTAGCAACTGAACTTGATGAGAGCCAGACATGGGGATGGAAAAAAGAAAGAATAAACTGCGAGATTTCACTTTCAAGTAACAATGTCTTAGCTAAGGAAGATAAAGTTTCTTATAAGGTTAATGAGAATCGAGTAACTCTAGATTGTTATCATGATGTTCGCTCTAACGCTTCAATTTTGAACATGAAAGTTAATGATAAACAAATTTTTAATGACGATGGTTTAATTTGCTCTAATTTTGAATCAGAAACTTGGGAAGATCCAACGGATGAGGTTTCTGGGTTCCATGACAATAAATACTATTGGAGTCGTTTTTTAAATTCGCTGGTATTTGTAGATCCTATTCGACATCACTCACGCAACTCAAACAATGATCAAAGCTACTACTTTGATGGCGCAAAAATTATTGATGAGTTAGATAAGTTGAGAAAGGATAGGGCGACCCCGTCAAACTGGGCTGGATATAAATTGCAAATAAAGCAATGGTTAACTGATATCTTATCAGAAAAAGTAACTAATATTGATGTTATAGATAAGGATTTAAGTCTGGAGTTTGAATCAAGGCTATCTTTTTCTTTAGATCAGTTAGGCACTGGAGTCTCTCAAATAGTGATGTTGCTATCACACCTATGGATTAACAAAGATGTGAATCTAAATGTTTTTTTGGAGGAGCCTGAAGCTAATTTGCACCCTGAAGCCGTGATTAAACTTGTGAGCATATTCGAGAAAGAACTAACTAACCATAGGTTTTTTATCACGACTCACTCTCCATCTCTTATTGACTGCTTAAATGAAAATTGGGCCGTATATAGAGCTTTTAAATCATCAACTGGTGCAAGCTCGATTACCCAAAATGACAATGTAATTAAGCACTATGAAACGTTAGATTCGTTAGGGGTTAAAGCTTCTCAAATCTTACAAGCTAATACAGTTCTCTGGGTTGAAGGACCTAGTGATAGGATTTACTTGAAAAAATGGATTGATATTTTTTCAAATGGAGAGCTTAAAGAAGGAAAAGATTACTCATTTTTATACTTTGGAGGTACGAACCTAGCGTCCTTCACTGTTCTAGGTGACTTAGATGATAATTTAATCAATATTTTAAGTACTAGTAGAAAAGCTTATTTGATAACTGATTCTGACTGTTCCTCACAAACAAACCGTGATAGTGATACTTTTAAAGCTTATTTAAGCTCTATGTTAGAGAGGATTAAAGTGGCAAATAGAGGCAATTTCGGGTTGGGTTCATCTGTAGAAGACTATGTCAAAGTTTGGATTTCAGAAGGGCGTGAAATTGAAAATTACATTTGTAAGGATCTGTTTTATGAAACCCTGACTAAGAAAGGTTTTAAAAGAGAAGCAATTGGTAAAGAAGATATGCGTAAGGAACTTGAACTAGGAACCACGCAATCATCCCACTTTCGTTTTGGGAAGTTCGATTCGTTTGATCAGGTTATTGCTGGTTGTTATCAATACAAAGGTGGAAGTCAGTTAGATGAGGCTGCAATTAAAAATATTGCTTTGAGTTACGCCAGTAAGAAAGTTCCGATAGCTAAAGCGATAGCGGATAAGCTCGATCAAACGCATTGTTCGGTGTTTGATTTAGAAGATAGAATGCGAGAGTTAGTTGAGTTCATTCGCAAATAGTTTTATCTAAGAATTTGGTGCCTTTTTTATTTTACGTATAACTAATGATATGCGCGATGAACCAATCGCCATCAATATTTATTGTCATTATATTGATTTAGAGCGGTAAACTAGACATATTTTTGAGAAGTCGCGCATTGTTAAAAAGCACCAATTCCACATAAGCATTTGATAATATCCCCTTATACATGAATACATGTATAAGGGGATATTATCTATTTTATGTTAAACAACTTATGTTCAATTAGACATTAATTTGGTGATCGAGTACCAGTACAGTGAAGGCTCTCGACTTATCCATTTTCACCCCGTTCTTTCGTATCGTCAGTTATTCTTAATTTCGTCATCTCTTAATTCGCTTAGCAAGTAAGGGGACAATACTTCTTCAATCGGCAGCCTTGTCTGTGTTTTCAACATCTTAATGATAGTCAGCATGGTATAAGTGTTTTTTTGTAGTTGTTCGTTTAATTCGTCATTTTCTGCTTGAAGCTTCTGTATTCGTTGCATAAAAGCCGCCTTGCTATTTCTAGAAAGGATGAGTCCTTCTTCTACTGGTGTTAGTCCAAGGCCATTCAGTAATTGAAGATTATACTTATGAATTAGAGCCTTTCTAGGAGGGGTAGACAGCGTACTTACTTGTCCTTGGATTATCCCCTTGCTTTTAAGTCGGGTATGAACAAGTGTCGGTGTTATCTCTTGTACTAAACCTTCATTGGTGATTAGGATCAATTCATTTTCGATAGCTTGATCTAAGGCTTGTCCCTTAAGTGTTGTCATTAGCTAGTTTCCTCACCTTTGGATTCTTGTCTTCCTCGGTCGATGCGTACTTGCTCTATAGAGAACATATCGGCAAGTGTTGTAGGTCGCTTATTAACGGCAAGCTGCTCTCTAATAGGTGATTCGATCAATGATACAACAACACCTTTAGATAGCGCTTCCATCGATCTAATTTTCATGAGTTCCAGTACTTTACTACTATCTTCTACTTTAGCTAAAGACTCCGAATAGCTATTATCATTCATTACTAGTTCAGACAGAGTTTCAACGTGTTTCTTATTACTAATAGAGCGATTTACAATTGTTTCTAATTCCCCGGCACGCCCAGTTAGAACATGGTACGCACATTCTTGTCCTGCCTGACATTTAGCTCCAAATGGACACCCCCAAAGTCCAAGATTTCTCGTACAACTACCTAGAGGTAATGGACTTAGGTGCGAGTGTGTCTTAAGTAAGTCTTTCGCTTTTTCTTCTTCTCCACAATCCATCAACTCCGAATAGCTATCGTTCAGATCGGGCATAAAATTACCTGAAAGCTTCTTTGCTAGATAGGCTGCGTTTTCTTCATGGGAGCCTAGAGTATGTAGGTTATTTTTGATGTTTGTCTCTAGGTCTAAATCAGGGGCAAATATCATTGCGCGTGTCTGCTTTACATACTCTACGGGATTAGTCGTCACAGAGTCATCAAGAATCCCCGAAAATAGCTCATCGAGGTCGGTGCTCAGATTGTTTTCAACCTTTACTTGGAGAGAGGTAACGTCAGGATCAGAACCGAAAGGAAACAAGTCCAACTGTGGGTCATCATCTTCACTAACATCATCATCCACATGACCTTTATTCGCACTAGCTTGGCTTTCAAGTTCATCAAACTCTGATAGTGATGGCGTTTTAAGCTTCTGTGCCATCGTTAAGTGTTGGTAATGTTGGTTCTGGAATATATTACTTCGCCCCATAAGCATCGCCTGTAAATGCTCTGAAATATCAGCAATAGACAAGAAGGTATTAACATTGTGTCTAGGTATATGAGTGGTCAATTCAGTCGTTGAACCATCCTCTTCAGCTAACCCATATTTCTTAAAAAATGAAACGCCTGTCGAACGTCCATTCTTATTTCGAGCACCCAACACGCGAGCAATCTCTGGTGCACCAACATCTCGAATTATATTGTTATAGGAACGGTTTTGCCCAATGGAACTTGCTCCGGAAGGATAGATAAATAACAATCTTTCGTAATCAATCCGAATATGTTTACCTTTATGGGGCTGATTTCGGAAAAATCCATCGCCATTACTTAACAATTTCATTTCGTTGGAAATATAACTTAAATAACCATCGTTTAGATCTTTTGGAGCGTATTTAATGATGCTTTTAGACGCATTATTTGGGTCTGGGATATCTATTGAAGGAAAGATCTTTAAATTAGTTAATGTTTTTTTAGCACGGTCTCTACCATCTTTTTTGCCAGTAGCCGCAGTTGTCACTAAAAGCCCATCTATATCACTCAAATCAACCAACCCATCAATTCCAATGGGTAATTCTGAAGGTAGAAAATTAGTAAAATTTGTCTTTCTTTGTGCTATAAGCACTTCTCGGAATGGCTTAGTTAAGCTAAGTACAACTTCGAAGATAGACTCAACTAGCGTAATCGCATTAGGTTCCACCCAGTGCGCGGTCGCCGATGAATGTTTAGCCCCAAGGTACTTTATTTTTAGATCATACAACGGTAGATTAAACTTCTTCGCTAGAGCAAGAGCATCGCCTTTAACGGGAATGCGCTCTAAGGCATCCTCTTGTAAACCAGAAGCTTCCTCAAACCTAAACCCAGTTGCAATTAATAATAGTAGGAGGTTAAGTACAATCTTCTCTCCGATACTTTCAGTAAGGTTAATCAAAGCGATAGTATTAAGAAATGCTTTAATGGTAATCAATTTATCCTGTTCGTCAGGCACACTAGGATCAGCAATACCATCAGGTATTTCTTTTGATGCCTTTGCCCGTTGCGCCTTCTTTGTATAATTGGTGTTAACACTGGCATAACTCGATTTGTAATCTGTTGGTGTTAAAGTAAAACCCAATGCATCGATCATCTTCGAAATCGCTTGGAGTCTGGTTGCATTGTTCGCCACATTTGTTAGATCATTAGGTTTAGCTTCAGATATTAGTTCTATAGCGTGGTTGAACACTTCATTGTTCAGATAAATAGGGTTAGTCTGACCTGTGACTGAAATTAAGGAGCGGTAAATGTGTCGAAGAAGCTGGATGGTATCGTAGGTTTTAGATGCAGAGGGCATTGCGTCATTCAATGGAATAATAGACATAAAATACGCGCGAATAAAATTTTGATACTGAACGTCTTCAATTTGAATGTTTGGTTGCTTAAAAGCCTTACCAGTATAAACGAATATAGCCTTGACCGAACGGCCGCTAGTTTTAAGCCAACCAATACCTTTTGTTCCGAGGTGGTGTGATTCAGAACTCCAATCAAGGTTATCACCAAAGTTCTCATTCCGAATATTCCAACGCCTCTTTTGTGAAGCTATAAATTCGTACAGTTTTTTACGGCTTTCATTCATAAGGTTTTTCCTTGTTTCAAGGCAACAATAGTCTCTGGAAGCACGTTAGATGATGGGGGGGTATCGACAGCCAAAACTGGTATTGGTGAGAGGTTTTCAATACGTTTTATTATGAACATGATGTTCTCTTTAATTCGAGTGAGGATTTCAATGACAGGGTTTCGAGCATTACCAACAGCGTTTGAAAGAGCCACAGCTTCAGCAATTTCTTTTTGCATTCCCAAAAGAACCTGCTCATGTTCACCCTCAATAAAAGGGCGAAAGTAGAGGCATCCATAGCAGGCCCTAAGTTCAGTAAATGGACATTCATTGGAGATCCTCCCACAACCCCCACAATTAGTATGAAGTTGACCACCGACAATTCCCGCTACATTAATACCTACCCAGCATTCGGCATAAACTAGATCTCCTGTAACCATCAAAGCCATCATGCTCTGCCACGTCGAATTCACACCTAATGCACGGTAGCGTACTCGCGCTAGTTCTGGAGTAGCTAAAATGTAATGTTTTGCAACCGCATGTGAAGAGTGACCCAGAATAAACGCAATATCGGCAGCCGTTGCACCTTGCATTGCGAGTGAATGACCTACGTTATGACGGAACTCAGAAGGGGTAAATAGCTTTATGGCTGTTTTGTCTTTACGTACAAGATCTTGATATTCCGTAGGTGAAAATCTCAATATTTGACGATTTATGGATCTTTTTACAGCTGTACTTGTGGTACTCCAAGTAGGAAAGAGCTTATCTCTTGGTGTAAGTTTTTTTTGTTTTATATACGCCCTTATTAGATTTGCGACCTCATAGGGGAGAGCGATTTTGATTCGTTCCACAACGCTAGAAAGTTCTCCTGTTTTTGCGTAGGGAATAGCGATCGAGTAACGTCCAATTTCTCCCTTTTTTACTGATGTATCTACGCTGAAATCTGAGGTAATTAACTTATCTAATTGAGCTGGGCGAGCACCCGTTACATATTCTAAACCTAGAATACTTGCGTCCATAAGATGCTTTGTTTTCAATGGAAGTCCATAGTCAAAGGAATTACTCATACCCCAGAGTCCATTCAATATTAGAGTTAGAGTTTCATTTGATATGACGTTATCAGTTTCTTGATATATAAGGAAAGTGTCTATTCGTGGACGCGAAATGAGCACTAAATCATCTTCGATATCTTCACCAATCAATGGGAAGTCATATTTAGCCAATGTGCGAATAAGGAAAATAACAGTATAAAAAGAACTTTCTCTACCTTGAAACTCATCCCATATCCCTCGATCAAGCAAATCAATTGTGTTTCTTTTTGAAAACTCAATTTTACGCTTTTCAAACCAATCGAATAATTCATATATGCAAGCGACAGTATTAACTAGATGAGATGGTAGCTTATCAATCAAATACTGGGATACCGCAAACTTTACTATTTTATTTTTGTAGGGACATGAGGCTCTGTTTACAAACAGAGCACGTTCCTCACCTGAGTATCTAAACCTCCATTCTTGGCTATCAGTAAATATTGATTTACTATCGAATTGACCTGCTGCTAAGAAAGTTAGCTCTTTAGGAACAGGCAAGTTCTCAATAGCTGCCTTCTGAGTATCTGAAAACAACTCATTATTGTTACTACCGTCGGGAACAATCACATTATTGGAAGTCATAGAAGGTCGCCTCAAACTCCTCAGTGTCTAGGTGGGCTTTGAAACTTCGTTGTATGTCGGAGCAGTCAGTTTCAATACGTTCAAGGTTTTGAAAATTTCCCTGTTCATCAAAAAATCGTCTTGCGTATCTCATAGGCATTTTACTATCTTTTGACCACCCACCTTGTGAGCGTAAGATATTGACTACATTTGACATTATCTGGCTATTGTTTAGGACTTGCCCAGTGCTTGCAGCTACCTCAATAGCTTTTCTTCGTTCAGCATTGTATAGGTGGTTAAGTTGCTCATATGCCCATGTATGCCGAGCAATTTTAGGTGTCAGATTAGGTATACCTAGATACAGCTCTGTATCCCTGAACATTGGAAAATGTTTTGTTAAAGCAGAATCAAGGGCTTCGAATATATCTCTAACTGTTTCATAGGAAAGCTGACGGAATGGCGCTACAGATGAGGTAAAAATATAACCATGATCATGATGAACACCGTCACCAAAATGTCGACTTCTATATTGCTCAATAAAGCCTTTTAGATGTAGATAATCTCGCTTACTTAAGGAGAGAATACGATGAGAGTGCTTAGTTTTGATGGAGGGTTGGCGGGCTCGTTTATCAATTACACCTTCTTCTCTATTGGTGACAACGAGCAAGTAGTTAATAGCACCACTCGGATCTGGAGCGCTCATTTTGTAAGATCGTACATCCAATAATAAAGCTTCGGCAGCTCGTAAACCATAGTAAAAATACAGCCTAACTAGCAGATCATTACGGATTTGAATGTAGGTTGAAGAAAAGGGATTGCGCGAGTTAGGTTTATTAGGGGTCGATGGAATCGTCATTAACATGATTGCCTGCCGCATGGCTTTGGGAATACTTTGGTACAAAGGCTTCCTCTCACTAGATGAGCTACTTTTTTCTATTAAATTCAACCTATTACTAATAGATGCAAGATCTTGCTCATACTGTACGCGGAGTTTTTTACAATCGCTAACAGACATACTTAAGTATTTTACTGTTGAGTATGTGCGAGATAGGTACTTTAGAAACCTTATCGCAGTGCGTACCCGGCCAGCATTTGTTTTCTTGGCGCTGTCGGAAGCAGAGTTCAAGTAATGAGCTGCGCCTTCTATAGGATTATCGTGTAGGTGTTGGTTGGAGCAAAGGAACTCGAAAAAGTTATCCAACTCAACGATAGGCTCGGCTAAGTCGTAATTATTCGCCAGTAAGTAGTGGCAAAACGACATGCCATATTTACGTTCCCAAAACTTATAAAAGTATGTCAACGCATACAGAGTTTTCTTCTGAGTCTCAGGTGCGCGTGTCGTTAACTCACTCAGATAATACATGGTGGGATAAAGGGTAGGCATGCACGTGCCTGTGTCAAACATGACCCAGTGTGAATGTTTACCATTTGATATTTGCTTAACGCTATTCATAAAGATAATACCTACTAAATATTGGTAGTTACTATCTCAGTATCATGCTGAATCCCACATCTTTCAAGATTTTATGCCTATAAAACGTGATAGTGCAGTTTATTCTGTGGCAATATAGTGACAAAACAACGTATAACTCCTTGGTTGATTTTGTCGAGACAAAACAATACATCGTAATTTGCCACATTTTATGGTTTAAATATTAGATATCATCGTTAATTTAGCCATTAATTTCCTTTTTAATCCAAGAAAATTCTGTGATTTAAATCATAAAAAATAGTACTTAATCAGCTGTGTTATTCATTCTTCTTATTGAAGGAGTCAGAACAAGACAGTGAGAAATAGATAAGGTAGCTAAAACACCTTGTTATTCGAACGAATAAAAATGAAGTTAGAAGAATGAAAATTTCTGTAATCATAGTATATGAACTTATAAGAACTACAGAGTATGTAAACATGAAGTTATGGCAGCCACAGATCATATAAAAAATAATGGAACACTACAGGAGATATTGGCGCTTTATCCCATTAAGTTGATTGAGTATAACAGTACAACATGAAGTTACGTTACCACACGCATTATTTAACATAACGTACATAATACGCAGTTGGCTTGTTAGAGCAATTTAGTAATGTCCGGTTTGAGCCATTTTAAAATGTCCTCCTAAGCTTACCTATATTGGTCTGCTTAGGAGTTATCCGGATGCTTATTACTATGAGTGAAAAAGATATTCAGCGATTCAAGGTGCTTACTGACGTACGTGAAAAACGACTACGCCAAGTTGACGCTGCTGTCATTTTGAATCTGTCTGCGCGTCATATCCGACGTTTGGTAAACAAACTTGTCTCTCTTGGCGCTCAAAGTCTTACACACGCAGCGCGTGGACGCCCAAGTAATCGACGCTACTCAGAATATTTCAGAATTGAAATACTGAAACTTATCCGTGAGCAATACTCTGACTTCTCACCAACGTTCGCTCTGGAAAAACTGACTGAACGACACAATCTATCCGTCTCTAAAGAAACACTCCGTCAATGGATGATCGCCGACGGACTGTGGCTTCCACATTCACAACGCAAACCTCGGGTCTATCAGCCTCGTTACCGTCGAGACTGTCTTGGAGAATTGGTTCAGATAGATGGCTCACATCATGACTGGTTTGATGGCCGCAGCGACAAATGCTGCCTACTGGTGTTCATTGATGATGCGACTGGCCGCTTGATGAACCTAAGATTCAGTGAGACAGAATCCGCGTTTGATTACATGCTGACCACGCGTGAATACCTTAATGAGCACGGTAAACCCATCGCATTTTACAGTGACAAGCACTCGATTTTTCGAGTGAATCAGGAGAAACATAAACAAGTTGGCCAAACTCAATACGGGCGCGTGTTGAAAGAACTGGCCATAGAACTCATCTGTGCCAACAGCTCCCAAGCCAAAGGCCGCGTTGAGCGAGCTAACCTCACGCTGCAAGACCGACTGGTTAAAGAGATGCGCTTACAAGGTATCGACACCATCGAACAAGCCAACGCCTGGCTTCCCTACTTCATCGCCGATTTTAACCATCGCTTTGCTAAGCCCGCTCAATACCCAAAAGACATGCATCGTCCGGTTCGAGAGTCCAAGCAAGAACTCGACGATATTTTCAGTTGGCAAGAAACCCGCAAGCTCTCAAAGTCACTGACATTTCAATACGATAAAGTGATTTATCTCATTGGGCCTACCGAAGAAAACAGCCGATTAACGCACGAAAACGTCAAGATACTCGACTACCCAAACGGTGAAATCGCCATCCAATACGGGCATCGAAAACTCGAATTCAAAACCTTCGACAAACTCGAGCACGTTCAACAAACCCAAATCGTCGACAACAAACGCCTCGGCCAAGTTTTAAAATTTGCTCAGCAACAACAAGAAGAATTCGAACAACAACAGCAACGAACCCGCAGTAAGAAAGCCCCCAAGCGCCGTGCACAACAAAGAGCCCTTCAAACAGCCCCTCGAACCATCAACCCAGTCCTCACCGAACCATTCAAAGCCTCCAGTCGAAAGACCTAACAACGGGACATTTCTATTTGGGGCAAATGAGGACATTTTAAAATGGGATTGACAAATTGTGCGTAAAATCTGAGGGGGTTCAGTATCTTAGTCCTTGCGGATTTTGCACACAGAGCCGGATTAAGTCCTTAATGTCGTGGGTTTTATGGATTTTAGCTGCGCGTTTATGCACGTTGAGTTTGATATTGTTGGCTATACTTGGTTTTCGTGTCTCTGATTAGGGCTGTTAGGCTCAGGATTAGTTAATGACATAATGGTGCCGATGATCACCATTGTGAGAGACAGTTTCTTCAACATTGAATTGTCCGATTCTGAGGTGCCGTGCCTATGAACCAGCGGAGATTTAAGACCTTAAACCTAGCAATTACCAAATCTCGTTTATCACTAGCTACTAGCTGTATATTCAACTTGGCCAGCGCTCAAATCGACAATTAAACCAGGCTCCGAACGAGTATAAACGCTAACAATTCAGGTGTTTGTTTGAGGTTCTCTCCATAAGTTCTACTTACTCACTGAAGATACATATTTTGAAAAGTGACAGTGCAACATTGCTGGATTAAAACTAAAGAAAAGTTTGCTCATGGTCCACCACTTGGCGGCCTCATAAAGGACTTAGATTCGCTCTAATGACAAAAAACAAACTCAATAAAAATTAACTGTATATTTATACAGTTAATTTTATATTTCCATCAAAACGGTACTTACTGAGTAAATAACATTCAAAATCAATGCTCTGCGTTCAATTTTTAAACTTCATCTTGGTCTAATGGCGCACTTTCATGTATAACCGTCAGTTCTAGAACAGTTTTAGATATAGCAATTTCAACAAGGCTAATCTCTAACCTTCGATTACGCCAGCTCTAAGGCATTGGATATTAGGTTTGAATCACGTGTACGGATTAATATCATGAGCGACAAAGCATTCCGCAAACTCAACATATTCCTCTCGATTTTTTGCCTGGCAATCACCCTATTGTCGCTATTCTCTTTTGATAAACTAATGAACAAGAGCTACATCATTAGCCCAGACAAATACCCTACACTCGCCAATACAGACCGAGATCATGATGGCGGCACGGTTGCATCATTACACAAGTCAAATAACGGCATTGAGTTACAGTGTGACTTTGAGCGTACCTATAGCAAGCCTTTCTGTGAGGTTGAATTCATCATATCGAAAGAAGGCAAAGGGTTAGATCTCTCCACGTTCGATTCGGTAACCATTAATATGGACTACGAAGGCCAAGAGAACCCAAGATTTCGTTTCTACATTCGTAACTATGACGAGGGTTACAGCGTTAAAGGCGATGCAATGTCGAACAAGTTCAATCGCTTAGACTTTTCGCTACCAGACGCAAGCCAAATTGACTTGGGCTACTTCAATGTTCCTTTCTGGTGGATAGATCATTATCAACGCCCTGTTTCTGATAGCGCAGTAGACATTACGAACGCGGTATCTGTTGAACTCGGGCTTGGTGCCAGCACGCTTGCTGGGCATCATTCACTTAACATCTCGAATATTGTGTTCCAAGGCAAAATTATCAGCAAGGCTTTGCTAGGCGAACTCTTGATTGGACTATGGGTGGTATACGCGATCTACTATGTCGCTTGTGCTTTACATATAGCACAACGAAACAAAACGCGTTTAGCACAGCAACAACGTCATTTAACCCAAGAAATTGAAGAGTTAAAAGTCAAGGCCACTACTGATCCGTTAACTGGCTGCAGAAACAGGACCGAAGCGCTAGATACCTTCTATGATTTCGAATGGTTAGCACAACAAGGAAAAATGATTCACGTCGCGTTGTTTGACTTAGACCATTTCAAACAGATCAACGACCAGCATGGCCATGAAGTAGGTGATAAGGTTCTTATTCAATTTGTTACTATCGCAAATGAAACGCTTGGGGAGCAGTATTTGCTTTATCGTTGGGGTGGTGAGGAGTTTCTGCTCGTTTGCCTAGAGCAAACAACGCTACAGTGTCACGAATCAATCGATGATTTGTACCTGGCTATGGACCAGAATACATGGCCTAACGCGCAGACAGTAACGGCTTCTACTGGGGTTACACTACTTAAGCAGAATGAGTCTATACGTTCTGCAATTAAGCGAGCAGACAAAGCGCTTTATGAAGCTAAAGACAACGGTCGAAACCAAGTCGTTACATTTTATTGAGGCTCGCTAGAGTGGACTGAACTTACACATTCAACTCTCGGCCATTAGTCAATCAACACGCCAATACCCTGTCGATATCTACTCTCCACTCAAGCACCCGTTAGATTTTTAACTGCTGACTAAACAAACCCATAAGCCTTGTTGTCTCATCAGAATTCTAATCGGTTTGGACACCTCCAAGCGCTTTCACCATCTGCAATAACACCGCCTGTAATCAATAACGCCACCAATAGCATTCTCAGGTTGATACTTATCGTTTCTGAATCGCTCTATAAACTGCTCTTCCTTGCGCCTCTAAGCTTCCTAAGCACTTGTTCTTAAAGTCGCGTTGGCCGCGAGTAAAGCTTGCTCTAAGCGGTGGTCAGTCACTCGCGGAATCGCGTCGTTACTCCTCTCGCACTGCTCTTAGATGAAATCCTCATTTGTCTGCTTGTGAACTTCTTGCACTTGTATCCGCTAAAAATAGAAGTCACAGCGTAACCAGCCTTAAAAACTCCTTATATTTAGCCACTTAGACGCGGTGACACAAATACTGACACCTGATATGGCGGTTGTTTTACTTTCACATCTTGCTGTAATTTAATTACAACCCAAGGCCAAGAAAGGCCTAAAAAGTGGATTACTCTGATATAACTTATTGAATAAAAGGCATTTAATGGCGTTTAACGGTTCGGAATTTAGGGTAACTAAAGAGTTGGCATGTGCGAGATAATATACTGGAGGGTAATATATTTAGTTATAGTGCACTAAGGCGTTAAAAAAGAAGGGCTGATGCCCTACTCTTCTTTATTACTCATTTCTTCACGAATTTGCTCAGCAACGATTTTGATAGCTTGTGCTGTGCTGATGCCCTGAGTCATCATTTCTTGAATTCGTTCAACAGCTTTCTGTTGTTCTTCGTGAGAAAGGGTTGGTAAGTCGTTTAGCATGCTCTGCTCCTTTATTTAGGAGCAGAACTATATAAGGACTGTTAGTAACTAGCAAGGAAATTGATTGAAGCACCCATTGCATTTTCGTTTGTGTAGTTCGCACTTAGATCTAACTGGAACAAGTTAAGTGGCGAGATACCAATACCGGCTGTGACTGTTCCTTCCGAATCAGAGTAAGCTAGGTTCTTGTAGTACCCTCCCCTTAACTTAAGCTGACGCAGAAGATCAACTTCAGTACCAACACGAATCATCTGTTCGTTATCATCAAACGAAGTAAACTTCTCAGTCTCATTTAGGTCGTAATCAACACTAAACGAAAAGTAATCCGATACGATGCCTGCACCAACCGTATACACAGGCTCTAGTTGGTAAGTGTATTTACCACCGACTTGGTGTGTCGCACTACTTGTGCTGCTGTTAAGCGTTCTCGTCGTATCTTTGGTTTCTATATCTCTAGAGATCAAATTAGTTGCTGCAACACCTACTCGGAACGGGCCGAAGAACCAAAGTGCACCAGCATCCATGTTGAATGCTGTATCACCATCACTATTTTCTCTCACGTCAGATAAATCGTAATCATTAACCGATGCAACATAGTTGTACGTGTAAATACGTTGGATTTTAGGTGTGATACCAAATGAAATGTGTTGGCCCATAAAGGTTTGGTATTTTGCTAGAGAAAGCCCGACTTCTGCTACACCGATTGAAACCGCTTCAACTGTAGACAGTTCAACTTTGTCTTCATCTGAACCTGTCGTGTAAACGTTAGGAGTCGCAAATGATTCTGTATAGGCTTTAGCGAAAAGGTTGGCTGCAACAAACTGATTAGGAAGCGCAAATGCGACAACACCACCCAGTTCAACATTAGCTTGGTTGCCATCAAGATTATTAAGCGCTGCGTCCAGGTCTGCAGTATTTGACGCATCAACGACGCTATCGATATTCGATTTCATATCGTTAGGGTCATTATAGCTACCGCCAAAACTTGGCGTAATCATGCCCATATCATCGTTACGACGATAAATAGCAACAAGTGCCGGGTTATAGAATGGAGCGGTTAGGAAGTTTGCTGAAACAACACCAACACCACCCATCGCATCACCACGCGCTTCAATGGCGTAGTTTGCTGCTGAAAGAGGAAGACTGGCGAATGCAATTGATGCTGCGAGTAGTTTAGTTGTATTTTTCATGCCGTTTATCTTTGTTAGATCCCTTACATAGTTAACGGCACAATTTTAAATTACTTTAACTCTTCTTCGCTAGAAATATCATAAGTTTTACTGATAGTTTGTGCTTGTTCTATCGCTATGTCGCCTTGCCAGCGTGAATGAACCATTGATACTGCCAAAACGTAGCGATCATTTGGAAGTTCTTCGCCAGTTAGGTTCATTGGATAATCAGATTCATAGCTCTTGCCCCACACCTGCTCATAGTGTTCATCGACATAATCGTACAAACCAATTTCGAGTTTAGGAAGAGGACAATAAGGGTTCAGAAGTTCTTTTTTATCGATTCGCCAGGTGTCTTTTGAAGACCAGCGAACTTGCTGACGCATTGCAACTTCACCAAGGATAATCCAAGTACTCCAAGAATTTCCACCATCGCCTTTCACACTTAAACGATACAAACCCGATTCTAGTTGAGACGCTAAATTGTAACGCTTTTGGAATAGGCTCACCGCTGCGTTATTTACGACTTCATTTTCTTTGGTGAACTCACTATCAGATGACACAACCTTATCGACCCATTTTTCGAAGGTTATGTCTTTAATATCATTTTCGGACTCAACATTAATTGCGACACGAAATGTATCTCTGCCGGGACTTTGAATAACGTGTCGTTTAACGACGACTGAACTGATCCAATCTGGCAGTGTTTTTCTTGTGAGGGTTTTACCACAATCTTTGTTCAATGCTTGATCGAACAGTTCATTGAGGTGATCTTCTCGTGATTGAGAAGAGTTGATTTGCCAAACTTCCACTAGTGAATCAAACATCTGAGGTAAATCATTATCCAATAGATGTTTATGTACTTGAGTCAAAGTATCGCTACTCTTGAACCAATCCGCTGCTTGCACGGTATTCGCTACGCAAGACAACATTAATAGTGGAAGTAAGGCTTTTTTCATTACGCTTTCATCTTGTAACCAACGCCACGAAGCGTTTCAATTTCTAGACCTGGTAGCTTCTGTCTTAGTTGCAGAACGTGCGTGTCTACCGTACGTGTTGTTGGGAAATGGTTGTAACCCCATACATGGTCAAGTAGCTCATCACGTGTGAAAACACGGCCAAGGTTACTTGCCAAAAATAGCAACAGGTCAAATTCAGTACGCGTTAAAGTAACTTCCAGTTCATTGAAAAACACTTCACGTGTCGCTTTGTCGATAACAAGATTTTGAGCCATTACTTTTGATGCATCTTGATCCTCAGCATCAGGAAGGCGTAACTGCGCACGGATTCGAGCAAACAGTTCAGCTTCAGCGAAAGGCTTAGTTAGGTAGTCGTTTGCACCTGAATCTAGGCCCGCTACTTTGTCTTTTACTGTTACGAGAGCCGTTAGCAAAATAACAGGGATGTCTTTCTTTTTCTTCCAACCTGGAAGTGAATCTACTGAGTCACCATCAGGAAGTTGACGGTCTAGAATCACTAGATCCGCTTGTTCCCAATAGCCTTCAACTTCAGAGATCAGTTCTGCATGCAAACATTCATATCCAGCTTGCTCAAGGCTAACTAATAAACCGTCAGCTAAATTTTTATCATCTTCAACGAGAAGCAATGTCTGTTTCACAAGGTATCTCCAAAATAAATGTTGTTGGGGGGCCAATAAGCGTCATGTGACCGCCCATTTTTCCGACCATAGATTCCACTATCGTCAGACCTAAACCGAGTCCACTCTTACTTACGAATGGCTTTCTTAGTTGCCCCCAATCTTTGCGAGACAAGTCTCCATTATCTATAACTTTGAATGTCAGCTTCTTGTCAGAAGTATTCAGTTCTAGTATCACTGGAGCTACACCGTATTTCACGGCGTTTCTGATCAGGTTATCGATACACGTTCCTAACCAATATACGTTTACTTTTGCAGCAATATCTTTGTTTACACGGAGTTCAATGCCCGGAGCGAAATCTTCTTCAACTTTGTATTGAAGCCACTCTTCAACACTTGGTACCCACTCTGTTGCGAGCGGTTGGTTGTCTGATTGCAAATAGTCTTTACTTGCTTCCGCCAACTGCCTTAAACGGCGGGTATCTTCACACAGTCTACGAAACTCATCATATACCGATTCTGGTAAGTGTTCGAACTCACGTCTGAACCCTTCAACCGTCAATGACAAACTCGCAATCGGCGTTCTTAATTCGTGCGTTAGAATTTGAAGAACCAGCATACGGCTCTTCATCTCTTGTTTCTTACTGTTCCATCGGTAAATTGCCCAGCCTAATACCAGTAGGATGTTGGCAATCACCAAAATAAACATGGCAACTTGAAGAAGCTCTGAATGATCTTCTATTTCCCAACATACGTTACCGCGCTGAACAAAACAGCTGTTGCCTTCTGATGACAAACTGAACGACAGCCCTGAAAGCGTTGCGTTTTCACTCCAGACTGATTCTTTGTACAGGTAGTACCTATCGCCGCGCTTTACCCACATTTCATCGAGTTCTACAAACATACTCGCGCCCGCTAGCAGCGCGGTGATAGCTTCACTATCCATTTGTTGTAAGCGAGACAACAGTTCGTCGTGTTCAGTGTTTGGACGCTCTTGAATATGCATAAAGCGTTTCAGAGAGTCGAACTTTTCTGGGTATTTCTCTACGTATCGTGCGGCATAAGAGCCACCACCAGGGTGAATCAAGCCACTGCGGCTAAACCAACGATCTGAAAGCTTGGTACCTTTACACATCGCACGAGTAAAAACTAAAGGCTCTGTAATCAACGGACTTAGCGGTAATTTCCCACTACAAGTCTTTGATAACTGGTATAAACGCTGGATATCTTTTAACGGGTACTCTGCTGTTTGTGGCAGCATTGACGACGGCATGATCAAACGTGTTGGATAATCAGCCTGCAGCACTCGAATATCATAAGATTCGATGGCGGTTTCATGATCAAAGAGTTTGGTGAAATTATCGATACGCTCGGGTAAAGAGTCTGCAAATGCATTTGCAGACACAGATAACGTAGCAATAAGAAGAGAAAATGTTCTTTTGATGATCACAAACCAACGCAAATTCATATAGATCAAACAAATATATACCATTCACTATCAAAGATAAATTTTAACCGCATGAAAAACAGTGAGAATGACCGCTAACAGTGACTAAACCCGCGATTATGTGCCCATTCCGCACATGCAAACTAGTACGCTGGTTGGCTTGCTTACAAATTTATTGGGATAGACGAGGTAACGCTAACACATCGCTCTTGTCACTCAGCTTTCAAGAGCTTGCTCATTCGTTCTGAAGATCAAAAAAGGAGCTCAAATGAGCTCCTTATCTAGTTATTACAGATTACTTAAAATGCTTTCTATAGATGTTCTAAAATACCTAGACAACTCTGTTTAGCATCACCAAACAGCATCTGCGTGTTTTCTTTGAAGAACAGTGGGTTTTGCACACCTGCGTAACCCGTGTTCATCGAACGTTTGAATACGATAACATTCTGAGCATTCCAAACTTCAAGTACTGGCATACCAGCAATTGGACTGTTTGGATCTTCAAGTGCTGCAGGGTTCACGGTGTCATTTGCACCGATAACCAATACAGTATCCGTCTCACTTAAGTCATCGTTGATTTCGTCCATCTCAAGAACAATATCGTAAGGCACTTTAGCTTCAGCAAGTAGCACGTTCATGTGACCCGGCAATCTACCCGCAACTGGGTGGATACCAAATCGAACATTGATGCCTTGCGCTCGCAGTTTCTCAGTGATTTCATGCACTGGGTATTGAGCTTGAGCTACAGCCATGCCGTATCCTGGGGTAATGATGACAGACTTTGAGTTTTTCAGCATGTCCGCTACATCTTCAGCTGATGTTTCGCGGTGCTCACCCTGCTCTTCATCACCATCAGACACGACCACTTCTTGGCCGAATCCACCAGCGATAACACTAATAAACGAACGGTTCATCGCCTTACACATGATGTAAGAAAGAATCGCACCTGACGAACCAACCAATGCACCAGTTACGATGAGTAGATCATTCGCAAGCATGAAACCTGCCGCTGCTGCTGCCCAACCAGAGTACGAGTTAAGCATAGAGACGACCACTGGCATATCAGCGCCACCAATCGATGCCACTAGGTGGTAACCGAATGCGAATGCGATAAGTGTCATCACCATTAACGCGAACATGCTGCCGTCAGCTTTAACGAACATGATCATCAGCAATGTAGAAGCAACGATAGCCGCTAGGTTCCACTTGTGCTTATGCGGGATATTCAATGCAGACGAAGAGATAACGCCGCGAAGCTTACCAAACGCAACAATCGAACCTGTGAACGTCACAGCACCAATAAATACGCCAAGGAACACTTCCACTAAGTGGATAACGTGCTCTGCATGAATATCAGCAGGGTTAAGTGACACAGCAGCAGGTGGATCGATATAGCTGTTGTAACCCACAAGTACCGCAGCCATACCTACGAAGCTGTGCAGGATTGCCACCAGCTCAGGCATTTCAGTCATTTCTACTTTTCTTGCGTAGTGGATACCAATACCACCACCGATCACCATCGCAATGATGATCCATACAATACCAGCAGAATGAGGGCCAAAGATCGTCGCGATCAACGCGATTGCCATACCCGTGATACCGTAATAGTTACCTGCACGTGCAGATTCCTGTTTCGATAACCCAGCCAAGCTCATAATAAAGAATACAGCAGCAACAATATAAGCTGCTTGTACTAATCCTTCAGACATCTGTTACTCCTTAGTCTTTACGGAACATTTCAAGCATACGTTTGGTCACGGTAAAGCCACCAAAGATATTGATACTTGCAATTAATACGGCAATAAATGATAAGAAAGTGACGACGCCACTTCCTTGTCCTATCTGTAACAGTGCACCTACAACGATGATCCCTGAGATCGCGTTAGTCACGGACATCAAAGGCGTATGCAGAGAATGGCTTACATTCCAAACTACGTAATAACCCACCACACAAGCGAGAACAAAAACGGTAAAGTGGGATAAGAACGCAGCAGGAGCAACCGATGCTACCCAAGCGAAAGCACCAACCGCTATTGCAATGCCAGCGACTTTCTTTACAGGAGACACAGGTTGTTGAACCTTCGGTGGAGCTTTAGCTTCTTCGGGTTTGGCCTGTTGTGGCTGAGCAGAAACTTGAATCGGCGGAGCTGGCCAAGTCACCTCGCCCTCTTTAACCACAGTAACACCGCGCAGAACGACATCTTCAAAGTCGATATTGATGTTGCCATCTTTCTCTTTGCAAAGCAGTTTCAGCAGGTTAACTAGGTTCGTTGCATATAGCTGAGATGATTGAGTTGGCAGTCGACCAACCATATCAGTGTAACCAACCACCTTCACGCCGTTAGCCGTTGTGATCACTTGATCAGCAACCGTATATTCGCAGTTACCGCCATTCGCAGCGGCAAGGTCCACAATCACGCTACCTGCACTCATACTGTCTACCATCTCTTTGGTAATCAGCTTAGGCGCTGGGCGACCTGGAATCAGTGCCGTTGTAATGATGATGTCGACGTCTTTAGCTTGAGCCGCATAAAGCTCTTCAGCTTTCTTGTTGAATGCTTCAGACATCTCTTTTGCGTAGCCATCACCCGCGCTGGTATCTTCCTTGAAATCGACTTCCAAGAATTCAGCGCCCATAGACTCAACTTGTTCTTTTACTTCAGGACGAACATCGAACGAACGAACGATCGCACCCAAACTACCCGCAGCGCCAATTGCCGCTAGACCAGCAACACCCGCACCAGCAACCAGTACTTTTGCTGGTGGAACTTTACCTGCCGCCGTAATTTGACCCGTGAAGAATCGACCAAATTCATGCGCCGCTTCAACCACAGCACGATAACCCGCGATGTTAGCCATAGAACTCAATGCATCTAGTGCTTGAGCTCTTGAAATACGAGGTACAGAGTCCATCGCCATCACGTTGATGTTACGACTGGACAATTGTTCCATTAATTCAGGATTTTGAGCAGGCCAAATAAAGCTGACCAATGTCGCGCCATCTTTAAGTAGATCGATTTCATTTTTAGACTCGTCAACGATCGGAGCGTTAACTTTAAAGATAATATCGGATTTCCAAGCTTCATCTGCGGTTACAATTTTTGCACCAGCTTGTTCATAAGCTGCATCTTCAAAACTTGCTAACGCACCTGCTTGTGATTCAACACAAACTTCAAATCCTAATTTTAGAAGCTGTTCTACCGATTTCGGCGAAGCAGCGACTCGCGTTTCACCCGCGAGTGTTTCTCTTGGTACACCAATTTGCATAGCTATTCCTTGACTATTGGCACGAATGACTTATTCGTTTGTATCTAACGACAACTAATACTTCAAGCGTTTTGTTCAAAGAACAGGAAAAGTTATTACTTATAACGATTTGGATGGAATTTGAGCGCTTCATTTGAAGAAATGACGACCGCCTCGAACAAAGAGGTCAAACCACTTGCAAATAATCCTTTAAATAACAACTTACTAGCTGTTCTTTGTCCCTAAAACTAAAAAGAGCTTTCAGCATATACACTGAAAGCTCTCGAAATGATGACCAACATCAATTCTAACCCTAATTGGCTAGCTAAATATATTGTCGCCCATTTGGTCGATGAACATCTGCGATTTTTTAAGCATCAATTCATCGGCATCTTGTTTGTTTGAAACAACGTCTGAACGAATAAAACGGTGAGTTTTAATTTCACCATCGAATTCTTTCTCAATTCGCCCAGCAACACGGTATTGACCAGATTCTGCAATGGCATCTTGATAGATATTGAAACCCTTATATTCGACTGGCTCAATCTCTACTTTTTGTTCGGTTTTTTCTTTGCCACCAAATAATCTAGAAAAGAATCCCACGTTTTTTACTCCTTAAATGACCGTATTAACCCTAAACTATCATGACTGTTTACGGTTCAACAACGGCTTTTCATACCATTGTAATTCTACGTCATCATCAAAATTGTGTTGACTAAATATAACGGGCACATTGTCGTCACGTTCGCGTCTTCGGTCGTCAATAATCATACTTTCTGCATTTTTGACCGCGATCTCACTATTGCGCTTATATAGCACCAATTTGTCTTCTGGCAATGCTGACAGAAAATCGATATCAAAACGAATATAGATGGGTTTGAGTTGACCCAAAGCCAAACACGCGAGATCCGCCAACTGTTCATTGGTATAACTAGACACATATTCCTCGGTAGACAATACATGACCCACCAGAGTTTCCATATAGTTATGAACATCAACACTAATTTGCATACCACACCTCCATTTGTAGCTATCACAACAGATCGTGTCCTAGCCTAATTTGGCAACGATCTACATATTGTTACCTTACTATACCCTACTCATTACTACAGATTTACTAACTGCATGTTAAGTAACTATAACGACTAATTAATTTCTCATATATACTATGTAGTTCGCTCTATGGTTAATAGCAACTCAAATACATATAAAAAGAGTTGCACCAATAGCGACCTATGACTATGTTTTTGCTCTGATTTACGCAAAAAGCTTGGCAATCGCTTGTTTAACCGTATCCTACGTATAAAATTAAATTACAAGATCATCAGTACACTTAGGCTCACCACATAAATGGCATCTTCTTTTGTAACGTCGAGCATGTTTCGATTTTGCTTTCCCTTACTTCTATTAGCAATGTTACTCGTAGGTATGAACAACGTCATTCTCGTGACCGATTCAAACTTAGGGTTTGCTAGCAACCTTCCGTATATTTTATTGAGCGTTGCCGTTTTGCTGTGTCACACATTCAGGCAAGGTCGTATGGCTATGGTGTCTCTTACCATGCTCGTTGCCTATTTTATCATCCAAGTCCGCTTACAAACCCCATTAAACACTGGAACCACATTATTGGAGCTGTCTCTTCTGGCCGCTTTAGTGCCGGTTACTTGCTTATTGGTATATGCCTTCCCCGATAACGGGGTTAACTCAAAGTCCATGTTACTTTACGCCTTGGTTGTGGTGCTATTCATGGTTTGGGCGCAACTGATTGTGTCTCACTTCCATGCCGGAGGTTTTGAATCATGGAGTGAAGGGGTTCTATTTACCGTTAGAGACTTTTCTAAACTGCCTTTTATTCTGGTGCTCTATAGCCTTTGTTTACTGGGCCTAACGTCGATTTTGGTTTTAGTCTATGACCGCTCTATCGATGTCGTTGTTTACAGCGCGATTTTGTTGTCTTCGAGTACCTTCATATTCTTTGATATCCAATACATCTCAAGCACCATGTTCTCTTTGTCAGGCATATTGATTATCGTCTATGTAATGTCTGCTAGCCATGATATGGCCTTTAATGACCAACTGACTAACATCCCAGGCAGACATGCATTAGAAGTCGATATGAAGCACCTAGGGCGTAGATATTCGATGGCAATGGTCGATATCGATCACTTCAAGAAATTCAACGATACCTACGGACATGATATTGGCGACGATGTGTTAAAACTGGTGGCTCGTATTCTGAGAGAAACGACCGGTGGCGCGAAAGCTTATCGTTATGGTGGCGAAGAGTTCACGATCATTTTTAAAGGCAAATACTCGGAACAGGTTAAAGAGCACCTTCAAGCTCTGATTTCCGAGATTCAGAACTACGACATGACGATTCGGAATAGCCACGAACGCCCTGACGATCATGAAGTGGGGATTAAAAAGCGGGGTAAGAATGGCAAACCATCGGAAGTGGTGAACGTGACGGTGAGTATTGGGCTGTCTGACAGTACCACCACCAGACATCCTGAAGAAGTGCTGAAGCTTGCTGATAAGGCTCTCTACAAAGCGAAAGAAACAGGTCGAAACAAGCTGTGTGTTGATAGTTAAACGTAAGTCTCGGTAACTAGATTAGAGGGAGCTTAATCTTGGTTGAAGAAGATAACCAAGCTCCCGCCTTTTAAGCTACTTCCGTAGTTAATCGTAAAACCTATTCCCACGTTATCGACCCATTCATTAAACAGGTTTGGGTTAAGCAACCACCCTACACTGCCCTCGTAATATGACGTTGTCCCCATAGGTGCTACAGTATCGCCCCCAATATCAATTCGTCTGATACTGGAATACATCGATGTGATGTTTTTGTCCCAACGTACTAAATCATAAAAGATCTTTGCTTCATTGGCGATATACCAACCTTCTGGGTGGCCAATGTTACCGTTATTGGCTTCCCCCCAACCCACACCATTAAAATAATGCCAACTGGTACTGAGTTTGTATTTACCCCAGTTATTCTTGTCTTCATAGATCAATTTAATCTTGGGCTCTATGATGTAAGCCCAAGCGTCAGTATTGAGATACAACCCATCAAGCTGTTCGGCAACAGGTTTAAGTATGTTCGCACGATACTCAAAATCATTCCGATAGTAAGAGATATGGTTACCAATCGCTGAATGAAAACTCCAGTACTCATCCAACTGAGACACGTTTGCAAACTCAACATAGCCAGATATCACAGTCTCTTTCTGAAAATCAGACACAGTTTCTGATGCGTATTGAACGTCTTTCTCAGTGCGTAATGCTGATAAGCGCAGCGTCACCTCTTGATGGTTATCTTCGATATAAGCTGGTAGCTCAAATGTATAAGGGAGGCTAAGTGAGGTTATGTTTTTCCGACGACTTACGGAATCATTCGAACCAATGTCTTCATTGTCTAAACGAAACACTTTATTAGGGTCAAAGTTGTTGATACCAAAGGTAAAAACATCAGTGTCGTTAAGAAGTACACTGGTTGCAAAGTTCTGCTCTATATCCTTACGGACAAGATCAGACAACTGGTTCGCTTGAACATTGGTAGGAACCGCAAAGTAGAATACAGGGACAATCAGTGTCCAACATGTATTAGCCATAGAAAATGACTTTGAATATGGCATTTCTCTTATCACTTAAAGTACTTCCAAGCTCAAACGCTAATAGAAGTATAAATTCAAATATCCGGAAGAGCTCGCCAACTAGCCTGCAAGCTCCAAAATACTGCGCTGTACAAAGGTATTTCTACCACTTTGCTTCGCTTGATAAAGCGCTTGATCAACCTTTTCGTAAATAGAGGCGATAGATTCACCCCCTTCTGGTGCAAATGACAACACACCTTGTGACACTGTCACCCTATCAGAAACCGTTGAATAATCGTGGACGTAATTCATTTCATGTAGCGCTTCTTTTATGCGTGTCGCCTGTAACATAGCAGCATCGCTATCCGTATCACTTAAGATAAGAACAAACTCTTCACCGCCATAACGGCCGACAAACTCTCCTGCTCGAACAAAAAGCAGCTTCAAGGTATTAGCAAGCTCTTGCAAGCACTTATCCCCTTGAATATGGCCGTAATTATCGTTGTAAGGCTTAAAGAAGTCTACATCTAGCAATATAACTGTCATGGGTATATTACGCCTTCCATGCCACGCTATGCTCTCTTCAAGCTTAGTGTCCATATATCGACGGTTGTACAATTTGGTCAAGCCATCTTCATTGGCTTGTTGCTGCAAGAGGATATTCAGTTCTTCGAGCTTGGCGGTACTCTGTTTTAACTCTCGTCTCATATGCGCGATACGCTGCATCGCAATCAGCTTAGAATTTAAAACCACCTTGTTTACAGGTTTTATCAGGTAATCATCACCACCAGCGTCAATCGCTTTCGCGATCATTTCAGGTTCTTCGTGGCCACTTAGAAAGATGATCGGAACCCATTCTGGAAATTGCCTACGAACCTCGTTAGCCACCTCAAAACCATCCATGTCTGGCATGCTAATATCAAGTAACACAAGTTCAGGATCAAAATCAGAATAGACGTTCAGGGCTTCTTTTCCGCTACCGACAGCTTCAACAATATGACCCAATTGCTTGAGTCGAATAGCAAGTTGCATCCTGTCTAGTTGAACATCATCAACCAGCAATATGCGCATCGAAGATCCCTTTTCTATCATCACATCACCTTTATCTAGTGTTGAATATTCAAAGTAGCTCAAATTTGGGCTTAAATCATGCCCTAATCTCTATATTATATTGACTTTTTTACAGATCTTTTTAGCATTGTTTCTTTTTAAAGAGAAATACTATGTCAGACGCTACAAACAACGAAGTACAAGAAATCGATTTAACCACTATCTCACCAGAGCTTCGCCAAGTTATCGAATTTGATGAAGTGCCTAAAGAGATGCACAACATGGTTACTTCTATTCATGAGGTGTCTGAAGAAGCAGTGCGTGAAACTTGGAGCAGCCTTCCAGCAAGCGCACAAAATGTTTTGGACAACTTTGAGCAATTCCACGCTCTAATATCTGTTAGCCAAGCTTTTGCTGGCGTAAACATGATGGAAGAGTTCCCTACTCTTAAACTTCCAGAAGGCATGTCTGATGAAGAAAAAGAAGAGTACCGAGCTCAACTACTTGACCAAATTTTACATAACTGTGTAAAAGATATGGCTAAGCAAATCAAGAAAGCGCGTCGCGATGCTATCTTGAAGCGTGATTTTAAAGAAGTCTTCATCCGATAAGCTATTCCTCAGACCTAACTTTAGGTTGAATGCTTAACGAAAACTTAATGATGAAGCCGTATGTTATTACAAACATGCGGCTTTTTTGTGCCTGATACTTTTTCTTATTATTATTGAGGTAATTAATATGCCTCAGCACACATACAGCGTGGCTCAAAACTGGCAGTTATACCGTATAAAAATGACGCATGTCTCCATTCATGGAATCAAGATCGAATTTTCAGAGCCTAGAAACTGCAACATCACGACAATATCGAAAAGGTGACCTTGACAGATTTAATGTGTTACCGCGATATCTCTTTGAGCGACACTTACACCTTTAATTTGCGCGTAAACACGCTGCCCAATTTCTAGATTCAACTCATCCAGAGCCCACAACGTAATCGTTGCCCATAAGTAACATCCAGACTCTAACTCTAGTTCGACAGCGACACTCTGCTTATTTGTGCCTTGTTGGTGCGTCTCTACGCTTTTAATAGTGACAGGAAGGATATTACGAATCGAAGTCCCTTTCGGCTGTTCTAGTGTGATAGAAACATCATTTGCCCTAACTTGCAGCCTTACTGCAGTACCAAGCTCACTCGACACTTTCTGAACCCATAATGACGTCGACTTTCCTAACATTAGGCGAGACAGTGCATAATCATCATTGTGTTCCGCTAATGTGGCTTCAAATAATGAGCTTTGCTCTGAGAAAGATTGCCACGGTTGCATAGCTCTCGATGCCCAAACCTCTTCTGTCACACCCGACGAAATGACTTTGCCTTGTTCGATGATCACAAGATGATTGGCCAAGCGTAGAATCTCGTTAAGGCTGTGCGTCACGTAAATGATCGGAATCTGAACGGTTTCAGATAAGTTCTCCAAAAACGGCATCACTTCACGCTTACGAGGCAAGTCGAGAGACGCTAATGGTTCGTCCATCAGCAAAATGCTCGGCTTAGACAATAAAGCACGTCCAATCGCCACTCGTTGCTTCTCACCACCCGACAAACGAGCTGGGTAACGGTCTAGCAATAAACCGAGAGATAACAAGGAGACAATCTGATCGAAATGCGTTTTATCAAAGTCTTTGATGCCATATTTAAGATTGCCTGACACCTTCATGTGCGGAAACAATCGCGACTCTTGAAACACATAGCCGACATTACGTTTGTGAGTCGGCAAGTTAATGCCATTTTCACTATCAAACAGGGTCGTGCCAGATACGCTGATCAGCCCCTTATCTGGCTGTTTAAGGCCACTGATCGCATTGATAAGTGAGGTTTTACCCGCTCCAGAACGACCGAAAATAGCCGTGATGCCGCTACTTGGTAATTCCAAGTCGATATCAAAAAACGTTTCGCCAAGTTGTTGCTGATATTGGAGGATCAAAGCACTCATGCATTGCCTCCTAGTCGTTGTGCCGACTTCTTATTGAGCCATTCAGAGAGCATCAATGAACCAAGCGCTATCACAATAGAAATGATACACAGACGCGCAGCTTCCATTTCCGCACCAGGGGTTTCAATAAAGGTATACATGGCCAATGGAATGGTTTGAGTCTCACCGGGAATATTTGAAACGAAGCTGATGGTCGCGCCAAACTCCCCTAAGCTTCTTGCGAATGAAAGCATGGTGCCAGTAATGATCCCAGGGATCATCAAGGGTAAAGTGATCGTGAAAAACACACGAAGAGGTGACGCACCTAATGTCGCAGCGGCCTCTTCAAGCTTACTGTCTACGGTTTCTAGGCTCAGCCTGATGGAGCGAACCATTAATGGCAGCGCCACAACCACGCAAGCAAGTGCTGCACCCTTCCAACTAAAGCTAAATACAATACCAAACACGTCATTAAGCCACGAGCCTATGATGCCTTGCCTACCCATCATCACTAACAGTAAATATCCGATGACCACAGGTGGAAGTACCAAAGGTAAATGGACAATGCTCTCTACAATGCTTTTGCCTACAAATTGTTTCTTAGCAAGTAGCCACGCCAAACCAATGCCGATAGGAATAAGCCATAAGATGGCAAACCCAGCGACTTTCAAGCTCAGCATTAAGGCTTGGTATTCGTATTCCGATAAGTAACTCATTTAACGCACTTCAAATCCAAAACTGTTCAAGATGTCTTTCGCTTTTTCGCTCTTTAGGAAAGTATAGAACTCTTCTGCAACGACTTTATCGTTCAATTTCGCTACAGGGTAACGTATTGGTGTGTGCAGATCTGATGGGAACATCGACACTAGGTTTACTTCTTTGGAAAGCAATGCGTCCGTCTTGTAGACAATGCCAAGCTTAGCTTCACTGCGCTCGACTAAGGCTAAAGCCATACGAACATTGTTACTTGGTGCCAATCGAGTCTTCACATCGTCCCATACACCTAACGTTTCTAACGCTTCTTTCGCATAGATACCAGCAGGAACCGACATGGTGTTGCCCACTGCAAGCCTCTCATTAGTAAGTAGTTTAGCCCATTGATTACCTTTTGATAGGTCTAATGTTACCGATGTATCTTTAGGGGAAATCAACACTAGCTCGTTTTCACATAAATTTGTGACATTGTCACTAGAAACCAATTTACGATCGACTAAATGCGTCATCCATTTTTCATTTGCCGAGATAAAAATGTCTGCTGGTGCTCCTCTTTCGATTTGTCGTACCAAAGATGACGTACTCGCATACACAGGAATCACATCGACAGAATGATCTTTCTCAAACTCTTCAACCAACAGGTTAACCGCATTGGTCATTGATGATGCAGCATAAACTCGTAGCTTTTCAGCAGCCAAAAGATGAGTGGAAGTCAGTGCCGAAGTTAAGGCCATGGCTAAAAGGATGACTCGCTTTTTCATTGTTATCACTTATCTATGTTCGTTTCAGTTCTGGCCAAAGCAGGTCAAGATCTAAGTACTCTTCAATGGCATCCGCGATTCGATTAATACCCAGCTCTTTAAGCTGTTCATGGTCAATCGCTGTTACATCGTTGGCTCCTGCCCATTCGCAAATAAGCGACAACGCATCACTGTTATCGAATACGCCATGCACATAAGTACCAAAAATCGAGTTGTCTTGATTTACAGCGCCATCAAGGTTGCCTGATTCTAACTGAACAGGTAAAGCCGTTTCATTGACATCAGTCCTACCTACGTGAATTTCGTAACCTTTTACTGGTGCTGTTTTACCATCAAGCGTCATGGTGCCGCGTACGTTTGTTAAAGTTTTCTGCTGTGTAAGAGTCGTTTCAGTATCCAAATACCCTAACCCTTCACTGCTGCCGGGCGTACCTTCAACGCCATCAGGATCGTGGATGATGTTACCTAACATTTGATAGCCGCCGCAGATCCCCATCACTTTGCCACCTAAACGCAAGTGACGTTGAATATCTTTATCCCAGCCTTGTTGTTTTAGGTAATCCAAATCTGCTCTTACAGATTTTGTACCCGGCAATATAATCAAATCTGCATTGTTTACACGTTCGCCTTTACCGACATAACGTAAATCAATTGAAGGATTCAGTCTTAGCGCATCAAAGTCCGTGTGATTGCTGATTCTGGTTAACACCGGAACCACGACCTTAAGCTTAGCTTCTCCGTCAGACTCTTGAGCAGAGGTAATCGCATCTTCCGCTTCTAAGTTAAAACCATGAAGATACGGCAAGACACCAATCACTGGTTTACCAGTTTTTTCCTCTAGCCAATCTAGGCCAGATTGAAGAAGTGCGATATCGCCTCTAAAGCGGTTTATCACAAAACCTTTTACGCGAGCTTGTTCAGTTTCAGATAGCAGAGCCAATGTGCCGTAGAGATGCGCAAAAACGCCACCACGGTCAATATCAGCCACAATGATCACTGGGATATCCGCTTTTTCAGCAAATCCCATGTTAGCGATATCATTTTCACGGAGATTGATTTCAGCTGGGCTACCCGCACCTTCAATCATTACACTTTCGTATTCTTCAGAAAGTCGGTCAAACGAATCGATAACCGTATCCATCGCAACTTTCTTGTAATCATGATAACCCGTCGCTTCCATGTTGCTCAGCGCTCGGCCTTGCAGAATCACTTGTGCGCCGGTATCTGAATTAGGTTTTAGTAGTACAGGATTCATGTGAACGGTTGACTCAATATTACAAGCTTGCGCTTGAACCGCTTGAGCGCGACCAATTTCACCACCATCTTTTGTCACAGCACTGTTTAACGCCATATTCTGTGGCTTGAATGGTGCCACTTTGATTCCTTTCCTTGCCAAGACACGGCATAAACCTGCCACCAATACACTTTTTCCGGCATCTGACGTGGTTCCTTGAACCATAAGGGCGCTTAATGGTGCTCGCATTTGTACTTAAATCCTTAATTTCTCAATTTGTAGCTAAAGGCAATATTTCTCTACCTCCATCTTAACGTCATTGCTAAGCAGATGCTCAATAAAATGAATGGAAAATGAATGTGTTACTCACTCTGGATTCAACCCCAGTGTTGTTTAATAGCTACATCGAAACGAAGCTTGTGAACGATAACAGGCGCTTCAACAAAAAACGTACTAACGAAAAGAAACGTTTCAAATTGAGAAAACGTTTCTACTAAAAACAACATTAAGGAATTCACCATGAAAAAAACTGTATTAGCTATCGCATCTACTATTATCCTTGCCCCAACTTTCGCAATGGCTAGTGACCACAGCAACAATAACAAGCACGAAAGCGCTATTGCTTACACTGGACCAATTGAAACCGTTTCTGTTGCGACACTGCTTGCCGATACAAGCATGTTCGCAGAGCAAGAAGCAATTTTGGATGGCAAGATTGTTCGTCAACTAAAGAATGACACGTTTGTATTCTCTGACGGCCAGAGTGAAATTCAAATCGAACTGGATGATGACATCCGCCTAGCACAACCGCTAACCGCTGATACAAAAGTTCGTATCTTTGGTGAATACGAAGGTGGTAAAACTCCGGAAATCGAAGTAGATCATATCCAAGTTCTATAAGCGATAATTATAAAACATACTGACTTCAAACAATTGGCCTGCATATTGCAGGCTTTTTTGTATTATACTGCCGAAAATACAATTTATATGGAGTCACCATGCTAGGTTGCACGAATAAGACTGTCCTCTTAGGACTCGCTGCACTGTGTTCATTCTCTGCGTCTGCAAACAACTTTAACTACAACACATTCGAGCTGCGCATGGGTACTAGCCCAAGTACTTTCGGCGGTGAAGTAACAACAATGTTCACTCAGAACTCTCACTTTGTTGCTCGTATCGATTCAGAATTTGAAAGTGATTGGGATGCAGCGGTAGGTATGGGATTCAACGGCCCAATCAGTCAATTTGCTGACGTTACTGGTCAAATGTTACTGCACAACATCGAACGTAATGACGACAACCACATCAAAACAGAAATCAACCTTGGCTTGAGAGCTTGGTTAATGGCAAACGTTGAAGTTAACGCGCGCCTTGGTCAACTGATCGACAACGATGACACTCGTTCTATTGTTGGTATCGGTGCTCGTTTCCATTCTACTGATCAACTGTCTGTTGGTCTTGATATGCGAAATAACGGCACATACGGCCACCAAATCTTAATGT
The DNA here is from genome assembly GCF_003050065.1 of Vibrio sp. 10N.286.51.C3. Classification (NCBI taxonomy): domain Bacteria; kingdom Pseudomonadati; phylum Pseudomonadota; class Gammaproteobacteria; order Vibrionales; family Vibrionaceae; genus Vibrio; species Vibrio sp. 10N.286.51.C3. Next base: position 53,030 of record NZ_PIGC01000012.1, on the reverse strand, counting down.
CGGCTCGATTCGGTTTCTAATCTAGGTTTGGTTACTGAGTAATAAATAGCGATATGAATTAAATAGAAAAGCGCCGAACACATTAATGTTCGGCGCTTTTTTTATTAGTTTCGCTGGCTTTTAGTTGTTCACGCCCTAAGCCAGCGACTTGCTTTATAAATTAACCATCAGCATCTTTTTCTGGTGATCTAGGTATTCTTCGTAAGTACCTTGGAAGCTCACTAACTGTTGGTCTTTCACATCGATGATGTGTGTTGCTAGTGAAGAAACGAACTCGCGGTCATGGCTTACGAAGATAAGTGTGCCAGTGTAAACCTTAAGTGCATCGTTCAGGGCTTGGATTGCTTCCATGTCCATGTGGTTGGTTGGTTCGTCCATTACCAGCACGTTGATGTCTTGCATCATTAGCTTGCCGAATAATAGACGGTTCTTTTCACCACCAGAACAGTTACGCGCTTTCTTGTTCGCATCATCAGCAGTAAACAATAGACGACCTAGAATGCCACGGACCATAAGGTCATCGTGCTTCGCTGTACGCCATTGTGAGATCCAATCGAAGATGCTCAGGTCGTTATCAAAATCCTTAGTGCTGTCTTGTGGGCAGTAGCCTACCGATGCGTTTTCAGACCATTTAACGATGCCTTCGTTTTGCTCTAGCTCTTGAACTAGGCAACGTAGCAGCGTGGTTTTACCCACACCGTTTTCACCGATAACCGCAAGACGAGTACCCGCTTCAAGTAGCAAGTTACCACCAGCAAACAATGTTTCGCCATAGAAGCCGTGACCAAGGTCTTGAAGTTCAAGCGCTTGACGGTGCAGTTTCTTACCTTCGCCAAAATCAATCGACGGGCTCATACGGCTCGATGATTTCACTTCATCCAGTGTGATTTTGTCCATTTTCTTAGCTCGTGAACTTGCTTGTTTTGCTTTAGATGCGTTTGCACCAAAACGGTTTACGAAGTCTTGAAGCTCGCTGATTTCAGCCGCTTTCTTAGCGTTGCTTGCTAATAGCTGCTCACGAATCAAGCCAGATGCTTCTAGGAAGTACTCGTAGTTACCAGGGTAAACACGTAGCTCACCGTAGTCGATATCAGCCATGTGCGTACATACAGAGTTCAGGAAGTGTCTATCGTGCGAAATGATGATCATTGTACATTTACGCTGGTTTAGCTCTTCAGCAAGCCAGTTGATCGTATGAATGTCCAAGTTGTTGGTTGGTTCATCAAGTAGCAAGATATCTGGGTTTGCAAACAGAGCTTGTGCCAATAGCACACGCAGTTTCCAACCTGGAGCAACTTGCTGCATCAGACCGAAATGGAACTCTTCTTCGATACCGGCTTGGATTAGGATATCGCCAGCACGGCTTTCTGCTGTGTAGCCATCCATTTCCGCGAATTCGCTTTCAAGTTCTGCAACTTTCATACCATCGTCTTCGCTCATTTCTGGCAAAGAGTAAATGCGGTCGCGTTCTTGTTTTACTTCCCACAGTTTTCTGTCGCCCATAATTACAACGTCAATAACGCTGTATTGTTCGAAAGCGAACTGATCTTGGCTAAGCACACCCAGTTTTTCTCCTGGAGTGATAGAAACGTTGCCCGAACTTGGCGTTAATGCGCCACTTAGGATTTTCATGAACGTTGATTTGCCGCAACCATTGGCGCCGATCAAACCATAACGGTTGCCGTTACCAAATTTAGCAGAGATGTTTTCAAACAGCGGCTCTGCGCCAAATTGCATTGTGATGTTCGCGGTAGATATCAAAGAACTAATTCCTAAGCGTGTACTGACAGATAATTATTAGGCTATTTCAAGAACCTAAATAAGAAGTACGAAAGTATGGATTAAACAAAAATCGAAGCGCGGATTATATAGAGATCTCGATCACGTTGTCGAGGTTAAACAGTAAACGAATAGTAAACATAGACCATTTAGATGCTTTTCATACGTTATTGGGGTGTAAATAGAAAAATCCCCACCAGCAGAACCGGCAGGGATTTCATTTATCAACACTAAAAGTCTTTTAAGCTCGTCACTTTTGAAACTATAGCTCTTCCAAACGAAAAGCTTTGATGACTAGCAGAACTGTTATTTAGTTATTTTCTTTTGAACGTATTTTTGGCTTACATCTACTACCGCAACATCTCTAAAGAAGCTTCTACCCAACAGAAGTGGGAATGAAAGATGCGTTCGGTCCGCTAGAGTAAACTCAGTTTTGTCTTTCAGGTCACCGATTTGAATTGAAGCGACAACCACAGCACGTCGTTGTGTGCCTTCCGCGCTCGACTGCTTGATCTTAACCCAACGCTCTACCGGTAAGCTGATCTCTTCCGTAGTGATGCCGTCATGTTCGATTTTGAACTTAACCCAGTCTTTTCCGTCACGTTCAAAATCAACAATATCAACCGCACTGATTGAAGAGGTTGTTGCGCCTGTATCGACACGTGCTTTAAACGCTTCTTTCAAACCTGGTACAAACACCCACTCTTCTTCACCAAGAATCAGTTTGCCATCGCTTGTTTTAGTCGGCTTTGGAGCTGGCTTTTCTTCAGGCTTTGGTTTCACTTCTGGTTCAGTTGGTTTTACTTCTTCAGGCTTCTCTGTAGGTTCCGTTACTTTCTCGCCTTCAGTTGCGTCAGTCTTTGAAGAGTCATCCACAACAGGTTGTTCTACTTGAGGCTTTTGCTCTGGCTCGACAGGAGCTTGAGTCGTCGTCGAACAAGCAAACAGGCCACCACTTAGCATTAAAACTACAATCGCTTTCCAGTTATACATTCAGTCACCTTCTATATTTGAAACGTTGGCTATCGCTTTAGCTACATAAGGAATATGAGATTCGGAAAGGCCTGCAATATTGATGCGTCCATCACCAACACCATAGACTCCATACTCTTCACGTAATTGATTCATTTGAGTTTCTTTAAAGCCTAGTACACTAAACATGCCTTTATGGCTTTCAATGAAATCAAATTGTGACGTGTTATAAGTATTTCGCAATTCATCACATAAACTTTGGCGCAGATTTAACAAACGTTGCTGCATTTCACTCAATTCTTGCTTCCAAATCGATGTTAGCTCTTGATTCTGAAGAATTGTTTTAACCAAAGCGGCACCATGATCTGGCGGCATTGTATAAGTTGAACGAGCAAGCGTAAGAAGCTTACCTTTAGCATTACCAACGTGTTCGCTGTTCTTGCCAATCACGATAGCGGCACCCGTTCTTTCACGGTATAAACCGAAGTTCTTCGAGCAAGATGTCGTAATCAACATCTCTTCGATGTTGTTAGCCATGTGTTGAAGACCTTTAGCATCTTCTTCTAGGCCATCACCAAAACCTTGGTAGGCAATATCAACGAACGGTAAGAAACCATTCTTCTGAGATAATTTGGTGATTTCCTGCCACGCTTCAAAGTCGATATCTGCACCCGTTGGGTTATGGCAGCAACCGTGCAGTAGTACCACGTCTGATGGACCCGCTTTCGAAAGGTCATCCAACATTCTTGCAGTATCAACTTGCTTCGTTTCAGGACTGAAGTAATTGTAGTATCGAACTTTTAAGCCTGCCGCTTCCATCACCGGTTTGTGGTTAACGTAGCTTGGGTTTGAAATCCAAACTGTGGTGTCTGGTTGAGAAACTTTCATTAAGTCACCCAACATGCGAAGTGCACCACTTGCACCAGGTGTTTGAATCGCAGCAACGCGATCCATTGCAGAAGTCCCTTTAAGCAGCAGATCAACCATGCTCTGGTTAAACTCTTCACAGCCTGCTAGGCCAACGTAAGCTTTGGTTTTCTGCGTATCAACAACGATATCTTGAGCCATAGAAACGGCTTTCATGATCGGTGTTTCGCCTTGGTCGTTTTTGTAAACGCCAATGCCTAAGTCGACTTTATCAGTACGAGTATCGCCGCGGTAAGCAACAGAAAGAGATAGAATTGGATCTAAAGTTGGTTTTGGTAGATGTGAAAACATGAAAGTCACAACCCTTTGAAATTCAAGTAATGAGTTTCACGTTAACATTATCGTAGACAAATCAGAAACATTTTTTAATAGAAGCGCTTAGTTACCATAAGTAATCAGAGATTGGTCATTTCAAACGGATAAATAGTGCAAATTTCATACACCTAATGACCTATTTAACAATTTAAAGCGCTTTATTTCTATGTGTCTTATGTTCCCATGTGCCCTATTAAGCACTTTGTTTGAATTGCCTTGGTGTCATTCCCGACCACGCCTTAAATCGAGTACTAAAGTTAGCCGCATTCGGGTAACCCACGATCTCGCCAATGTGTTGAATCGACCAATCACTCGATTTCAACAAACGTGCTGCGTATTCCATTCTCATGCGCATGATATGAGTCATTGGGCTGTGTGAGTAATAGCGCTGGCACAAGCGATGGAAATGCGGCTCTGAACACGGGAATAGGTTTGCCAGCTCATGTACATTCCACTCTTTATGCAGCTGCTTTTGTACGTTATCGAACACTCTTCTTAATCGAATCAAATTTCTAGATTGCTGCTGCGGGACTGGCGCATTAATCATGAATTCTATTTGGGCTACGCTGTGAATGGCAATCGCTCCACCGAGATCAATGGGCAACGCGATGCTTCTTAACAAGGTATGAATGCAAGACGAGACAACTTCTGCTGCCGGAGAGAGCATATAACTCACCTCATCATTGACGACATTTTCCCAGTGCTTATCAGGCGATAGAAAGATCCAAGCTATCTGCCATGTCTCTTCTTCAATCCCAAAGCCGTTCTCAACGCCTGCAGGCACAGTAATACACGACCCCGGCTCTAGAATGTATCGACACCCTTCGCTTTCGAGCCACCCTTTGCCTCTTACGGTATACAACAACATGTGTTTTTGTTGGTTCTTTCGATAAACAGAAAAGAAATCACGACACGATGCTGTCCCACATTGAACAATACCCAGTTCTTCGAATGCCAATACATGGCTTTGATCGACAAACTCTTGATGGGTCTTTTCAGAGATCTCGTACCGTTCTTGTTTCTCGCTCATACCATTGCTAGCTCGTTCATGTTGCCGAACTACCAAAGTGGATAGTTTGGCAAAGGTTTGTGATGAACCTGAACAATACAGTTAAAACAAATACCGATAAACTTCTCGCATATTCACTAGAGGGGAAATGCGATGCTCTCGACATATCGTCATTTAGACAAAGAATTTTGGCACAAGCTGTTACACATCGGTTTACCTGTCTCACTGCAAACTATGTTGTTCTCATTGCTCGGCGTGGTCGATATTTTCATGGTCAATCAGCTTGGTGATGCGGCAACCGCAGCAGTTGGCGTTGGCAACCGTATCTTCTTCTTTAACTTAATCATGGTTTCCGGAATTAGCGGTGCAGTCAGCGTGCTAGCTTCGCAATATTTTGGAGCGGGTGATTTCAATGGCATTCGACGTGTCTTGTCGCAATCTTGGGCGTTGTCTATCTTTGCTATCATCCCTTTTGTTTTGATTTATACACTGGTTCCTGAATCAGTCGTGTCTGTGGTGGCCTCAGACCCTGATTACGTCCGCTTGGCAACGGATTACCTTTGGATAACAGGAGCCAGCCTTATTGGTACGGCAATCGTTGTGCCGCTAGAAAGCGCGCTGCGATCTGTCGGTGAAGCCAAATTGCCCACCAAGATAAGTATTTGGGCAATCATCGTTAATGCGATTCTCAATGCCCTGCTGATCTTCGGACTATTTCGTTTTCCAGAACTCGGCGTGGTTGGCGCAGCGATAGGCACCACAGTCTCTCGATTATTTCAGACCATTGCGTTGCTTATTATGGCGAGGAAACATTACGCGCATCTATTCCCTACAATAGAGAGTTGGCGTGATGCAATCTTACCCAAGCACAGGAAGAAGTACTTCAAGATTGCCATTCCTATGTTAGTTCATGATACGGCATGGGCTGGTGGGATACTGATTTACAACGTCATTGTAGGTCAGATTGGCGTTGGTGAACTTGCGATCATCTCACTGTTATCACCAGTGGAAAGCATCTTAATTTCTGCCTTCTTGGGCTTTGCTGTTGCCGCTTCGATCATTCTAGGCAATGAGATTGGTGCGAAGAATTATCAACGTGTTGAAAATACCGCTTGGGGCTATGTACTTGTCAGTTGTGCACTTGCGACACTATTGGCAGTGCTGTGCTTTATCGCCAAGCCAGCCATTGTTCAATTAATCGATTTAACGCATCTGGAACTCAAAGATACAGCGGTCAACGTCGCTTTGGTGATGGCCGCAGGGATGATATTGAGAGTGTTCAACATGGTTGGCATAGGTGGCGTGTTAAAAAGCGGCGGAGACATCAACTACAGCATCTTCATCGACATATTTGGCCAGTGGGCCATTGGTATTCCCCTCGCCTATTTCACCGCTTTAGTACTGGGCTGGTCTTTAGAATGGGTGCTGATGATTGTGTTACTGGAGGAACTAGCGAAGATCGCTTTAACTAGCCAGCGAATTCACTCTAAGAAATGGATCAACAACCTAATAGAAGAGCGGGATCACGTCGCAGCTTGAATGGTAGTTTGAGCGAATAAACGAAAAGAACTCACACCCAAGGGCCGATTGGTTGCATTGCGCTAACCATGACGCCCTTTTTCGTTTACGAGTGTGCAAAGTCACGACAGCAGTTATATATCAGTAAATCGATGGATAATTTGGTTTGAACTGCCACGCCAATCCAACATCGGATCCGCTTTGTCTTGTTCAAAACGACCATCAATCAAGGTATCAACGTACTCCAATACTTGCTTCTGCTTTTCATCGAGTTCGTCGAGTTCGTAACCCGTCCACATCCAAATATCTTTACCTTCACATTCTGCTTTTACACGCCGAACAAGCTTAAGCACTTCAGACACGTTTGCAGGATGCAGAGGATCACCACCAGAAAGCGACAAACCACGACGCTTGATTCGCGGATCATTGAGATCAGCAATAATGTGGTCTTGAAGTTCTTGAGTGAACAAATGCCCAGAGTCCAACCTTTGCGTCGATTGGTTATAACACCCGCGACACTGGTGTACACAACCCGACACAAACAAAGTGCAGCGTGTTCCTGGGCCATTTACAACGTCGATTGGGTGATATTGGTGATAATTCATAAGGCAGTATTGAAACTCGTTATTGCTTAATAGTTTGAAGCGAAGTGCTGTCACAGCTGAAACGAAAGAATTGGTATCGACACAACACCGATACCAATCTTATTCCTTGAAACCTAGCTCTTCTAAGTAAGCTAGATAATGATCTTAGCGGTTACTAAAGATGCTTCACGCGACGTTTAACTTCTTCTTGCTTACCGAAGTTAAATGGTCGTGCATCTGGGCTACCAAGGTAACCGCAAACACGGCGTGTTACCGATACTTTCGTAGAATCATGGTTGCCACACTTAGGACACGTAAAGCCCTTACTTGTACAGTCAAACTCACCGTTGTAACCACACTCGTAGCACTCATCAATAGGCGTGTTGGTGCCGTAGTAAGGTACGCGTGTGTAGCTGTAGTCCCATACGTTTTCTAGCGCTTCGATGTTCTTCTGCATGTTAGGGAATTCACCGTAACAAATGAAACCACCGCTAGAGATTTCAGGGTAAGGCATCTCGAAATCGATCTTGTCGTATGGGTTCACTTTCTTCTGCACATCTAAGTGGAAGCTGTTAGTGTAGTAACCGCGGTCTGTTACACCATCGATCACACCAAACTCTTTGGTATCGATGCTGCAGAAACGGCTACATAGGTTTTCACTTGGTGTGCCATATAGGCTGAATGCGTAACCTGTCTCTTTTGTCCAAGATTCCACTTCACGCTTCATGTATTCCACCAGCTCAAGCGCTTTAGCACGCATTTCGCCATCGTCGTACAAGTGAACGTCAGTGCCGTAAAGCGCTGTCATTGCTTCGTGGATACCAATGTAACCAAGAGAAACAGATGCACGGCCGTTCTTGAAGATATCAGCAATAGAGTCGTCTGCTTTCAAGCGAACACCACACGCACCTTCCATGTATAGGATTGGAGCAACACGTGCTTTCACGTTTTCTAGGCGAGAAATACGAGTTTCTAATGCACGACGAGCAAGCTTGAGTTTTTCATCAAGCAGTTCGTAGAACTTAGCCATATCTTGCTTTGCGTTAATCGCGATACGTGGCAAGTTCAAGCTCACAACACCTAGGTTGTTACGGCCTTCATGAATCAGCTCACCGTTTTCTTCGTAAGTATTCAAGAAGCTACGGCAACCCATCGGTGTTTTGAATGACCCTGTCACTTCTACTACTTTGTCGTAGTTTAGAATGTCCGGGTACATACGCTTAGACGCACACTCTAGCGCTAATTGCTTGATGTCGTAGTTCGGATCTTGCTTCTGGTGGTTCAAACCATCTTTGATTGCAAACACCAGTTTAGGGAATACCGCTGTTTTACGGTTCTTACCCAAACCTGCAATGCGGTTTTTCAAGATAGATTGCTGGATAAGTTTTGAACCCCAGCTTTCGCCTAAACCAAAACCAAACGTCACAAATGGTGTTTGACCGTTAGCAGTGTGCAGCGTGTTTACTTCGTATTCCAATGACTGAAACGCGTCGTAACACTCTTTCTCTGTACGAGAGATAGCAAAAGCTTCTGGGCTATGAATGTCCCACTCTTTCGCTAACGATAAATGCTTCTCGTAACTCGCCATCACGTAAGGCTCTAAAACCTCATCGATACGGTTAATCGTAGTACCGCCATAAATATGGCTCGCCACTTGCGCGATGATTTGCGCTGTAACCGCAGTCGCCGTAGAGATCGACTTCGGAGTGTCGATTTCCGCGTTACCCATCTTGAAGCCATGCGTTAACATGCCTTTCAGATCGATAAGCATACAGTTAAACATTGGGAAGAACGGTGCGTAGTCTAGATCGTGGTAGTGAATGTCACCACACTCGTGAGCTTGTACGATGTCACGTGGCAAAATGTGAGTTTTCGCATAGTGTTTAGCCACGATACCCGCCAGCAAGTCACGCTGAGTTGGGATAACTTTGCCGTCTTTGTTGGCATTCTCATTGATCAGATCAACATTGCTTTCTTCGATCAAACCTTCGATCTCACGAGTTAAAGCACTTTGCTTTTCACGTGCGATGTCGCGGTCATGACGATATTCAATGTAAGCACGAGCCAGAGACTTGTATGGTCCCTGCATTAGCTCGTTCTCGACCATGGTTTGAATTTCAGAGATATGAACTTCATCGTAGTCTTCGAGCTTCAACTCAACTGCTAATGCCACATTCAGTGCATAAATAGCAATTTCCTTATCGGCTTTGTCTGATGCTGCTTCCACTGCAGCTTGGATGCGATCTCTACTGAATGGAGCTCTTGAGCCATCACGCTTGATTACGATTGATTTCACCACTTCTCCTTACTCTTGAGGTATTCACAGACTTATCCACAAACACACTATATAGAGCGATTTATCGTTTAACTAACACTAGATATTGTGGCGTATTTAACGAGAACCACCAACTTTGAGTATTGATTTGGATCAATAAAACTCTCACGCTGACTAAGATCAATTCAATATTATTACGCTAGTTCTCAAGTCGAAAAGAAACAATGTAACAATAAAAAAACTGCTAAAAAGAGTTGAATTTTTGGTAAGTGTTGTAGGATAACGGCTCATCAATATTGGCAGACAAAATTAGGGATATTTGGCATGAAACGACTTCGAAACTGGATAATGTTAGGTTGCGTACTCAGTAGCCACGCATTTGCTGAACCTTTGACCATATCCAGTTGGAATATCGAATGGTTATCAACCAACGAGGCTGTGAATAAGTTTTCCGCCCAACGTGATCAAGCTGATTTCAACAAACTTGAAGAATACTTTCAGTCTTTAGATGCGGATGTGGTCGCCTTTCAGGAAGTCGACGACTTAAATGCCATTCAGCGCGTGGCTGGCGATCAATACAAGATATTGATGTCTGACCGAGCATTACCAGAAAACAGTAACCGACAATTCAAAGAAGTGAACCAATATACGGGCTTCGCGGTTCGTAAAGGAATCACACTCACCGACTACGCTGACTTTCCTCTGGAAACGAGTGCTAACAGCAAGCTCAGATTTGCCAGTTATATGGTTGTGGAAACGGATTCAAATCCAATTCACATGTTGTCAGTGCACTTAAAGGCCGGATGCAGCGGCGCTTACAAGTCGAACCGTGACTGTTCAAGGCTCAAAGACCAAGCTCAACAACTGAATAAGTGGATACAGCAAAGAGAACGTAACGGTGAAGACTATGCGATCTTAGGCGACTTCAACCATAACCTATCCTACTCAAGAGATTGGATGTGGAAGGATTTAACTGAAAAGACGGATGCTCGTTTGGCGACAAGGAAGACCCGTGCAGATTGTAAGGTTCGCTCAAATCGTAATAACCACCGCACGCACCAGTTCCGTTCTGTAATAGACCATATTGTGGTGAGCAAGTCCTTAGATGCGTCACCTGCGAAACAGAAGGTATTTGAAACGCAAGACGTACTGGACTACAAACTCAGCGACCACTGCCCAGTTTCAACGACTATCAAATAATAGATAGAGATGTAAAAAGAGGCTGACTGGCTATAGAGCTAAAGCGAGTCGGCCTCTTTAATGCTTATATCAAGCCAATTAGATACACGATAGGTTTACCCTAACAGGTTTTATTCGTTCGACCTGCCAACCACATCCCCGCCAGCATGCTTATCATAAACACCCACACGGTTGGGTTACCGCCACTAAGACTCGTAACAGCAGGTCCTGGACAAAAGCCTGCAAGCCCCCAACCTAATCCAAACGCTGTTGAACCTAGAATCAGTTTTCTGTCGATTAGCGGATTGTTACGGCTATCTAACGGCTCACCATTGATCGCTTTAGCGCGCTTTTTAATGACTAAGTGATAAAACGGAGCGAACACCAGTAGCGCACCGCCCATCACAAATGCCAAGCTGATATCCCAATTGCCAGTCACATCTAAGAAGCCAAGTACTTTCTTTGGATCAACCATACCTGAGATGATCATACCCGAGCCAAACAAGATTCCAGCAAGTAAACCAACAACGATACTAAATGAAGAATTTTTCATTATGCCCCCAACCCTATCAGGTTCTTGATAAGCACGGTTGCTATTGCCACACCCATGAATACACACGTTGCGATAATGGAGCGTTTAGACAAACGCGCCATGCCGACAATGCCATGCCCACTAGTACAGCCGTTTGCCGTTTTAGTGCCAAAACCGACTAACAGACCAGCAATAACGACTACCAAAAGGTTCATCTCTTCCAATTGAGGGAGTTGGTAACCGGTAGGAATTAACAACCAACCACTAACTACCATTCCAACAACAAACGCGATACGCCAATGCTTTTCAGTTTTTTCTGTATCCGTGTCTTTGCTTTCTTTGTTGCTGGTGCGAACTGGTAATAAACGGCTGACAATGCCACTAATACCTGCAACTCGACCAATGCCCAACATTAAAACAATGGCCGACACACCTAACAACATGCCACCGAAAAAAGCATCCCAAGGAATAAAACTAACCACTGGCCTCTCCTATCCACAAACTCGAATCTAACTCACCACCATTTAAATTAGAGCTTACTAATAAATATAAATTAGTCAATGCTAATGTAATGCCAGTATGTTTCGGTTTGTAAATCAGTAATCAAAAAGCTTCCCCCATGAAAAAAGCCCCTAGGTGTTAACCTAAGGGCTTAAGATTTCTTCTGTCTGTGGTAAAGAACCGTTATTTAATCTTATTCTTCTCCGCAATCCACTGCGACATGTACTTAGTGCTTGCCATGCTGTGGTGCTTTAGCATTGAACCGAAGAAATTATCCAGTCGATGCGAATCAAGCTCAGAATCTAGCGCAATTAATCGCTCGATCAATTTGTCGCCCAGTTGATTCTGTTCATAGTACGCTTCAAGAATTGAATGACACTGGCTTTGAGCTTGAAGCCACTTATCTTCATCTTTATAGAGAGCGACAGCTTGTTCAACAAACTCGTCGATATCATCTGCCACCGCACCCGGCCATTGCAGTTTGCCTTGTGGTAGCATGCCTTCACTGCCGATCTCACTCGTCACATTTGGAGTTTGCAGCTTCATCGCATCAAGCAACTTACCTTTAATGCCCGCACCAAAACGTAATGGCGCAACACAAACACGTGCCTGTTCCATCACTTCTTGAGCATCTTTAGCCCAACCTTTGATGTGGAAACCGGTTTTAGGGTTATGCAAAGCGGTTGCCTTTGGCGGCGGGTATGAACCGTAAATATGAAGCTCAGTGTCAGGCAACTGCTTACGAATCTTCGGCCAAATCTTCTGTAACTGAAGCACCGCATCCCAGTTAGGCGCATGTCTAAAGTTACCTATCGTCATGAAATGCTTACGTTCTTCAAAACTTTTTGTGCTTTCAGGTAACGTATTAAGATCAACCATAAACGGCAGATGATGTAACAGCTTTGGATCGATATTGAACTCAGATTGGAGCAGTTCCATCTCGTAGCTTGAGATGATCAACGAAAGATCACAGCGCAGAATCGCGGCAATTTCACGTTTCGCCAAATCACTGTACAGGTATTCTTTCGTTAACTCTGTCTCTTTCTTAACTGCTTCATGTCGAGCATTGCGTAGGAATTGTAAATCTTCAGTATCCAGTAGCTTAAAGGCATTCGGACATACCTTCTCAACGCGCCAGCCGAATTGCTCTTCCATCATAAAGCGGTCAAACATTACAACATCAGGTTGCAGCTCTTCGATGTACTGGTCAAAGCTATCGCAATTTAGCTGAATAGATTGGCTTGTGATGCCCTCTTCTGAGAGGTCGATCATGTGCTCGGTTTCTTGAGCTGGCGTTGAGAATTCAACAGACCAACCTTGTCTCTTAAATAGACGCAAAAGAGACATCATGTGGCTGCCAGCCGCCGATGAATTCGGTTCTGGCCAAACGTAGCCAATTGCTAAAACTTTCTTCAAAACACTTCCTAAGAAATAACAAAAGGGACTGTAGAAGTCCCTAATTAAACGTAAATCAATTTATACCGCTGATTATAATTGGTTCTAAGAACTCAGCGATCAGATTCGCTCACCTACATTGCGAGCTATCATAAGCACTTCATCAGCAGAGTACAGGTTTGAAATCGTGGTTTCGACCTCTGCACCTAACGTCAATTGATAAAGCTTTTGTGCAAAGTTGTCAGCTCTGGTGGTCACTAATACATGTTTTAGCGTCGAGCCTTGCTCTGCTAGCTTCTGCTTCACTTGCGGCAAGGAGTCCAGAATCAGTTTTTTTCCCAATCCTTTCCCCTGCGCACTTGGTAACACGGCAAGTTGCTCTAGTTCTAAAACAGCTTCAGGTCTAAACCCACTCTTTTGCACCCAAATTATGTAGCCAACAATCTCACCTTCGCTCTCTGCAACGAAGTTAAGAAAGCGTGGTGAAGCGCTTAAGTTACATTGTAACCAATCTTTTGAGTTTTGCTGTCGAACAAAAGTAGCTTGGTGAACTAAAGCCGCACCATCAAGGTCGGCTTTTGCCATAAAACGAACTTGCGCCATGTTGCTACTCGTTCTCAGAATTAGGACGCGTTTTACAGTGTAAAATGGCTCTTTCCAAAAGCTCTAAAGCCGACTTATCCGCTTCTGGAAGCTTAGCATCCGATTGACCTAGTGGTTCAACACGGCTACCCCATTTAATATGACCAGCACCCCAAGTTAAACCCGCACCGAATGCCGCTACAAGGATGTTTGAGTTCGGTTTAACAAAGCCTTGCTCTAACGATTCACACAATGCAATTGGCACAGTCGCAGCCGACGTGTTGCCGTAATTTTGAATGTTCACGAACGCTTTCTCACGTTCAATGCCCGCCATATCGCACAGAGTTTGAATGATTCGGATATTTGCTTGATGTGGAATCACAACGTCAATGTTGTCTGTTGAGATGCCAGTACGGCTCAATACTGTGTGTGCTGCTGCACCCATGCCTTTAACCGCACGTTTGAAGATCTCTTTACCTACGAAATCAAAGTCCCAATAACCGTTGTCAGCAGCGAAGCGATCCATAGAAGTACCGAACTTTGGCACCGCTAGAATATCGCGGCCTTCCGCGTCACAACCGATTTGCGCTTCTTGTAAGCCAACTTGCTCTTCAGTGCGAGATAGAACTACAGCACCAGCGCCATCACCGAACAGCACCGCTGTGTCACGCTTGGTCCAGTCGATGAAGAATGAAAGACGTTCTGCGCCCACAACGATTGCATTGCGGTAGTTGCCCGCTTGAATCAATCGAGTTGCGGTTTCAACACCGTAAATGAAGCCTGTACATGCTGCGTTAAGGTCAAAAGCCGCTGCGCTCTTGATACCTAGGTTCTGTTGAACCTTAGACGCAGTATTTGGAATAAGAGAATCAGGGCTGCACGTTGCGATGATCACGAGATCGATATCTTCGGCAGTAAGGCCAGCGCACGCCATTGCGTGTTGAGCAGCAACAGTCGCTAGCTCAGAGGTATTTACATGACTGATACGACGGTTTTCGATACCAGTTCGAGTACGAATCCACTCGTCAGACGTATCAATGAAAGTGCTTAAATCATCATTGGACAGCACGGCTGGTGGCAGACACTTTCCCCAGCCAGTAATTTCGGCGTAAAATTTTGTCATCATTTACCTGTTTATTGTTTGTTTTTATTTAAGTATCGTATTCTAGTTTTAAACAGTATAAGCGCTCCGTGCGTGATTCGTAAATCACGTTAGCCACGGAGTTACAATAAAAAGAGAAAGTTATGTCTACATTCAACACACGCTGCCCTTCTTGTAATGGCTTAAACCGAGTTCCTTCAGAAAGAATTTCAGAAAGCCCAACTTGTGGTAAATGCAAAACAGCACTGCTCGATGGCGCTCCTATCGAGGGAACGTCACTTAATTTCCAATCTATCTTGAACAGTTCACAGCCTGTAGTTGTCGACTTCTGGGCGACATGGTGTAACCCATGTGTGGGCTTCGCGCCTGTGTTCAGCGACGTTGCAAAAGAACGCTCTGGAGATGTTCGATTCGTTAAGATTGATACTGAAGCTCAGCAACAGCTTGCTGCAATGTATCAAATCAGAAGTATTCCGACGGTGATGGTCTTTAAAGACGGTAAACGTGTCGACACGATCAACGGTGCGTTACCAAAAGGCCAATTTGATCAATGGCTTAATCAAGCTCTAACGAAGTAAGTTTGTTTCGATTCTTTCAGTGATCAACAAACAAAATAGGTTAAGGAATCTTAATAAATAAGGCTCCCTAACCTATTGTAAACCTGCTTGTTTTCTCTAACCTTTCCGGCTAACCAGTCATTTCGTGTTCTGCGCTCTCATTCGCGACCTGCTTATTTACACTGTCTTTCTTATCTAAGTTGTATTGGCTTTTAATCTGATCAGCGACTTTTTCAGCAATCATAATGGTTGGCGCATTAGTGTTTGCCCCAATCAGTGTCGGCATTACCGAAGCATCAATGACTCTCAAGTTATCCAATCCATAAACTTTGAGATCTTTATCTACCACGGCTAATGAATCACTATTAGGCCCCATTTTACAGGTTCCAACAGGGTGATATTGGGTATCAGCTCGGTTACGGATGTCTTGCTCTATAGCCTTGTCATCATTGACATCAACAGGATAAAAAGCATTGCCACGAATATCATCGAACGCTTCGCTTTCTAGCATTTGATACTGCTTTTTCCACCCTTTAATCATGATCTCCATGTCTTCAGGATGGCTGAAAAACGCAGGGTCGATCCTAGGTGGATCATAGGGATCATTACTATTGAGCGTTACAGTGCCATTACTTTTGGGACGCAACAATGTGACATGAGAGGTAAAGCCATGACTGGTATGAATTTTCCTCGCATGATCATCGACTACTGCAACGACAAATACAAACTCTAAATCCGGCACAGCGATATGATCATCGGAACAAAGAAAGCCGATTCCCTCTGCAAAGTTACTGCTCATCTTACCACGGCGTTCTTTGTGCCATAAGGGCAGTGCTTTGGTCATTTCAGATGCCATTTGCAATGAAATACCGAACGTTTCGCGCTTTTCGCTGCACTTATAGGAGTGAACCAAGTCGATATGATCTTGCAGGCTCTTGCCCACACCGGGTAATTCATGAACTTGTTCGATACCATGCGTCTCTAGTTCAGCTTTACAACCGACACCAGACAGTAATAGCAATTGGGGAGAGCCAAAAGCACCTGCAGACAAAATGACTTCCTTGTTGCATCGGATCTGATAACGTTTGCCATTGGAGCCGTATTCAACACCTACCGCTTTCTTACCTTCAAACAAAACCTTATGTGTGGTTGCTTTGGTCACGACGGTAAGATTCGATCGTGACAGGTTTGGAGTTAGGTAAGCCTTTGCAGCACTGCACCGTTCGCCATTCAGCTGAGTGACCTGAGTCGGCATTGCACCAAACTGAGCAGCCCCATTTATATCTTCATTGCGTGGCACACCTATCGACTCACACGCAGTTAAATACCGCTCCAACATCGGGCTTGGCGACCTAAGATTTGCCACATTAAGAGGACCACCTTGGCCGTGATACTCATCTTGGTGAACTTCGTTGTTTTCTGCTTTCTTAAAGTAAGGCAGACACGAATCATAGTTCCAGCCAGCATTGCCTAAGCTCTCCCATGTGTCATAGTCATAACGATGTCCACGGGCGTACATCATGGCATTGATAGAGCTGGAACCACCGAGAGTCTTGCCCCTCGGTTGATAGCCCTTCCTACCATTTAAACCCGGCTGTTCGACTGTCTTGAAAGCCCAGTTATTGAGCTTGGTCGGCATCATAGCCACAACGCCAACCGGCGTATGAATAAATGGGCTCGTATCTTTACCGCCAGCTTCTAACAAGCAAACCGTCACATTAGGGTCTTCCGACAATCGAGAAGCCATCACACAACCAGCCGAACCGCCACCTACGATGATAAAGTCATAGTTATCCATTGATTGCCTCCGCAACTTCTAAAGGGTGTAGCTCTCGTTTTAAGACTTTTCCGGTAGCAGTCATGGGTAAGGCGCTACGAATAAACACCTTACGAGGATATTTGTAGTCCGCGAGTTGCTCACGACACCAAGCCATCAAGGCTTTGCTATCACACTGGGTATGCTTGTGAAGTACAACATGGGCGTGAATCTCTTCACCCAACTGATCATGGTGCTCGCCCACCACCGCCACCATCTCCACATCAGGGTGACACATCAATACTTCTTCAATTTCTCGTGGATAAACGTTGTAACCACCACGAATGATCATGTCTTTAACACGATCAACAATAAACAAGTTACCGTGCTCATCGACGCGTCCGATGTCACCCGTTAAAAACCAACCGTCTCTGATCGCTTCTGCCGTTGCTTCAGGTCGTTGATAATAACCTTTCATGACACTTGGGCTTTTAATGCAGACTTCTCCCAAATCACCCATAGCGACAGAGTTGCCTTGGATGTCTGCAATCTTAATAAGGTGACCACATAAAGGCTGACCCACACTGCCCGAAAGTCTATCGCCATCAATGTGATTAAAGGTCGCAACCGGCGCAGTTTCAGACAGCCCATACCCTTCTAAGACTGGTAATTCGAAACGAGATTCAAACTGTCGTATAACCTCAAGCGGCATAGAAGCTCCGCCAGATACGCCTAACCTCAAACTGTGTTTGACTTGCTCTGAGCGCTCTAAAGACTCTTCTCCAGCTTTTAGAAGCGCAATATACATAGTAGGAACGCCCGCAAACACACTGACTTTATGGTTAATGATCTGCTCGATCACCAAGGACGGCTCAAAGCGCGGAATCAGCACCATGGTAGAGCCCGTTAACACGCTCGCGTTCATCATCACGGTTTGGCCAAAACTGTGGAATAGAGGAAGTGTGGCCATTGTGGTATCGCTATATTCCAATCTCATAAGATACTGCGAAGACATCGCATTGGTTTGCATGTTGGTGTGGGAAAGCTCAGCCCCTTTTGGCTGCCCAGTCGTACCAGAGGTATAAAGGATCACAGCAGTATCATCGCCATGACAAGCCACAGATTCAAAGGGAGTCAAAGGTTGTGCTAACCAATCAGCTATTGATTCATACTGCTCATGGTTTTCTGAAAGCATGGATGTTGCGCCGTTTGGTATTGGCATAGACACGAAATGTTCGCAGTTATCGACCTGGACAAAACCTTGTAATCCATAGCGTCCAATAGGTAACTCTTCACTGCCATCAAAACAAAGGTAAGCTTTCGCATCAGAATCATTGAGGTGATAAGCGATCTCTCTGCCCTTAAACAACACGTTTAAAGGCACAACGACACAGCCTGCTTTTAGAATACCGTAATAAGCAATGGGAAAATAAGTCACATTGGGACACGACAGCGCGACCTTATCGCCCTTTTTTAACCCAAGTCGTTCTAGATTGGCGGCTACCTTCCCAGCAAGTTGTTCCAACTGAGCGAAGCTAATTTCATCCGTGCCCATACGCAGAGCGGCTTTAGTTGGAAACAGCGAAGCGCTACGTTCCAAGTTAACAGCAAGATTGTGCATCCATGATCTCCTTATTTGGCTAGACCTAGCGGTCACCTTCGCCTTAGACGTTTTAATCGTTGTAATAAGTGTTGTCTTTGTTGCTATCAGAGCCTGCACATTGGCGTGTCATGTAGGTAAGAATACTTATTGAGCAAAATAGTATTTATTGAGCAAAATGTTTGAGGCGCTCCAATGTGCAACCCATCAAATTACAACATTTCGATAACATTTCGAACAGGTTTCAAAAAGACAAAAACCGGTGATATTCGGACATAGCTCAATCAGACCTTGAAAAACCTTGCACACATAAAGCAAAAGTTTGAACAAGCTTAGGAAAGTGAGAACAAGCAACAGGCGTAAATGTTAAAAGTTCGGTTAAGATATCGATATTCAACAAGAGGCAGCTTATGGAATACACCGCAGTTTACGAACCCGATATGCAAGCATTCGGCATTCTGGATCTTCAGTTGCTGCATCGTTACCTATCGCCTGATCTAAGTATCGAAGAGTTACTCGAAGGCAGTAACATCAATGCTCTCCAACTCAACACACCTGATACACACATCACTTTGGCGCAAAAGCTTGCTGTGTTCAGTAATGCGTTAGCGAACACAGATGAAGGTGGTTTAGGGTTAAGAGTCGGCCAACAAGCACGATTTAGCGACTTTGGTGTATTGGGCTATGCGGTGTTCAGTAGCGAGACGCTATTAGATGCTTTGTTGATCGGATTTAAATATCTGCAACTTGCCGGTCCAGTACTTAGAAAAACGATGTCAGTAAAAGATAACGTTGGATACTTTAGAGCCGAGCAGCTGATCGACTTGGACTCGCTGCTGCCATTTTGTTGCGAATATTGGTTCACCGCAATTCAAAGCCTGTGTGAAGAATTACTACAACAACCATTCCCATCCCAAGTGATCCGCTTCCCTTACCCGAAGCCAGAATACGGCGACCTCTACACAGAAATTTTCCGTTGCCCTGTTGAATTCAATAGTGATCGCCTTGAATGGCAGTTTGATGCAACAAGTTTGTACTCGCCTCTTCCTACCGCCAATACCATCACGCTGCAGATGTGTCTGAAATCGTGTGACGACATGTTGGCAAAAGTCAGTGCGTCCACCAGCCTAAAAGAAAAAGTCTCTCAAATGCTACTAGAGAGACCTGGATGTTACCCTTCGATAGAATCTATTTCATCAGAATTGGGGATGTCTTCTCGAACGCTACGCCGGCACCTTAAAGCTGCCGATACCAGCTACCAGAAGATACTGGACCACGTTCGTTTTCACCTTTCTCGACACTACCTTTCTTCAACTCAAATGAGCATTGAAGAGATATCTGAGCGCGTTGGGTTTTCAGACAGCGCTAACTTTCGACATGCCTTTCGTAAGTGGAGTGGAAGCTCGCCCAGACAATACCGACAAGAAGTGGTCTAACACGATTAAACGCCCTAAATTAAAATCTGATGAATACAACGAACCTCTCTCCGTCTTTCAAATTAAATAGTCGTTTGAACAACGCTTTATCGGCTATTTAACCGCAGAAAATATCGCGAAAACATGAAATATCACAACGGTATTTTAGCTAACAAACACGATAAATTTCTTTTATCTTCACGACCATTTTTATTCGTTTTACCCAATCCAGTTTCTCCCCCATAGTCGCGGAAAATTCATCGTTTCTTTCACTATTTAGAGGCTGCTGCATTGGACAACATCCAACCAACAACTCGCATAACTGTTCCTGTTATTGCATTGTCTTTTTACGCGATAGCTTCAGGCTACTTAATGAGTTCATTACCATTAATGCTGTCTGAGTATGGCTTAGACAGTAATCTATCGAGTTGGTTGGCGAGTGCCTTTTATGCAGGTCTTCTAGCGGGTACGTTATTGATTGAACGCGCCATCGCTCGTATTGGTCATAAAGACGCATTCGTGGTGGCACTGAGCGTATTCATTGCAACGATCCTTGTATTGCCATTGATCCCACATCAAGCGGTATGGCTATTGGCTCGTTTTGTTGCTGGTGTTGCGGTAGCGGGCATCTTCGTAATTGTTGAATCTTGGCTAATGAGCGGTGATGAATCTCAGCGTGCGAAACGTTTAGGGGTTTACATGTGTTCGCTATACGGCGGATCTGCCGTTGGTCAACTTGGCATTGGATACCTTGGTATTACAGGCGGCGTGCCTTTCATTGCAATGTTCACCTTGTTGTTTGGTGCAATCATTGTGTTGATGTACGGACAAGCGACAGCACCACAAATTCACGATGCTAAGTCTTTATCACTGAAGCAAATCAGCAAACTGAGCCACAGCGCACTAATTGGTTGTATTGTATCGGGGCTAACACTTGGTTCTATTTATGGCTTGATGCCTGTAGAGCTGGCTCAGCGCAACATCGCACACCAAGATATTGGTGGTTTGATGGCGTTAGTAATTATGGGTGGTATGGCTGTTCAGCCGATGGTGACATGGTTATCTCACCACATAGGACAAGTGTTATTAATGGCTCTGTTCAGCTTACTAGGGGTTGCAAGCATTGGTGTACTAACGATAAACCATGATTTCTACGTACTAGGCATGAGCCTATTCGTACTGGGCATGGCAACATTCGCACTTTACCCAATTGCGATTAACTTAGGTTGTCGTAACTTAGACCCAAGCTATCTGGTGTCAGTGACTCAGGTTATGCTGTTGTGTTACAGCATCGGTTCAGTCGCAGGGCCATTAGTTGCAGATAGCTTTATGGACTCTCAAGCAGGACTATTTACTTACCTGTTTGCGTCTCTGCTAGCGACAACGATTTACATGTTAATCGCAAGTCTAAAGCGTTCTCCTCTACAGATTGCTGGCGAGTGATATAGCAAGTTCATTAGATAGAGAATAGTGGGGCTCTTCGTGATGACTAATCGTCTAAATGAAGCGCCCTTTTCTTTAACTGTAATAATGCGGAGAAATATAAAACCAGCGAACAGTGTTTAAGGTTGGAACACGTAACCTTCACCCGTTATCGTCATGATCAGCCCATCACCAAACAAAGATCGAATTTCCGATATGGCGACGATCACAGAAGAATTGGTGACTTTCTCACTTTCCCAGCCAATCTTCTTTAATTGACCAACACTGAACAATTCACCTCGATGTCGATTCATAAATAAAATGATCTTTCGGTATGCCAAAGGCATGGTAGCCAGTACGTAGCCATTCTCTACATTGCGAATAAGTTTGGTGTTGAGTTCAACAATTTTACCGTTTAATTCAAGTATTACGTTGTTTTCAGAGTGGTTCGTTTCTATTCCAGGATAAGAGTCCATTTTTAGATAATTCCCTTACTATATAGCCAGCGACAATGTCAGATTTGTTCGTATTTATATAACGTCGCTTATATGTGGACGTTTTAGATTTGACGATAATCAATGGAATTCGTACGGTAAAGAGATTAAATTTTTATTATTAAAATATTAATAGGATATCAATAGGAGATTATTTATTACTCCATGACATACCCTTCGTTGGAAATTGTTTGAATACAACGACAGTCGAGAACTCTTCTGATCTCGTAAATAGCCACCAATACAGACGCACATGTCACCGCTTTACCGGCCCAACCTACACGCTTCAATATTTGCTTGCTAACTACTTGACCTCTGTTCAGGTAAAGATAGAAAAGCACTTTACGATGAGGCTCAGAAAGCGTTCCTATTATTGAACCACAGCCCTGTTTTCGAACAATTTTTGTGCCTGATTGAAACTCTTTACTATTTAAAATGAGCTTTGATGGAAGAACAAAATCATCCACCTCGCCGATATCTTGTTGCATTTATACCTCACCCTGCATATGCAGTCGTGCTTTTAGATGTTTCTGATAGTACCGAATAGGGCAAAAATACTAAATTGATAGATAGCTCAATACAGTAATATTACTGCAAAGTTTGATCTTGCGTAATTGATCGAGGAAATAAGCATGGCTAACCGGGCAGTCGATGACTCTTTCGATATTGACTAGGTGACAGACCGAAATGCTTTTTGAAACGATGTGAGAAGTTATATGGGTCTTTATAGCCTAGACGATTGGCTATCATCGACACCGACCAATCTTGCTGCTTCAACAAACTGGTGGCTTTATCCATTCTCAACTGAATCAATTTGCTGCGTGGTGATAGGTCGAATAGCGTCTTGGTGACTCGATTAAGTTGCTCTTCGCTGATAAACACCCTTTGTGCCATGCCAGCGACGGTCCATGGTTGGTGCAGACTGCTTTCAATCTCATTATAGAGTGCTTGAACACGTGCAGTAGTACTGGTCGACTTAGGCTCAAATCCCGTCAATGTTCGGATAATTTCACTCAAGAGTAACTTACGGTAACTGGCTCGACCGCCTATCTCAAAGTAAACCAAGTTCATTAATGACCAGATCTGCTCACACTCTCCGAACGGCACAATCCCCTGACCTAAACTTGCTATGTGCTGCCATTGCTGCGTATCGGGCGTCAGCATCCACGCCATTTTCCAATAATTATATTGAGGATCAAGTTCAAAACGAAATGGGGTTTCAGCAGGAAGAACCACCAGCGTATAAGGTGTAATCTCTTGTACCGATGTTGCGGTTGTTAGAATACCGCCACCTTCCATAGTGAAAATCAACGTATGAACATTAACGGATTCTCGCTCAACCCAATAACCATCATATAGCTTCGCCATACCTCCCATGTAGACACCAAAGCTTTTCATCTCTGGAATATCTTCAACGGTCAAAAAACGTTCTTTGCACTGTTCAGCGAGAAAAACATCATCGTGCCAAGTTGATTTTGGTCTCATTGAATCAATGACAGATTCGCACAGGTTTTGTTGTTTTTTAAACATGTTGTTACTTCGCTCAAATCACTATAGTTCTGCCATAAATCGGAGAGCTTATGACAACTAACATCAACCCTAACTCATCTATGAATAACAAGCCAGAGAGCATATTACCTCGTATCGTTAAACTTGGTTTACCTGTTGCTTTACAAAGTGCGCTTGTCGCTATTCTTGCCCTTGCTGACGTATTAATGGTCAGTGACTATGGTATGGAAGCAGCTGCGGCTGTGGGAATTGCATCAAAATGGCACTTCGTTGCTATTATGATTATGGCAGGGTTGGCTTCAGCAAACGGTACATTAGTCGCTCAATATTGGGGAAAGAATGACCGAAAAAGCGCACGAACGGTATCATCTATCGCGATGGTGTTTGGCCTAAAAGTTCTATTGCCTGTGACTGCAATCATCACTCTTGGTTCTCAGTTTTTAATGATGTTGCAAACCAGCGATCAAACCGTGATTAAGCTTGGCGCGACTTACCTTTGGTATGGATTCCCTGTTCTACTTCTGACTCACATTGTTGTCGTAGTAGAAGCAAGCATGCGCTCATCAGGTGACACCGTAACTCCATTATTGCTTGGTGCGGTGACAATTGCCCTCAACATCGCACTTAACTTCGTGCTCATCAAAGGTGCCTTCGGTATTCCAGCGATGGGTGTTGCAGGTGCAGCACTGGCGACGACACTCGCTCGCGCAATTCAAGTTGGCTTGATGTATGGCTACATGCGCATGCGTAACCACTGGTTGTTAACCACGCCTAGCTCACCACATCGTCCGTCATTATGGTTGTCTTACCGTCGTATTGCTTTGCCACTAACGATGAATGCCGTGTTATGGGCAATGGGTACTATGGCATACCAAATGATCTTCGGTCACATGGGCACAACTGAACTTGCTGTGTTCTCTATGCTCGCGCCGTTTGAATCACTGTGTTACTCGATTTTCTTTGGTATTTCGGTAGCGTGTTCAGTACTGCTTGGTCATTCATTAGGCCGTGATGAGTTTGATGACGCAATGAGTATGGGGTTGACCTTCATTAAAGCCGTCGTTGGATTTGGCGCGGTTGTAGGATTGCTACTGTTTATGGGCAAAGAGCATGTTCTAACATGGCTGAACCTTTCTACAGATGCACTCTACCCACTCGCTTCACCTGCAATGACCATTATGTGTTTTGCTGTGGTGATTCGTATGCTCAACATGGTGATCATCAACGGTATTATTCGCGCTGGTGGCGATAACGCGTTCTGCCTACGTATGGATTTCATCGCGATGTGGATGGTGGGTATTCCAGTGTGTGTTTACTGCGCATTTATCGCTGGATGGGACTTCAAATACATCTATGGTCTGATGTTAGTAGAAGAAGTAGTGAAACTGGCTATCTGTTCACACCGTTACTTGAGCCGACGCTGGATCAACAACCTAACGGTTACTTATGAAGAACCACAAGCGGCGTAAGTTACAGTTACCTGGCTATATTCAAGCTTAGATAAATCGTATCTACATCAAAAAAGGTCTGAGAAATCAGACCTTTTTCGTTTCTTTAGAAATTACTTTCAAGCGCCACTTACTTCTTGTTCATTCGGATATGACGATTAGATACGTTCGGCAGCGGCTTTTCAGGCACTTTCCGCTTCTCATGAATCAGATGTCGAATCGCTAAAATAGGATGCTTAAGTAGCATTCTTGGCCCGGCATAGCGCATCACTAAACGCATTTGCTCTTTCGGATCAGGTTTATAGCAATGAATCGGACACTTATTACAGGTCGGTTTTGCTTCGCCATAAGGACATCTATCCAGTCGTGTTTCGGCATAACGCAGCAGTTGCTCACACTCCTCACATAACGCATTATTCTGACGAACTTCACCGTGGTGATCTTTGCAATAGATGTGCACCATCGCAATAACGGTTTTGTACTCCGTTGCGAGCTCGCCTTGTAGAATATTGTTATGTTGGAACATGTTTTAATTACCTAATGAGAAACCGTACAGGTTGAGATTAACACTTTCGCTTATCACATCTTCAACTCGCTCAAACACAAAGCCTAATTTAGTCAGTAGTGCGATACTTCGAATGTTATCAGAGGTTGTGATGGCAACTAAATGATCGATATCAGCGTTCTGCTTAGCTTGTTCAATTATCGCCTCCGCTGCTTCTTGGGCAAAGCCTTGACCATAAAACTCAGGAACAAACCCGTAGCCAATATCATGCGACTCTAAGGTGTCTCTTTTTATTAGTCCGCAGATACCAATTGGTGTTGAACAATCCTTGATTTCAACCATCAACAAACAGACTCCCTTCTCTTCGTGCATCTTAAGAATGTTGTTTTCGATGTATTCGACAGCCTTGTCAGTGTCGCTGATTTCCTTATCACCAATGTAACGCAGGAAATCTTCTGAGCTGTATAATCGCTGAATAAACGCCGCATCTTGAGGCGTGATCATTCTTAATCGTAAACGTTCGGTCTCGACGGCCTGCATAGTGATATTTTCCTTGCTGAATACCATGTAAATATTGAGTTCTAGAGCTAAAATGATTATCCTCCACCGCCTAAACTAAATACAAGGCTATGCAGCAATGAACCGTAAGAAAAAAATCAATCAAATTCTAAAAAAGAAGCAGAAACAGGCGAATTCTAAACTGCATAGTAGCAACAAGCCTCGCTACATTTCTAAAGCTGACCGCGCAAAAATGGAAGCTGAAGAACAAGCTAAAGCGGCTCAAGAGCACGCTGAAGGTTCAGTAGAAGCGACTGTCGAAGCTGAAGAGACAAAAGCTGCAGAGTAAGTTAAAACTCGCAGTCCTCTTGTCCAAATCTCCGTACTGAGTCAATGGATAAGAACAAAAAAGCAGCCTTTATTTGGGCTGCTTTTTTGATCCTACCATTTTAATCGCGCTGATTAGCCTTTGAAAGGCTGTACTTCCCAACGGGTAAACGGTGATTTTTTGTTGATTCCTGCTCTACCCCAACGATCAACAGAATCCACCACTAAGATACGCTCATTCGGTACCAATGATTTAATCAAGTTAGTTGGCTTTTTCGCTGTGACTAACCATAGAGCATCGTCTTCCGAAAACATCTCTTTAAGCTTGGCTTTGTCTTCGTCTGTCCATTCCAGTTCAGCTTTGAACATACGCTCTTCAACAAACAGTTGGCTGCCAGAGACAAAATCTTCCAAGCTTTCTGAAAGCAGCAATACTGAATCTACGTCATTATCTAGTAATACCGATTGCTGCGTGTTGATCAGTTCACGAACATCCAACATCACACGCTGTAAGTTGCTATCAATCGTTTCAGCTTGCGCAGGCCACAACAACTTAAAGTCGTCAGCCACAATTGCAGCCATACGCGTTAAGTTGGTCGGATTTAACCACGCGTATTTAGACACATCACCATTCGACAATGTAAGCGCTGCAACACCTTGTGCACGCGGTGTGATCGCTTGAGCCGCATCCACCTCAACCAAACGGATATTGCCTTGTCTTGCGTATACAAAGGTAGGATCCGCTTGCCAGATGGATGACAGTGTTACCGCAACGGTCGCCTTTTCGCCAGATTGAAGCACTTTACTCGCACCCTTGGTACCAAACCAGTTCGGCAGACGATCAATGCCGTAGCGTTTTGGTGGTAGGTATTCGGTCGTAATGTCGGTGCCTTTGGTTAGCTCTGTCGCTAACGCGTAAGTCACAGGCGTACTGGTGAGGATATCCTTTGCATTAGCGCTGATAGACACCATTGAGCCAGCCAACAATAGGCTGCTGACTGCACTCACTTGAGCCGTTGCTTTTAGTGAACTTGAAATACGATTCATTAAAGAAGTCATGATTATGCCTTTCTTACAATTCGGTATAGCGTTGCCGCTAGGAAAAATGTTGCAGAAACGATGATGATTGAAGCACCAGATGGCACTGGCAGTTTAAGTTCCATCGGTAATACTGTTCCGACCAAACACGCGGTGGTTGCGAGTAATGCTGAAAGCAGTACAAAGCTCCCCATGCGTTTAGTCAGCAATCGAGCGGTCGCACCTGGAATCAGCAACAACGCACCCACTAAAACCGCACCCACTATTTTCACCGCTGCAATCGTCACTAAGGTGATCATCATGACAAACAGGTAGTCGTAGAAGCTGGTGTTATAACCACGAACCTTGGCAATATCAGGGCTGATACAAGTAAGGAGAATACGGTTGAACGTCGGTATCAAGAGCAAAATGATGAGCGCGCAGCTGCCTGCGAGAATTGCTAAGTCTTGGTCTGTTACCGTCAGAATCGATCCAAACAACACGTTCTCAAGCATGTGGATATTGATCTTACGTGCCACGTACATCAGCAATGCCGCACCTACTGCCAATGCTAGCGCTAGAAACACACCAACTAAGGTGTCGTATGGCACGTTGGTTCTGTTTCTTACAAAATGAAGAAGCAAAGCAAAGATCATACAGAAACTAAACAGACCAATAATTGGGTTTTCTGGTGGCTCACCAATCAGAACACCGATAGCGATGCCGGTTAACGCCGCGTGACCCACCGCTTCAGAGAAGAAAGCCAGACGCTTGGCAATCACCAAAGTACCAAGGCCACCTAATAGAGGACCAAGTAGTAACGCTGCAACCAAAGCGTTTACCATGAAGGCATACATGAAGCTGTCTGATAACCAACCCGCTTCAACACCACTAATGGCAAGTTGTCGTAACCAATCCATTACGCAACCTCCTGAGATTTAGTCATGGCAGAGCCACTGCTGTAGTGCTGGAATAGGCTCTCGATTTTACTTGGGTGTAAGACTTCTTCGTGTGGGCCACTATCAACCAAGAATCGATTCACAACATGTACCTTCGCTTCGAGTCGACGAACTGCGGTGACATCGTGGTGTACCGCAAGAATCGTACGACCTTCATTAACACACTCACGAATCAGCGATTCAAGATAACGAACGCCCTGCTCGTCCATGCCCGTCGTTGGTTCGTCTAATACCAGTAAGCTCGGGTTATCCAATAACGCTTGAGCAAACAGCACGCGTTGCTGCTCACCACCCGACAACTGTCCCATACGGCGGTCGCTACGTGTCGCCATACCAACGCGATCTAATTGTGCGAGTGCAAGATCCAATTGCTTAGATTTTCGACGCCAAAACAACGGGATTCGCGTTTGATTAAGCAGTACGAAGTCCATGACCGTCAAAGGTAAACTCGACTCAAAAGTCGCTTTTTGCGGAACGTAACCAATACTCGGCTTATCTGGCCAGTGGATATTGATTTGACCAGAGAAAGGCGTAAGACCAAGCACAGAGCGGAGTAATGAAGTTTTACCACCGCCGTTTGGCCCCATGATCACATGACACTCACCCGCTTTAAGCTCGAGCGAGATATCATCAAGAATTACGTTGTTATCGTATTGCAGACCGAGTTTATTAATTGAGATTGATGGACCTAACATTATGCGTTCCCGCTTTTAGCTTGGTTCGCCGCCGCAAATTTCATGGCTTCGATTAACGTTTCTAGGTTCTTCTTCATCTCAACTTCGACTTTGTCGTCTTCATATTCGCCGTGGGTCATGTGAGAGAAACGATAAAGCTGAACGCCAGTTTCCGCTTCAATCGTGTCAACAAAACGGTTTGGCATGTTTAACTCGTAGAACAGAACATCAATACCCGATGCGCGGATCTTCTCGATCGTCTCTTGAAGTTGGCTAGCACTTGGCTCAACACCGTGTGCTGGCTCGATTACCGCAGCGACATCAACACCAAACTCTTGAAGGATGTAGCCATAAGCGTTGTGCGTAGTCGCAACCTTCATGCCTGATGTATCTAACTCACCTAATGACAACATCGCATCGCGCTTCATAAAGCGAAATTGCTTTGCGTATTTACGTGCATTCTTACGATAAAAAGCCGCGTTGTCAGGGTCGAGCTTAGATACCTCACTCGCAATGGTGTAAACCTTTTGAATTGTTGTCGAAAGTCCAACAAACGTATGCGGATTCACCGCGCCTTGACCCACAGATTGGCCTAATGCTGGAAGTAAAGGCACTTCTTTGTTCGCTTCGATCACCAGCAAGTCATCACGTTGCGCGGCTGAGATTACTTTTAGTGCGAAGTCATCATGGCCAATACCGTTTACCACGATAGCGTCCATCTGGCTCAAACGTTTCAAGTCGTTCGGTTGTGGCAAGTAATTATGCGGATTAAAGCCGGCATCAACCAAAGGAAGGATGTTCACTTTGTCACCCACCACGGCTTTTACATAGCTGTAGTAAGGCTGAAGGGTTATGCCAATCGTCAGCTTATCGCTGTCGACCTTGTATTCTTTTGCCAATGCATTGGGTGTCATTAACACCGCCAATAACGACATCAATAGAGTCATAATTCGCATAGTAATTCTCTTATTATTAGTGAGCATCGCTTTCATGATGCTGTTCAATTTCTGATTCGTTCACGACCATTTTCCAACCCGTAGACTCAAGCGTGTGTTGGTCAAAAGTAGTTGGCTGTATAGCTACACCACCAAAGAAAATCCAGATTTCAGGAGAGACACTGTTGGCGTTCAAAATAAAGGAGTCAGCGAAGCCATGATCACTTTGTGCAGCATATTCACTTGGCGTAGAAAAGTAATAACCACGCTCGTCCAATAACCAAGTATGAGAACCTTTGCGCTTCCAACTCTGGTCTTCAACAAATGGCGCGACCCATTCATCTTTAAGTGACGTAACACTTGGCCATTCACCGTCTGAGTCCATACGCAGGTCACGAATCTCTTCATGCGCTAAACGCAGCTCTGATAACATCGCCAAGTTTTCTTGCTCGACATCGGTCACTAAGATTTGATGATCAAGTACCGCTTTGATATGCGATTCTGCTTGATGAAATGGGATAGCAACCGTGGAAAAGCTCAGGATGAACACAATGATCAGCCCTACCCATTTGCCTTCTCTGCCGCCCGTGTCAGCACGTACACCTTGAATCATCATTTCTCGCTGATCTCAACAACGTCCACTTCAACAGGAAACTCGTGGCCTGAATCAAACACAAGGT
Source organism: Vibrio sp. 10N.286.51.C3 (assembly GCF_003050065.1). Taxonomy (NCBI): domain Bacteria; kingdom Pseudomonadati; phylum Pseudomonadota; class Gammaproteobacteria; order Vibrionales; family Vibrionaceae; genus Vibrio; species Vibrio sp. 10N.286.51.C3. The sequence continues at coordinate 22,564 of NZ_PIGC01000012.1, read as the reverse complement.
AAAACTCAGTCTCAGGGTTTGGAAACTCAACGATAGAGCGTTTATCCGTCATCTCTTTTGCAATCAAGTTGTCTTCGTAGTCGTACATCTCAACCGCGTAATCAATAGCTTTACTGCCGTCTGAATAGCCCGCTTCGCAAGCCACAGTTTTGCCTTCAAACCAGCAGCTCATCAATGGAAAGTGTGCTTGTGCAGGTAATGCAGCGAAACCAAGTCCCAGAGCCAAGCAAGGAGTCATTAATGCGTTAAGTTTTGTTTTTATTGTCATGGTTCGTACCCTAGCCACAGTGCAAATTCTCAGTAGTAAACTGAGCGATAAAGGGCTCAAATGAGCCCTTAAGTTTTTTGGTTGCTTAATCAGGGATCGAGCCCCGACATCACAGATTATTGAAGCAGAGCTTCGAACGTTAGGTGAACGTTCGCACTTGCTTTGTCTGCCAGTGGGTTGTCAATCAACTCACCTTTGTAGTTCGCTTTCATTACGTAACGACCCGCGACGTCTGGAGTGAACGTGATTTCACCGTTCTCATCACTCACCACATCAATCTGCTCTTGGTGGTTGCGGTAAAGCGTACCTTCACGAGTAATCTCCGCTTTCACGTCTTTCTGGATTTCACCGTTGTAGAAGAACTGGAATGTTACAGGTTCGCCTTCAACGATGTCTGAAGGGTGAGTCACTGGCTTCATTTCAAGAAGCTTGCCTTCAATTTTGAACACTGAATCCGTTGGCTTACCTACCGTGATGTAGCTTTCTGCGCGAGTGAAACTGATTTGTGTTACCACGTCACGTGATTTTTCAGGAAGAACAGAGTCACGCTCAGCTTTGTTTGCTTTAATCCACTTCACCGTGTCACGGCGACCCGCTTTGTATTGCGTGTAGTAAGACGGCTGGTTGTTGATCGCCACTTTGTGTGTACCTTCTTCTTCAAAATAGAAATCAAAGATTGAACGACGCTTGCCACGAATCACAAAGTTAGGACGCTCGCTGCGACCATCAGGCATGATGACATGCGCATTTTCGCTGCCAGCAGGCTTATCAAAAACAAACGTACCGTGAGACGCAGTAACGTCGAACGTTAGCCAATCACCACCTTCTTTAGATACCGTGAAGTGAGATGGCAAAATCCAACGTGGGTGAGCTTGTGCCGTTGTCGTTGCTGCTAGGCCGAATACCATCACACCCGCTAGAGCAAGTGCTTTGATTTTTGTCTGTTTCATCATGTTCAATTCCATTATTTATAATTGTTAGCCGTGTCGCTCTATCTGAGCCTACGATGACCACTGTCTATTCTGTTCAGCTTGGTTTTAGTTCGTACTTACTAGTTGCTGTTCGCACTTACTATTTAGCGATGTAGTTCAGGGCGATTACACCCGTCTCTTGCGTTGCTTTTAATTCGTAAGACGCGTTTGAATCTGTGAGTGATACTTTTTGGCGAAGGTAGTTACGGCCACCGTGTTCACGAACCACTTCAATATGAACCGTGTACTCGCCTTGTTCTAACGTTTCACCGCTGTCGCTCTTGCCATCCCAAACGAAACGGTACTGACCAGCAGGACGGGTTGCAGACGTTACAGCATCAACCAGTTCACGATCGTAACGGCCAACCTTTCTCCACCAGCTACGCAGATCCTTAAGCCATTCGTCTTTACCGACCCAAAGCTCGATGGTTTTCACGGACTTTCGTTCGCTGTTCTCTACCCATACCGCCACATAAGGACGCGCATACATAGAGGTATCGATTTTTGGAAGCTCAAAGCTGACATCAAGTTTTGCCGTATCAGGGATCACTTGTGCCATACCTAGGCTTGGCAAAAGAGATAAAGCAAGAAGCGCCTTGCTCCTGTTCATTTTTTTCATGTTTAACAACCTTTTAAATCCGTTTAACCTTAAGTTCGTTTTTCAATCCGATTCATCAATCGAATCAAGCGTTAAGGCACGGCGACAAAATAGATAACAAGTGAGATTGCAGACCCAAACACCGTCCATTTGATGGAAGTATTAAGCGTCTTTTTCTTAGGTAACAGTAAGCACACGCCAGTCAGCACAAAGAAGATCATCAGTAGCGCAGTGATATCGATAAACCATTTCCATACTTCACCGCTGTTACGACCTTTATGTAGATCGTTCAACAATGCGATAACGCCGTAATTCGTGGTTTCGACTTCTACAAATTCAGACGTAACGTCAACAAACACGGAAGCGTTGTAGCCTGGTCCTTTGAAGTCCATAGACACTTCACCGATGAGCAACTCACCGCCTTCAATCTCTGCGTAGATGTCCAAACCTGAAGGAACACCAGACAGATTGGCTTCTTCAAACAGAAACGTTTCAAAGGCTGTCTCGTCGGCTTTTAATCGCCCGTCTTGGATCGTGAACAAACTCGTAGGAAGCTCTAAAGTAGAGCGTTGAATATTGGGTTGGCTTGATTCAAATAACTCAGGTCTGTTCAAGGTGATACCTGTCACTGAGAAGAAAAGAACAACGAACAGAAGTGCCATTGAAATATAAACATGAAGTCGACGAGCCCATGATTGAACCGCCCTACTTTTTAACGACATACAAACCAATACCTATAAATTTTATGGCGACAATTTAGTTGATAATCATTCGTATTGGCATTCAATTTACATTGTTTACGTTTGCCGAGTGGCGTAAGGAAATTTACATAACATTACATGGGAAATAATCGAACTATATACATATTCTTGCTAACGTGTACTTAAGGGATTTGATTCGTTCTGTTAGAGGTTGTCCATAACAGGATCAAAGCTAAAAAACCTCAATCTCAACATGCTTGATTGAGGTTGGTTTAAGATAACAGTTGTGGCTTTAAGGATAGAAAGTTGGGACTATTTGATCACTGGTTTGATGATAGCTAATTAAGCTTAAAAGGATTTGAAATGCGTATTATTGTTTTGGCTTTTGCTGCGCTAGTAACGGCGTGTACCAGCCAAATAGCCAGCACGGAAGAACATATTCAACAATACATCGGTTCAGACATAACCGATGTACAAGAACGTTATCTCACCGAACGGTCACGCCCTATCAGTTTTTGGGCATCTCGAAACTATGCTTGGATTGAAACCAAGAAGCCGTTAGACAATGGTTATACAGTGCATGCCTTTAAAAACCCTTATCGTGACTGCACCATTAATTGGGTTGTCGACACTAGCGGTGTGATTCAAAGTGCAACGCCTAGTGGGACAATGTGCGATCCTTAGTCAAACCAAACTGTAAAACTAGGTAAGCTCTAACTGAAAAATCAAAAAGGGTGTCACTTGAACCATCAAATGACACCCTTTTCTATTTGTTACTTTCTCTTGTCTTCTGTTGTGTTAACAGCAATTAGACATTGCCGTTATCACTCACTGTTCTTAACTGAGTCAGATATTTAATCCAACCTTTTGCTTCAGAAGAAGGTTCAATGTTGTTCGCACGTTTCGCTTGAGCGAGAGCATTATCAAGATTCTTTAGCTTGTACCATGAACGTACTTTCGCTAAAGCGACATCGGCTTGCTTGTTCTTGTCTTTCACTTTATCTAAAACAACCAGAGCTCGGTCGTAGTAACCTTGCTGAACCAATAGCTGAGCCACATTCCAATGATACTGAGTGTCTTTTTTAGACGCTAACGTCCACACTTCAATCGCATTGTCCCATTCTTTCGCTAGCTGCCAGTAGGTTGCTTGTTCAGCCAGAAGTTGAACATCGTTGTTCGCATCATCTAACTTAGCGATCTCTTGTGCTGCTCTCTCTGGAATGCCTCGTTTAGCATAAAGCTGAGCCAGTAATCTACGGTCTGAGTTTTTCAACTCAACACCTTGTAGATCAGCCAACGCTAGCGTGTTCAATGCATCACGATTACGTTCTAATCTTAGCTGAATACCAACAAGTTGACGCCACCAGTTATCTTTCTCTGGTTGAAGTTCAATGAGGCTTTCCAGTGTCGGAATAGACTGTTTCCACTGCTTTAACTGTAGCTGAGCACCCAATTTTAGCGATAAAGGTGATAGCTCTTGTTTTGAATTGAACTTGTCGCGATTACCAATAGCCACCAGTACTTTTGACCAGTTTTCAATTTGATATTCAGCTTGTGCAATTCGCATCCAAAGTGTGTCTTTCTTTTCCTTTTCTGGCGCAGTTTTTACTAACTCGTAATAGTGCGGAAGCGCTTTTTTAAACTGCTGATCGTTTAGTAATAGATCAGCAAGCATGCGTTTCGTTACCCAAGCCTGTTCATCCACCAGTAAATTACTGTCGACCGCATAAGTAAGCTGCTTAATTGCCGTGTCGGTTTTACCATCTTGCCAGTAAAACACACCAAGCATGCGAGCTACGTACGCTTTGTCGTAGCCTTTCGAAAGCTCCAATCCTGCAAGTACGTCAATCGCCTGTTTAACCTGTTCATCTTGAGCAAGCTTATGCGCCTTTTGAACACGAATAGCAGTATATTGGGTCAGCTCTTGCGCCTGTGTTGTAAGGGGCATTAACAACAAGCCCACTAATATCCATATCTGTTTCATCATTTTGCCAACTTAAACTCTAGTTTCACGGTTTGACCAACCTGAGCTATCGCTTTTCCATCGACAACTTTTGGTTGATATTTCCATTTTTTAAGTGCTCTCATCGCTTCACGTTCAAACATACGACGTGGGTTTGCGTCAGTGACTTGAATGTCCATTGGGCGTCCCGTTTCGTCGATGGTAAAAGACATAATGACATGGCCTTCAGCGCCGCGCTTCAGCGCTTTCGGCGGATAACGAGGTTCTACTCGATACAGAGGCATTGCCTGTTGGTTTGACCCAAAATCAGAAAATGTCGGTGCGTTAATCGCTAAGCCATCAACCGATGTATTCAAATCCAATGAAGGCAGTGAAGACATCGAATTCAGAGGCGTGACTTCAGCTTGTGACTGAGACGTTTGCGCTTCTGGTGGTGGCTCTGGCATTTCTGGTTTCTCAGGGACGGCACGTTGTCTTCTTTGAACTTCTTGTTCTTGTTCAACCATCACCATGTTGAAACTCAACGTCTCGCTATCATCTGGTGAACGTTGATGGCCATTATCGACCATCCAAGCCATGAAAGAAAATAGAGCCAGGCCCAATGCACCCGCCAGCGGTAAAGCAAGAAATAGGCGAATCATTTATGAAGATCCTCCAAGATCATCGCTTTTCAGCAGCAAGCGCAATGTTTTTAACACCCGCACCTTTAGCCGCGTCCATCACTTTAACAACCGTACCGTTGTAAGCGTGTTCATCCGCTTGAATAACCAAAGAAGCATCAGGTTGTTCTAGCAACAAGTGTTCTAACGTTGCTTGGACACGTTCAACATCTACGACACGTTTGTCGATAAAGATGTCGTTAGCAGAAGTAATCGCAACAAAGATGCCCGCATCCTTTTGGCTTACTACGTTAGAAGCTTGTGGGCGATTGACTTCAACCCCTGATTCACGAACAAATGAACTGGTCACAATAAAGAAAATAAGCATGATAAATACAATATCAAGCATCGAAGTAAGGTCTATTTGAGCCTCTTCGTTTTTTGAATGACGTCGACCGAGTCTCATCGTTGACTCCTTAAAGATTTTTCTAATTTCAATTCTAAGCGGTTACACACTTTCGCTAAACGAGCATGAACAAACATGCCCGCTAATGCAGCAACCATACCCGCCATGGTTGGCAGTGTTGCCAACGAGATACCTGAAGCCATCAATTTAGGGTCACTGCTTCCTTGAGTCGCCATCACATCAAAAACAGAGATCATACCGGTGACGGTACCTAACAAACCCAACATCGGACAAATAGCGACTAACAGCTTAATAAAGTTCAAGTTTTGGTAAAGTAAGATACTCGCTTGCCCTAACCAACCTTCGCGAATGGCTTTGGCATGCCAAGAAGAGTGATCTTCTCTTTCATGCCACTTAGTAATCCAAGCTTGGCGCTGCTTTGGAAAGTAGAACGCAAGATAAAGCACACGTTCTACCACAAGCACCCAATACACTAGGACGACAGCCGCTAGCCACCACAGAACGAAACCGCCCTGCTCCATAAAGCTTGATAAAGACAGCAGCCAGTCACTCGTTAACCAACTCGCTGGTAATAGAGAACCCGACAAAATATCCATTACGCAGCAGTCCCAACTGGTGAAACGACAGCTTTTGACTCAACCGTTTTTTCTGCCTGCTCGGCTACAAGACCAATACCTTGTTTCTCAAGAATATTGCGAATGTTTTCAGCCTGAGTGCTAAGAATGTTGTGTGCCAGTAGAAGAGGCATTGCTGCAACAAGACCAAGTACCGTCGTTACAAGCGCCATCGAAATACCGCCCGCCATTACTTTAGGGTCGCCATTACCAAACTGTGTGATCACTTGGAATGTTTCGATCATGCCGGTTACAGTACCTAGAAGACCTAACATTGGAGCAAGTGCCGCCAATAGCTTAAGCATAGATAGGCCTTTCTCTAGGTGAGTCTGCTCATCCACTACCGCTTCTAAAAGTCGCAGCTCTAACGCTTCAACCGTTTGGTTTTGTTCTTTGTTGTACACTGCAAGAACACGGCCTAGTGGGTTATCACCTGCTTGTTCAGGGTTCTTAAGTTGTGCGCGAATTTTCTGACGAGCGATAGCTAATGAAACACCACGAACCAATGCGATGATTAGGCCGATTGCAAGTAAGCCAAGAATCACTTTACCAACAACACCACCCGCTTCAAGGCGATCAGTTAAGCTTGGCGTTAGCGCTAGTTGCTCTAGCATGAACCCACGAGAAGGATCGACAACCACGTTAGACACGTCGCCATTTGCTAATGTAGAAAGCGATGCCAATGTTGGACCATTCGATGGCTGTTTCAGATACGCAATCGCATCTTCACGCTGAGTGTTCCAGCTAACATAACCTTGATCCGTCACAAGACCAATCGAACCTAAACGATACGCATCAACAGTTTGTGTATTACCTTCACCATTAATGAATGCAATTTGAGACTTGCTAAGCTCAGAGCTCGCTTGAATCTGCTCAACCATGCTCATCCACAAACCAGAAAGTTGTGGCATTGATGGCAGGGATTTAGCATCGATAATTTGGTCAACGGTCGCTGTGTGCTCAGCGCGATCAACGCTGTTTACTGTTGAGCTAAGCTCTGCGCCTAGTTCTTTTGCGTTTTGACGAACGACACCGAACAACTCGCCTAAGCTACCGGTTTCTAAACGCAGCTTCTCTTCTAAGCGAGCAAGCTTGTTTTCGTTATCACTGAATGTTTGAGTCAGAACATCTGTCGCGCCTTGAATCGAGGTACGTTTCGCTTCAAGCTGTGCTTTAATCGCTTTCAGCTCTTGTTCAGTCTTTTTAAAATCGGCTTCACGAACCACATTGTGAGAAGCTTGAGTACGATTTTCTGACTTCGCTTTGTTAACCAACTGAGCCGTTGAATCAGAAGCAGAGAAAGCAGAAAAGGAAATAGACGTGATGCAAAGCAATACTGCTAATGCCTTTAAGTTCATTACTTAACCTCCGCAACAGTTAGAGAAACAGGTAAAGTAATTAGGCTTGGTGCAGCTTGTTGGCTAGCAATGTCGTAAGCTTTATCTAACTCAGATTTCATCGAAGAATCTAGCTCTTGCCATTGGTTTTGTATTTGATTCCAAGACCAGTATTGGCTGCCGTTTAGATTACGAGCAACTAATGAGATACGACCTAAATGCAATACATCAGCCTCAATCGTTCTGTCGCTGTTCAATGCTACTCGACCTTGATAAGCACCTAGCTTGATTCCGTAGTCCATCTCGATTTGGTAAGCTTCTAGGATACGACGATACTTTTCTGCATCACTCACGTCAGCACGAGTCATCATTGCTTGCAGCTTTTCAACTCTTTCTAAACGCTGTTCTTTCTTGATTGGCACATCGTTATCAACTAACTGTTGAAGACCATCAATCATCTGATACATCAGAGGCACAACACCTTGACGTGTGTATTTGATTTCGTCGATCTGCCCTTCAAGGCTCTGAGCTTCTCGATTCTGGCTTTCAACCAATGCAGCAAGGTGATCGTGATAGATTTCTAGGTTTTTAACTTCTTCTTGCAGACGCTCAATCTCAGCTTGCAGCATTAAAGTCGCTTGTGAGCTTTTATCAATAATCTTTTGGCTCGAAGCCGACGCGTTATTGGTCTTGTTTTGAATTGATTGAGCTTGATCCAAGCTGTTTGCCATCGAAGACGTTGCAACCAAACTGATGGCAAGCGCTAGGCTAGTTTTTAAAAGATTCATAATTGTAGTCATTTACTATAAGAAGAAGGTCAAATGAATTTTATTGATAAGCAGTCTCATTATCATTAAAAGTCACTCGCATTACTAGGGATATTTTTATTAAATAGCGGAATCACGAAAGGGGAAAGTCGAAACCTTCCCCTTAATATTTAAGCTATTAATAGTACCCTACTAACAAATTAGTATTTTACCTGTAAAGTCGCCATGTAGTTACGGCCTTCGCCGACAACAACGTTGCTCGTGCTGCCGCCTTCAAGGTAGTCAGTATCAAACAAGTTTTCTACGTTGAAGCGTGCAACGAAATCTAGGTTTTCATCATACTTCATTGTATGTGACACACCCATGTCTACACGAGTGTAAGCATCTTTTTTGAATGTGTTAGCGCTTTCTGTGTAACGCTCACCTACATGATAAATACCCAGGTTTACATCAGTACCGTTGTTGAATGCATAAGTAGACCAAATGCTAGCCGTAAACTCAGGAACGTCAGCTGGAGTTTTGCCTTCAAGTGCAGGGTCATTTTGGTATTCAGCATCCAAGAACATAGTTGATGCACTCAAAGAGAATGCTTCAGTCATGTAGCCGGTAGCCGACAGTTCTACACCAGTATGAACTTGCTCACCAACTTGGCTTGTGCGTGTCTCTTTGCCGTTATTGCTTGCTGGATCTAGGTCTTCAGTCACTTGCATGTTCGATTGAGTGATCTGGAACAATGCTCCTGATACAAACAGACGCTCATCAAACAGTTCCCATTTAGAACCTAGCTCGTAAAGTGTGCCCTTCTTAGCGTCTTGAGACTGACCAAAGTTCACGTCATCTTTATCTGTGATTTCGCCAACAGGTTCGAAACTTTCAGAGTAAACCGCGTAAATAGAACCATTAGACGCTGGTGAATAAATCACACCAAGCTTAGGAAGAATGTTGTTGTAGCTCTCTTCTTGATTAGAGCTGCTCGTCGTTTTGTCGTAAGCGAAACGCACGCCACCAAGTACTTGCCACTGTTCAGTCAGCGTTACTAAGTCTTGAACATAAAGACCGTAGTGTTGGCTTTCAGAGTGAGACACTTCATTGTCGTTCTTGTAGTTAACGTTAGAAGGCATATCAAAACCGTTACCACATGCAGCAGCTGCTTCTGCTTCTGTTGCGTTAACACATGTGTAGCCAGAATCGTATAAACGCTCGTAATCGTAATGAAGACCATTCACACCAACAAGTAGGCGGTGGTTTACACCTAGTGCATCGAAATCACCAGTAAAATCTACATAAGCCGTATCAAACGTCCATTCATCGTGACGGTCTGATACCTTGTAGCCGTAACCGCCGCTCTTATCGCTATATACCGTGTTGTTTGATTCTGTACGTTGACGTTCATAGAACTGACGGCTGATGCCTGTCTTCACAGACCAAGCGTCGTTCAAGTTAGCGGTTACAGATGCACCGTAGTTTGCAACGTCGTTGTCCGTTTGAGCAAAGCGTTGGTCATTAACCGTGTTAGGGTCGATAACTTTACCAGTAGAAGTATCGATTTTAGAACCGTTGTCTAAATCGCCCTCTTCAATAGTGCGGTCGTAATGAACAGACAACATGATGTCTTCGTTGATATCGTAATCAACAAATAGACCACCAACAAAACGGTCAGTCTCTACATCTGTGCCATCAAAACGTGTGCGGTAAGAGTCTTGGTTTTCTTGTGAAACAATCAAACGAGCACGTAAAGTTTGGTCATCATTTAATGAACCGCTAACATCAGCGGTAGTACGCGTGTAGCTATCAGAACCGATATCTTGGCTTACGTTAACTTGAGTTTCATATGTTGGCTTCTTAGAAACCATGTTCACAAGACCGCCAGGAGCAGACTTACCGTAAAGTAGACCAGCTGGGCCTTTCAATACTTCAACTCGCTCCAGAAGCTCTACCGGTTGGCGGTAATGAGACCAGTGTTGAACGCCATCACGCAGGTAACCAGAGCTACTCTCCAAATTAAAACCACGAAGCGTGAAACGCTCACGGTTAGTTGATTTAGAACCCGCACCAACAGATGCGTCGTTCTTAAGAACTTCACCTAACGTGCTAGCACGCTGTTCATCGATGATTTGCTCATCGATTACTGAAACTTGTCCCGGAGTCTCTAATTGAGTTGCCTCCATACGCATCGCTGTTGTGTTCGTGTCGGCTTTGTAACCGTAGTCGCGACCTTCAACAACCATATGCTCGTCTGTTTTTACTGTTTCTGCCAATACTGCTGGTGAAGCTAATACTGCGCCGATCACTAAAGCCAATGGGCTCTTTGAAAACATGTCCTTTACTCCGCTTTTATTCTTTTAGACGAGCACTTTGTTAGTCATTCGATGTGCTCGCTGAACCGTTTCCGGTACCACTGAATCATTTCGGGAGAGAATATAAGTGATAATTATTACCATTTGCATTAAATTTACATTCTTTGCATTCTTTGCATTCGTAAAGTTTTGTAAAGGCGTGGCGGAAAGGCGTTTTTATAAAGTTAAACAAACCCATTTCAATACAGATATTTAGAGAACATTTACGCTTAAAAGTGGTTGTCGCCATCCAGTTTTTTTGAAACTGCGTTATTGGCCAGGTCAATTTGAGGTGTGACGATCAATAAGAAAATCATCTCTTCTTATTTACTACCTTTGAAACGACAAGTTTATGTATAAAACCCTCGATAAATGTAAAATTATAGTGAATTATATTGTTGAATTTTGTTTAATTTACACAATTATCAGTGATTCTGATCACATCTATAATTCCAAACTCATTTTTTGTTTTTCGATTTGAACAACCGACTGCTAATCTCCTGCTCACTTTGAAAAGGTATCAAAGTTATAAATAATAAGGAGTGTTCTAAATGAATACCAAGAAACCTATGTCTCTGACTGGTCGAGTAATCCTCGGTATGGTCGTAGGTATATTAACGGGATTTGCCATTCAATCCCTTTTTGCAGACAGCGGATTTGTTAACAACTACATCGTTAACGGACTCTTTGAAGTAGGCGGACAAATCTTTGTCGCCAGTTTAAAAATGCTTGTTGTGCCACTAGTCTTCGTTTCACTAGTATGCGGTACAAGTTCTCTTAAAGACTTATCAACTCTTGGCCGTATGGGGGGCAAAACGCTTGCACTTTATATCGGTACTACAGCCGTTGCTATCACTCTAGCACTTACTATCGGTAACCTGTTCCAACCTGGAGCTGGTGCGGATCTTACTGCTGCGAGCTCTTTCAAATCAGCGGATGCTCCTTCTTTAGGCCAAGTAATCATCGACATGTTCCCAACCAACCCTATTCAGGCGATGGCTGAGGGCAAAACGTTACAAGTTATCGTATTTGCAGTGTTGTTTGGTATCGCAATCAGTGCAGCAGGAAAACCAGGTGAACGTATCGCTGCCGTTTTCTCTGATTTAAACGAAGTGATCATGAAGCTAGTTGCGCTACTAATGAACCTTGCTCCTTACGGCGTGTTCTTCTTGATGGCGAAACTGTTCTCTGGCCTTGGCTTGGGCGCGATTTGGAACCTAGCAGAATACTTCTTAGTACTTGCGGGTACCCTGCTGTTGCACGGTCTGGTGACTTACAGCGCAATGCTTAAAGGATTCACTGGCCTTAGCCCGATTACGTTCCTACGTAAGATGGAAGATGCAATCATGTTTGCATTCTCAACAGCATCTTCAAACGCAACAATTCCAGTAACAATGGAAACAGCTAAGAACCGCATGGGCGTAGACAACAAAGTCGCTTCTTTCACAGTTCCACTAGGTGCAACTGTGAACATGGACGGCACTGCAATCATGCAAGGTGTTGCGACTGCGTTTATCGCGCAAGCGTACAACATCGACCTATCTATGGGTGATTACCTAATGGTTATCCTAACGGCGACACTGGCGTCTGTTGGTACTGCAGGTGTTCCTGGTGTTGGTCTTGTTATGCTAGCGATGGTATTGAACCAAGTTGGTCTACCGCTTGAAGGTATCGCTCTAATCATGGGTGTTGACCGCCTTCTTGATATGATTCGTACCGCTGTAAACATCACAGGTGATAGTGCCGTATCTATCATCGTTGCTAAGTCTGAAGGCGCTCTAGACGAGTCTCGCTTCAACGACCCAGCAGCAGGTGAGAAAGAAGAAGAAGTTAAGCTAGCTCGCCAACAGGCATAGTCTCGCTTATCTGATGCTCTTGTCTTCAAGCTCAGGCGTAATTAATGGCTACGCCTAGCTCATTCAAAGCACATAAAGAAAAGCGCCACTGCAGATGCAGTGGCGCTTTTTTATTGGGTATCGCTTAAGTCTGTACAATTGAGTTGGGACAATTATCTATTTAGCCTTCTTCTCAATAGAGAAAGCTAATCACCGATTGGGAACATAAGGTTCACTCTAAGCCCCCCACCGTCTCTATTCTCAGCAGTAACGTGCCCATTCATCACACCCATCGCTTCTTTAACAATCGCAAGACCTAACCCGTAGCCACCAGACTGTTTATCGCGCGCTGATTCAATTCGTGTAAACGGGTCGAATATACCCGCAATCTTGTTATCAGCAATACCCTCACCATCATCTTCTACAGATATGACACTGTAACGTTTATCTATGACCTGTTCGTATGTCGTCACGATAACATGAGCGTTCTCACCCGCGTATTTAATTGCATTGCCGACCAAGTTACCGATCACTCGAAGAAGTAGTCTCTCATCAACACTCACCATTGATGTCGGTGTCTCTAAGTCACCAATCAAAGTTTGATTCGGCTTTAAATCGTTTTGCATCTGCGCGATCAACATCGAGCAATAGTGCTCTAGGTGCATTAAGCTTAATTTAGAGTCATAGCGAGAGGTTTCTAAGCGGCTAAATTCAAGTATCTCACCCACCAGCTTGTTCATCTCTTCTGTTTCGCTTTCCATTCGTTCTAGCAAACCAATGCTTTTATCATCAACCTTGCTTCGTAGCAGGTGTAGTGCGAGGTTTTGCCTTGCTAATGGCGTTCTTAACTCGTGTGACACATCACGAATCAAACGACGTTGTTTTTCAGCTAGAGATTTAATCTCAAAGGTCATATGATCAAAATCGTGTGCAAGCTCGTTGAATTCTCGCGTGGTGGAATTTAACTCCGATACCACACTGACAGTGAAATCGCCTTGAGCAAGTCTGCGACTCGCTTCTCTCAATCTATCCAACGGTTGCTGCAGGCTTTTCGCCATGATAATCGAGAACAGAGACAATACAACCAAGGCAATCAAAGCTTTAAGCATATAGGAGTATGGAGCAAAGGATTTTGCGGGGTGAAACTGGTGAGGAAGTTGAATAACAAGCGTACTGCCATTATCCAGTGGCAAGCCAAAAATTGGCTTGCTCACACGGTCACTCAGTTGATGGTCTAAGGTACGCAGAAACTTCAATTTAAATTCGAAGTGCGGATGCATGTGTCGATGTGTAATTGGGCGGTTATTCTCGTCAATAACGAACAAATAATAACGTTGAGCATTACCCCAGTCAGCTAGCTCGTCCATGTCCCCTTCTTCGATCAAAACATTCGCTTGATGAGCAAGATCCAACATTTCTGCTTTAACGGACTCAGGGACCTTTAGCAGAGCCTTCATCAACGCTCTTTCAGCGACACCTTGCAGGATCAAAATGCTCACTAGAATCACTGTCAGGTAACTAAACAATTGAAAGGTTAATCCATCTTTTCGCTTAGCGATGAAATCCGGGCAACGTATTAGATGGGCACTCATGCGCCGACCGACTCTAGGTAACTGTAGCCTTTACCACGAACGGTTTTAATGTGCTGTTTCGACAGGCCCGCCTGCACCAATTTTCGACGTATATTACTGATATGCATATCTAAATTACGATCGAAAGGACACAGCTCTTTCTTAAGTACATGAACTTGAAGGTCAGACTTGGAAACCACGATACCGTCATTTTTAACAAGATAATCAAGCAAGTCTTTTTCAGTACCGGTTAATGGCAAACGAGAGAGTTGTTCGCACAAACCGTGATTAGAGGAAGCTAAAGATTGTCTCTGACGCTCAAAACCCACTCGGCGCAAGATCACCTTAATTCGGGTTAAGAGTTCAGGAACATTGAAAGGTTTAGCGATGTACTGATCGGCTCCAGCTTGATAACCATCGAGCATTGAGGCATCGTCGTTAAGCGCGGTTAGCATAAGAATGGGAGTAGCAAAACGCTGACAAATACGCCTTGCCACTTGAATACCACTTAGGTTTGGAAGCATTACATCGAGTAAAACTAAATCGACAGGGTTCGATTGAATAAACTCAAGCGCGGACTCACCGCAATGAACGGTATCAACGTGATACCCCTCATTTTCTAACACTTCACCCAGCAACTCACACAACTGAATATCATCATCAACAACTAAAACGCGAGACATTACACACACCGATAAATAAGAACTGTTTGCATTCTAATTATCGTTATTATTGATTTCAATTATAAAGTGCCTGATTTCCTCTATAGAAGAAAATCTTTTTCGATCGGTACAAATTTTGACGCAGAATCGATAAGATTTTGAGCGGTTAACCCCGGTACACCATACACTTCAACAGGTTTGCCAAAACGCTCTTTGATTCGCTCTACAAGGATTTCGAAATCGCCATCGCCAGAGACTAAAACAATCGTATCGACTGTCTCAGCAAGCTCTATCGCGTCTAGTGCTATACCTACATCCCAGTCACCTTTTGCACTACCATCTCGACGCTGAATAAACGGTTTCAGCTTCACATTAAAGCCAACACCACGCAGGATGTGATGAAATTGGCGCTGCTTAGGGTCTTGGCTTGAGATTGCGTAAGCATTAGCTGCAACAACGTTACGCCCTTCCGTGGCAACATACCAAAACTGGTTATAGTCGAAGTTAGAACGGTATTTGTCGCGCGTCGTGTAGTAAACGTTCTGAACGTCGACCAAAATTGCTATGTTTTCCATAAATTCATACCTTTAGATTTTCCGTATACCCTATTCTATTCACTTATAAAATGCGAGTCGCTTTACTCAATAAAAATGAACTTGTTTCCTTCCGTTAACGTAAATCTCCGTATGTTTAGCGTAATCCTAACTATGCTTAATGCAGGTTGATTTGTGTTGTACGTTTATCGAATGGTTCTGAACTTAACTTTCTTCCCTACGTAACTTTCAAATCATTCTCAGACTTTGAGTTTTCAAGGGAGGTTGGCCATGCTACACCGACAAATACACAAATCGTGCGTAAGCATCGACACAGCCAAAGCAGCGAAATCAATGAATTATTCGGCAAGTTTTCGCGTCTGGTTTAGCTTGATTAAACTACTGACTATCAGCACAGTATTGGTCATGAGCTCAACCATTCACTCGGTACTTGCCTACCCCGCCTATTCACATTCAAAACCGTTACCGCACCGTAGCGTGATCTACTTTGCACCAAAGGAAGATTCCGTCGTCAAAGAATTTCTCAATGAAGTGTTGATCAACAACTGTCAATTGGATGAAAGAGACGTAGTTATCATTGTCATTGCGGAGAGCGGCTACACAGTCCCTACTTGGCTTGAAGAAGAATTTAACCTAGAAGCCGTAACCGATAGCTATGGAATACCAAAAGGTTCACATACTGCTATTTTGATAGGTAAAGACGGAAAAGAGAAACACAGGTGGAGCGGTAAGACAGACTGGCAGAAAATCACCAATATCATCGATGAAATGCCAATGCGCCAACAAGAAATGCAGCGACAAAGCAGCCGCTGCAGTATTTGATACTTGATGAGTTCAGCAATTGTTTAAAAAGACAACTAGAAGGCCAAATAATTAAGCTTGCTTGTTAAACCAATCTAGCTTTTCATGTAGCTGAGCTACACTGCCAACGACAATAAGTGCAGGGCTCTTTGCTGTAGCAGCAAGGCTTGCCAAATCACTCAGCCCACCGCGGTAAACCTTTTGCTCTTGGCGAGTACCGTTTTCAATGATCGCTACAGGCATATCAGCTCGCATACCGTTGTCCAGTAAGTTTTTCTGAATGTTTGGGCTCTCTTTTAACCCCATGTAAAACACAATTGTATGGTTGTGCTGAGCAAGAGATTGCCAGTCAATATCTTCGCCGTCTTTCTTAAGGTGACCGGTAATAAACTGAACGCTTTGCGCATGGTCACGGTGCGTCAACGGAATACCCGCATAAGCCGTTGCGCCTGCAGCAGCTGTGATGCCCGGAATCACTTCAAATCTAACGTCATTTTCAGCCAGTGTTTCACACTCTTCCCCGCCACGACCAAAGATAAATGAGTCTCCACCTTTAAGGCGTACTACATGCTTATTCTCTTGTGCTTTAGTGACCAATAGTTGGTTGATCTGATCTTGAGGTACGCAGTGATGATCGAGCTTTTTACCCACATACAGCATTTCCGCTTTTGGGTTAGCCATCGCCAAGATATCCTTTGATACCAAGCGGTCATAAACCAAAACGTCTGCTTGTTGAATCACTCGTGCCGCTTTTAACGTAAGTAAGTCTGGGTCGCCCGGACCGGCACCTACTAATGAAACAAATCCTGTGTTTCCTGTTTTAACATTCGATGGCGATACTTCTGACATGCTTTGCTCCGAAAGTTAGCTTGTTATATTTCAAGCTTAATTCTGTATGACGATTCATCGTTGTATGAATCACCAATATCCCTACTTCTTAGACTATCAGTTGTTGCCATAAAACTTCACGATTAATTCTAATCAAGATAGAAGTTTATATAACAAAACAATCTATTACGTTGGAAAACCCTGACATTTGCACCATCATCAAGCACACATTGCTCGCCTTAGGTGCACCGTTATCAAAAGTAGAGAGTGTTAAGATCAAAAAAGCCCCAAATCAACAGCTTGGGGCTTAACACACATTATTAGTTGCTCATTAACCTAGAGCTATCTAATTACTTAGCGCCTAGAGAAGGTGCTGTTTTAGCATGAGTTAGGTATAGAGGAACACACGTCATTAGTAGACCACCAACGATGTTACCTAGGATTGTTGGGATAAGGTTGAAGTTCAACCATGTCGCGATACCGAAATCAGCGCCAAGAATCATACCTAGTGGGAATAGGAACATGTTTACTACTGTGTGCTCGAACACTAGTGCGAAGAAGATGAAGATTGGGAACCACATCATTGCTACACGGCCAGACACTGTACGAGCAGTCATGTTACCAATCACACCTAGACATACCATTAGGTTACAGAAGATACCGCGTACGAAACACGTGATCCATCCGTCCATGCCCATGTTTTCAAAGCCTAAGCTACGACCTGTAGAAACAGCAATGAACTTTTGAGCAACAGCGTTTGGCTCTAGAGAGAAGTTACCTGTTAAAGAAACAGCCACTAGGAAAGCAACAATCAAAGAACCGATAAGGTTACCAAGACCAACAATACCCCAACAACGTAGGATACGGCCCCAAGTGATGCCTGGACGGTTGTCGAATTTAGCCAAAGGCGCAAGGCCGAAAACGCCAGTTACTAGGTCATAACCCATAACACTTAGAATCACGAAGCCAACTGGGAACACTAGTGCGCCAACAAGACCAATGCCTGTTTGTACCATTGCTGTAATTGCTACAACAACCGCTAGAGAAAGGATGATACCAGCCATAGTGCTTCGAATCAGAAGATCGCGAGTACTTGTTTTAGTTTTCGCTTCACCCACATCGATCATCGTTTGAACGAATTCAGCTGGTTTGTAATCAGGAGACATAATGTTGTCCTTAAAAAGTAAAATTAAAAGTTAAAATTGGATAGGAAAAGGCTCTAGTTACCGAGTTAAGGCAATATCGAGAACTAGAACCCTTGAACTATCAAATCTTACTCATCCAAAGATTAAGCAGAGATTTCTACAGCACCCTTGGTAACACGAGCTTTGTACGCTTTCACGTTGAAGTTCTCGTCTTCCATGCACACACCTGTTGCTAGGTTAAAGCGTTGCTTTTTAAGTGGGCTTGCCACCCAAAGCTCTTCTTTGTGCTCAACAATCAGACCACGTGATAACACGTTAGATTGGAAGTATGGGTCTGTGTTGCTAATCGCGAATACTTCTTCAGCCTTAGTTGGGCGGAAGACAGCTATTTGCTCACCACCAACCAATGCACAAACACCTGTACCTGGGATAATGTCTTCGATCTTACAAACTTTGGTAAATGCCATGATGTCGTCTCCCAATTAAACCAGTTCAACGTGAAGGATATCGCCCTTCGCTTCAGGGTGTTTCTCAGTGAATGTCGCTGGACGGTGTTGTTCACGGCCATCATCAACAAACACAACGTTTTCATCACGGTCATCAGCATTGATGAAGTGTGCAAAGCGCTTAAGTTGAGCTTCGTCGTTGATTGTGTCTGTCCACTCACAAGCAAAGTTATCCACTAGGCCAGCAATGTCAGTTTCAAGTTGGTCATTGATGCCAAGCTTGTTGTCTACAATCACTTCACGTAGGTAATCAACACCACCTTCTAGGTTGTCCATCCATACAGAAGTACGTTGCAGTGGAGCAGCCGTGCGGATGTAGAACATCATGAAACGGTCGATGTACTTGATTAGAGTTTCTTGGTCTAAGTCGCTTGCAAGTAGGTCTGCGTGACGAGGTTTCATACCACCGTTACCACACACGTACATGTTCCAACCCGCGTCAGTTGCGATAATACCTAAGTCTTTACCTTGAGCTTCAGCACACTCACGAGTACAACCAGACACACCAAACTTCATCTTATGAGGAGTACGGATGCCTTTGTAACGGTTCTCGATCATCACGCCTAGGCCAACTGAATCTTGAACGCCGTAACGACACCAAGTAGAACCAACACATGTCTTCGCCATACGAAGCGCTTTTGCGTAAGCTTGACCAGTTTCGTAGCCTGCTGCGATTAACTTCTTCCAGATTGCTGGTAAGTCATCTTTTTGAGCACCGAATAGACCGATACGTTGTGCACCCGTGATCTTGGTGTACAGGTTGTATTCAGCCGCAACATCAGCAAGAACACTTAGTGCTTGAGGTGTTACTTCACCACCCGCCATACGAGGGATTACAGAGTAAGTACCGTCTTTTTGCATGTTACCTAGGAAGTTATCGTTGGTATCGTGCAGTTTCACTAGCTCAGGCTTAAGGATGTGTTCACCCCAGCAAGAAGCAAGGATAGAACCCGCTAGAGGCTTACATACTTCACAGCCGTAGCCTTTACCGTATTTCTCTAGTAGTTCGTCGAATGTTTTGATCTCTTCGATACGAATCAAGTGGAAAAGCTCTTGGCGAGAGTAAGCAAAGTGCTCACATACGTCGTTCTTCACTTCTACACCAGCTTTAGCAAGTTCAGCGTTCAGTACTGAAGCCACAAGTGGAATACAACCACCACAGCCCGTACCTGCGCCTGTTACTGCTTTGATATCACCAATGGTGTGGTGACCTTCAGCAACAGCTTGTGCAATCTTGCCTTTAGTTACATCGAAACAAGAACAGATAACTGCAGATTCAGGAAGAGAGTCCGCGCCAAGTGTTGGCTTTTCAGCACCAGCATGAGCAGGAAGAATCAATGCATCTGGGTGCTCTGGTAGGTCGATTTCATTCAGCATTAGCTGAAGAAGATCGCCGTAGTCAGACGTATCACCAACCATTACCGCACCAAGAAGCTTCTTGTTGTCTTCAGATACGATTAGGCGTTTGTAAACTTCTGACTCTTCGTTTTGGTAAACGTAGCTCTTACAACCAGGAGTACGGCCGTTTGCATCACCGATAGAACCTACTTTCACGCCGAGAAGCTTAAGCTTCGCAGACATGTCCGCACCTTCAAATGTGCTTTCGTTACCAACAACGTGATCAACCGCTACCGTCGCCATCTTATAACCAGGAGCAACAAGGCCGTAGAACGTTTGGTTCCAAGACGCACACTCACCGATAGCGTAGATATCTTTGTCTGTCGTTTGACAGTGATCGTTAATCTCGATACCGCCACGAGGTGCAATACCTAAACCCATTTGACGAGCAAGTTTGTCTTGTGGGCGAATACCAGCAGAGAATACGATGAAATCAGTTTCTAGCTCTGTACCGTCTGCAAAACGCATTACGTTACGAGCTTCAGTGCCTTCAGGAGCAATCTCAAGCGTGTTCTTGCTTGTATGTACGTTAACGCCCATACGTTCGATTTTTTGACGAAGTTGGTTACCACCCGCTTGGTCAAGCTGCTCGGCCATTAGCTTAGGAGCAAACTCAACAACGTGTGTGGTTACGCCAAGTGCTTTAAGTGCACCTGCAGCTTCAAGACCAAGTAGACCGCCACCCACAACAACACCAGACTTAGAGTTCTTAGCGGTTGCTTCGATAGCTTTCAGATCTTCGATAGTGCGATAAACGAAACAGTCTTTACCTTCGTTGCCTTTGATTGGCGGTACGAATGGGAAAGAACCGGTAGCAAGAACAAGTTTGTCGTATTGAATTTCTCGACCAGTGCTTGAGTAAACTGTTTTCTTTTCACGGTTAACGTTTATCGCACGTTCACCGATCAGCATATTGATGCCGTGTTTCTCGTAGAAACCTTCTTTAACTAAAGAAAGTTCGTCTGCAGTGTGGTGTGAAAAATAAGAAGAAAGGTGTACACGGTCATAGGCTACACGTGGTTCTTCACAGAACACCGTGATGTCCATGTTTGCAACATCTGTCTTCTCGACTAAATCTTCGATATAGCGATGGCCGACCATCCCGTTACCGATTACGACTAGCTTCATCTTGCTCATAAGAATTCCTGAAGGTTATATATTTCTTAACTGAGCGAATAATGAATTATGAAAGAAAATGAAAATATGATGTAAATCAATTACGAAAACGAACTACCCAAAAGGGGTAGAACAAAAGAGGTAGATCTGCTGATTTATCATACGAAGCAAACGAATAACCGTAGCTTTAATAAGGTTTAGCGGGGTTTTATATACACTTTTGTGCATTAGATAAGATGTTGTAAAGTTTCACAATAGGTTAGCAGCAACGTAAGTAAATAACAATCATTTTCATTTGTAGTCATAATAAGTGTAATAACTAATGAAAGCGTTACAGGATCATGAGCAACTATGTCTAAATATGAAGAACTCAATGACGCAAAAGACAATCGCCTTTTCCATTCCCCACTAATTTCACTCAAAAACCACCAAAATTGGTTAACAGATGCTGTTGATTGTTTAGCAAATGACCGGTTTACACAAGGAACAGACAGGCAAAGAAAGTGATCAGATAAGAGCTTGTTCCTAGAGGTGTTATTGACTAGATAACATACGTGGAAGTTTGAACATAGCATGAGGGTTTAGAATTTCAGATAGCAAAAAGGCCAGCATTTCTGCTGGCCCTTCAACTTTTAATAGTGGAGGCGCCTCCCGGAGTCGAACCGAGGTCCACGGATTTGCAATCCGCTGCATAGCCACTCTGCCAAGGCGCCTTCAGTAGTGTTTTAAGAGAACAACTCTTTTGATTGTCACCTAGTAAAAGGTAACAATCAAATAGATGGTGCCCCGGGCCGGACTTGAACCGGCACAACGCGAACGTCGAGGGATTTTAAATCCCTTGTGTCTACCAATTCCACCACCAGGGCACGCAATTCTTTATTGCGATGCCGATTACTGAAAAGTAAAACACCATCTTAATGTCAAAATACATCAACATTACAAAATTTGGAGCGATACATCGGGTTCGAACCGATGACCTCAACCTTGGCAAGGTTGCGCTCTACCAACTGAGCTAGTATCGCATTTCATTCTTAATATCTCTTAACTTATCAAACTAAGAGAAAGAATGGAGGCGCCTCCCGGAGTCGAACCGAGGTCCACGGATTTGCAATCCGCTGCATAGCCACTCTGCCAAGGCGCCTTTAATAGTGATTTAAGAGAACAACTCTTTGTTCATCACTCTACTCAAAAAGTAGAAGCAAGATAGATGGTGCCCCGGGCCGGACTTGAACCGGCACAGCGCGAACGCCGAGGGATTTTAAATCCCTTGTGTCTACCAATTCCACCACCAGGGCAACGCAATCTTGCGATGCTGATTACTGAAAAGTAAAACACCATCTCTCAGCGACCTAAGCCGTGAGAACGAGGTGTACTTTAACGGATGGAAAAAATTCGTCAACAATAAATTTTATCTTTTAATTCAAATGATTAATTATCACTCTCCAAAGAATAAATTTAGTGCAGCTTGTACGGTTCTTATACGCTGTTCTCTAATCTAACACTGCAATTTACTATCTAGGGTTAACTTTAGCGACAGCGGCAAATTTTGGTTTTTCTGTAACGAATC
>NZ_PIGC01000011.1:0-185797 GCF_003050065.1 Vibrio sp. 10N.286.51.C3 | reverse complement strand
CAAATTAAAACTCTGGAATACAAAACCAATTTTTTGATTCCGAATACCAGCAAGATCATTAGCACTCAACGCAGCAACATTTTTTCCATCTAGCTGATACTCCCCTTCCGTCGGCTTATCAAGGCAACCCAGCATATTCATCAGCGTTGATTTACCGGATCCTGACGGGCCTAAAATAGACAAAAACTCTCCCTTCTCAATCGAGAGATCGACACCGTCTAATGCACGTATTTCAGTATCACCGTTTGAGTAGTGTTTACCGATATTTGAGAGTTCCACTAAGAATTTGTTAGACATGGTTTCTCCGCTGTCTTTGATCTCATCATTCACTTTGTAGTGCCTCCATCGGAGTCACTTTCGCCGCACGATTAGCCGGAAGCCAAGCCGCAGCGACACCAATAACCACCAACGTCAAAACAACAATGGTGACAACCAACCATGAAAGCTCAGGCACAGGTTTACCAAGACGCTCATAAAACATGTTGCCTTCAAGCTCTAACGAGCGAATTACAGCAATCAGTGTATAAGTGATTACTAAGCCCAATAAACCGCCCATCATCATAGTCATCAATGACTGAACCAGATAATGCATGCGAATCATCCCTGGAGTAGCACCGACCGCCATTCTCACGCCAATATCTCGTGTGGATCGTTTCACCGTTGCATACATCACGTTAGCAATACCTATGCCCGCCACTGCCAAAGTGATAAAACCAATCACACCAAGGAACCCCTGCAGACCAACTAAGAATTGTTGCATCGTTTTTTGTTTGAGGAACATATCCTCAACCTGAACGACCTGCTCATCACTGACACTAGCACCATGTTTGCGCGCAATAACCTGACGAATCGTATCTGTAAGTTTGACTCTGTCGACACCATCATGAGGTTGAACGTTGATACCACTGATATCTCCGTTGATATTAAAACGCTGCCATGTAGAGAAAGGAACAAAGCTCGAATAATTGATGCTATCTCCCTGTTCAACCTTGGCACTGTTTTTCTCTAGTACACCAATCACCGTAAACTCTTGGCTGCCAATTTTTACTGTTTTCCCGACGGGATTAACCTCTAATTTGACAGTAGCAAACCAGCTAAAGCTTTCATTAGGGTTAAACAAATCGGCCGCTAAAAGGTAACCCAACACGATGACTTTGCGTTGTTGCTTTTGGTCTAGAGGATTAAACCAACGCCCTCCTGGACGTGTCTTGAGATTCGTCACCGACTGAAATTCAGTCGTTACCGCTAACGCTTTTTTCCAAGACCCTCGCTCCCCAACAGTAAGTGATTCATCCCACACAGCTGTCGGCACCGCAGCTTTGATGTTAGGCAGAGCCTCTACAACTTTCGTATCTTCTACTGTTAGAGTCAGCGGCTTGCCCTGATGAAAAGATCCATAATCAACCGTAGCCATCCCCCCTGATAGATAAATCAAATTACCATTGCCATTTTGTGCCGTTTTAAGCACGCCTTGTCTAATGCCTTCTCCCACCGATAGCATCGCTGAAATACACAAGGTTGCCCACGCAACAGCCAGAACTGTGAGTCCAAGTCGTAGCTTTTCTGCAGACATTTCCTGAAAGATTTGTCTCATCGGTAATAGCATGATTAAGCCCTCGCACTAAGTGCATCAACAGGAGTGAGACGAGACGCCCGTTTTGCAGGAAAGTAAGAGGCTAAGAACGCCAGAATCAGTGTCACCGTTAGCGCCATTCCAATCGAGCTTAACGTGATAACAGGTGATCCAATCCATTCTGGTAACGCCATCGAGCCAAGCAAATAAACCGTACCAAAGGACGCCATTAATCCCACGATGGATCCTAAGGTAACTAAGATAAGCCCCTCAATAATAAACTGAGACATGATGGAACCCTGTGTTGCACCAATCGCCAGCCGAACGCCAATTTCTCGAGTTCTTTCCGTAACAGAGAGAAACATGATATTAGCCACACCCAAAGCGCCAACCGCCATAGTCATAGCGCCACTGGTCGTCAGGAATATTTGAATACCACGAAAGATACCGGTAATCACGTCCCCACCCTCGCTAAAGTCGGGCAGATAGACCGCATCTTTATCCGTAGGGTCAAAGTGCATCTGTTTAGCAAAAAAATTAACAATATTACGTCTAAACGATGCGGAATCCATGGCTTCTACAGGCTTTAATAGCAGTTGCCATGGCTTATCGTTCCAGAGATCAAGATAAGTAGTTTGAGGCACAAAAACTCGTCGACTCTCACCGAAAGAGATCCCTCCTTCATTATCGACCATCACACCAATTACGTAGAATGGAATGCCGTTGATCTTAATATGGTCGCCAATGTCGACTCCGCCCATTTGAGCAATTCGATCACCCAATACAGCCACCCGTGTGTGGTTTGCCATATCCGTCACCGAAATATTTCGTGAACCAGGCTGCAACTTATTTTGTGAGATAGGAAAATAAGAGGGAGCAACACCACTCACCATACTGCCAATATTATGCCCTTGAGTATTCGTCACGCTGGTATCCCATTTAAGGTAAACAGCAGACGCCTCTTTAACAAAACCAGCCTGCTGGATCAGCTCAATTTTATCTTGTTCAAGGTTTATTTCGCGCCTTGAGGGCAAGCCCTGCCAAGGTTTACTCGTACTAGAGGGAAACACAACCTGAGTGTCATTGACCAAAAATGAGAAAGACTTCGTTTGATAACGATAGAAGCCTTCCCCTAGCGCCATTAAAACAACAACAGACAGTACGCCCCATGAAATTGCAATAATAGCCAAGGCACTTTTCATCCGATGCGCCAACAACGTTTGCCAAGTCTGAAGAAAAAGATTAACCATGGTGTAACGCCTGAGATATCAGCGCCATCGCTTCATCATCTAATTTACCAGTTGTCTGTAGCAGGCCTATTCTCTGACGCCAATAATCATATAAGTTGGTCTGTAGAAGGAACCTTGAATCAAATAAGCTGTTATGTGCATTGATAACATCTGAGGCTTCTAGGAAACCCGCGTCGTATAACTTTTCTTTGCTACTCAACACCTCTGCGCGAGACGCTACAACATCATGCGCCATTAACACTCGTTCCCAGTTGAGCTTCACTTGAGTAAAGTTCTGATCAATTCGCTTCTTGATGTCTATTTCAACCTTTCGTAAATCCTGCTTAGCCGTCAACAAGTTAAGCGAAGTTTGGTCCACTTTGGCGCGTGTTGAACCATTTAAATCAATAGGAACACTAAGAGTTAAACCCGCGTTAAATTCACCGTTGTCCAACCGATCACTGTCGTTATAGCCCACTTGCCCTTTAACTGTTGGGTAATAACCTCCTTGGGCGGATTTTTTGTCTAGCTTGCGCGCTTCAACGCCTTTTATGGCAACCAGTAATTCAGGGCTATTATTTCTCGCTAACTCAAGCCACTGCTGCTGAGAAGCCACCAGCATAGGAGGCTCAACCAAATTCTCAGTACGAATTTGATCCACCGAATCAGGAGCTTGGTTTATCAGCGCTTCCAGCTCTGACTTTTTACTTTCTAACTCTGCCTTTGCTCGCAGAATATTGGCTTTGTCAGACAACTGATTAGCACGCATCTCTTCCACATCAATCGATTTCACTTTGCCTGCTAGATAGCGTTTTTCGAAGATTTTTAGCAGCTTGCTGCCTTCCTCTAACTTACTGTTAGTTAGCTGTAAGTTACCTTGGGCGCGGCCTATATCGAGATAAACCAGAAGTAACTTAGCCGCCAAATCATTATGTGCTTGAGCCAATTCCAGCTGGGATTTCAGATAATCTGATTGTGCTTTATCTAATTCAGACCAAAGACTACTGTCCCAAATAACCTGAGACAGCTCTGCACCATACCGATTTGAACTACTGCGGTCTTCGCTCCAGTCTGCTGAAGCGCTCGCGCTTAAAGCGGGTAATAAAGAGCTGCGACTTAAATCCACCAAACTCTCGCCGAGTTGAACACCAATTCGGGCTTTCTCGTAATCAGGATCCGTCTGTTTGGCTCGCTGCCATGCTTGTTCAATAGAAAGGGCATATGAAGGACAACTAAGTACAGTTGCTAATAGCAAGCTGCCTATACTCAACAGGGTCGATTTACGAGGTGACAGAGGTTTGTCTAATCGCTGTGAACAACTAAACAGCGCTGGCTTAACCATGTGCTGCCCCCATCATACTGTTGTCGATGACGGTTTCGTCTAACTCCACACCTTCGATGACTTCAACATTGATACCATCTGATAGGCCCAGTTTTACCGCTTGCTTGTGGAAGCCTTGTTCTGAGCTATCTGGGATTAATACGTTAGGGCTGTCGCCTTCAAATTGCAGTGCGCGCTCTGGTAGAGTGAGTACATTTTCTGATTTAACTAGAATTATCTGAGCAGATGATGAGAACCCTGAACGTAACCGGACGTCTTGAGGTATTTTGAGCTCGCCAACTTCGACTTCAAAACCGTTATCAAAACTTTTGCCCGAACTACTATCAGCTGTCGAGTTAAGACTTTCAGACTGAATCGCAATCTTAGTCAGTGCCCCTTCTATTTCGATACTTGGATAAGGTGCAACGGTCAGCGTTACTGGCATCCCCGGAGTAAGTTGTGCGGCATCATGCTCACTAACACTGCCCTTAAAAATCAGGCTGTTCATATCGGCCAATGACATCATTTCTGTTGCCGCTTGACTCGATTCAGTAGAAATAATCGGTTCTCCTACCTCGACTTTTCGATTCAACACCGTACCGTCTATCGGAGCATAAATGGTAGAGGTGAGGCGAGAGTTACCAATTGTCGACTCCCCGCTTTGAATCAATTCGAGGTTCTGACGTTTTTGCATAACGTCAGCCTGTGCTGATTTCACATTGGAACGTGCAGTCACATATTCGTCGTAGTTCTTAGGAATGATTTCTTGTTCAACCAAACTCTGCAGATTAGCGAGTTGTTGTTTTGCTGACTCAATGTTCGCCTCACTTCGCATCAACTCTGTCGAGGCATCGGTCAAGGCTTTCGGGGTAGGGTTAGGGCGAACCTTAATAAGCGGCTGACCTTGCGTTACGTACTCACCAACACCAGCATAGATTTCACCAACGATCCCGTCGATTTGAGATTTGATAGACACAGAGTGAGCGGGAACGATATACCCCACCGCAACCGCCTGCTTTTCGATCGTCCCCGTGGAGACCGTTAGGGTTGGAAAGGCTTCTGGAGGCGTTGAAGTTTGAAAATAGAAATACGCACCTCCACCTATCAGCGTGGCACATGCCACAGACACTAACCCACATTTAGTCATAATTTATCCAGCTCATTATTTTATATTTGTGAGCCCTATGACTACCGTGGATATGCGAAGTTCATAAATAGTATAAAATTTTATAATGCATAGCGTTAAAGCAAAATTAAACGACAAACTTTCTACGCCTCCTTTTAGCCTTATCATGACCATTTAAGTAGAAAGTTGTCTCCGTTTAACGCACTTTAAATCTCGTAGGCCCAGCACTCTTGTTGTATGTCGAGCAGCTCCGGCTTACCGCTCTCTAGCTGATAGAGGTGGAATTGGCTTAAAGGGGGCGAATACACATGTAACGTAATGAGCGGTTCATCTCCAGCCTGTAGATTCGATATCTGATGGATATCATTATCTTTACTGACGGTCACACTGCCCTCTTGGAAATGAGTCGACTGAGAAGCAAAAATATGGCCATTAGCCGCCGTTTCAAACAAGGTTTCCGTTGCTTGCCCGTGTAAAATTTTTACGCCACAAGACGTATTCAAATGATCGTGTATTTTACTTCTTTGCCCATTTAGCCAACTCAAAATTAAAACTTCGCAGTGGTCATTCTTGAAAAGTCTTTGTCGGCAGTATGTTTCTTTATCAAAACTCGCCAACGACTTGATCTCTTCTTTACTCAGCTCGATGTTATCCAATATGAACCGAATGGAAGCCAGAGACATAGGTTTATTCGCCAGCTGTATTTGGTCCATAAACTCTTGGAAATTAAGCTCATAATCGTTATTAATTAACGCGGCTAACGCAGGAGATTGCGTTGGGGTAATATCAGTACGTTGCAAAATACTTACCTCTAACTATGTTTTGCTCTTCCGAACTCGAAGTTAAAAGTTCTCTTCGAACGATGAAATATAGCTGATTCGATTCAGCACAAGTTTGGAGGATATTAACACCGTTTAAATGAAATTTAACAAGCAATCACAAGTATTTACATTGATATAACAAAAGCATCTAACAACCAATTGGAAGCAACGGAATTGCCATATTGACTTGAGATTTGAATAACTGAGTAATTTGAAATAGGAACAACAAAAGAACGGCTTCCATCACGGCTACTATTGCGCGTATCAATTGATGAAATTGATTCACAAGTCAGAAGAGATCAATCACAATCAAGGTTATGCTCACTGTTGAAATTAGTCTAACTGGATACTTATGATTAATCCCAAACTCATCGCCTTACTTCCTGATCTCGCCTCGTTCATCTTAGTGGTAAATGAAGGGAGTTTTACTGCGGCAGCAAAACAGCTAGGGGTGACACCTTCAGCGCTCAGTAAGCTGATTACACGTTTAGAGAAAGCACTGTCAGTCAAGCTATTCGAACGAACCACTCGTACGCTTATTATTACTCAGGCAGGCCAATTGGTTTACGACCAGAGCGTTGTCATGATTAACGCTGCACAGCAAGCGGTTGAATTGTCGACCTCTGATCACACAGAACCAGCAGGCTCCATAACAGTAGCGGCGCCTGAAGCTTTCTTAAACTCAGTGCTACAGCCTTTTGTTGTTCCATTTTTAAATCAGTATCCAGAAATCCAACTCAAGTTGAGAGCGGCCGATGGCGACATCGATATTTTACGTCAGGGCATCGACATCGCTTTCCGCCTAACCGATAAGCCCGACGAAAGCTTGGTTTTGAAAGAGCTTGGAAAGACAAACCTCGTGCTATGTGCGAGCCCCGACTATCTGAAAGCCAAAGGAGTTCCTAGCCACCCAACAGACCTTTCTGAACACGATTGTTTGTATCTTGCAGAGACAGACAAAGACCACATTTGGGACTTCCTTAAAGATGATGAATTTCACACGGTGCCCGTCAGTGGGCGGTACGCAGTTAACCACTCGCAAATGCGACTCAAAGGTGTGAAAGAAGGTCTAGGCGTCGGTATTTTCCATGACTTCGTGATTCAAGACGCGCTGGCTGAAGGTTCTGTTGTACAGGTATTAGAAGATTGGACCATCAAGAGTAATTACCATGGCGCCATCGCTATGCAGTTTGCACAAACCAAGTACATGCCCGCCCGCCTGCGCGTTTTCATTGACTACGCGATGGAACACTTGGGTGACAAGCTGGCAGGAGAAATAAACTGATGCTTAAAGGAATACACCACGCGGCAATAATCTGTTCAGACTACGAATTGTCGAAACGCTTTTATACGGAAGTTTTAAAACTTGAGATAATTGCCGAAAACTATCGTGAGGCTCGTCAGTCGTACAAACTTGACCTAGCGCTACCTAATGGCGCTCAAATTGAGTTGTTTAGCTTCCCTGATGCACCAGAAAGACCTAGTTTTCCAGAAGCTCAAGGGCTGAGACATTTAGCCTTTTGTGTTGATGACGTTCAGCAGTTCAAAAGCTATTTGGAAGGACAAGGAATCGACGTCGAACCGATTCGAGTGGATGAGTTTACGGGGAAATCATTTACGTTTTTCGCAGACCCAGACGGCCTGCCGCTAGAGCTTTATCAAATTTAAAGTCTTATTAATAAACAAACACCTTAATAACAAAACAGACCTTCTCAAGTCGAGAAGGTCTGTTTGTGATTCAATTAGCTCAACGCCGTTTTGAACTTCTCAACACGTGAGAACAGTAACCAGTCCAAGAGCATCGCAGCCACAATCGTTGCTCCCGCCAGTGGAAACAGTACCGAAATAACCACCACCGTCACCAAGCCAGCTTTCCATAAGCCTGCATCACCAAACTTAGGTGGTGTACCGAGCTTGCGTTGGCCTGACGGTCTGCGCATCCACCACATCACACCGCCAGTCACTGACACAACGATGAACGCCAAGCAAAACAAGGCATTTAGAAGCTTATTGATGATACTAATGTCACCTTGGTGCAGAGAAATACCAACAGCTAGCGTCTTGGCAATGAAGTTGTAATCTTGCCATGTCACTTCACCCAGAATACGGCCTGAGTATTGGTCTAGGTGTGTGGTGCGATCTTGAGTTGGATCGATGATATCACCGCCCATAGTATTGGCTGTCACCGTGTAAACACCCGTTTCTGAACGTGGGAAATTCACCTTGTAATGCGTGAAACCAAGAGATCGTGCTTTCTCAATAACATCATCAATCGCGAAACTGCTCGCCGCAATGACATGTTGAGAGTGGTCTTCTCCCATCTTAGAGTGATCATGAGGTTCAGACGCCTCTTCCACATGATGAACGTGTGCTGCTGGCTTATCTTGAGACAAAGGCAGTGGTGTTTGCTCCAAGTTCCACGGTAACTCTTCTTCCGAGCCATGGTTAAGTGATGCGTGCGTCTGATCTGACAATGGAATATCGTCCCACATTTGAGCCGGGAAAGTGCTCCATGCTTGAACAAGCTTACCGCCCCAGAAACCTGTCCACGCTAACCCTGATAGGATAAAGAGCAGCAGAATAAGAGATAACGTGCCACCTAAGTTCGCATGCAAGTCTCGCATCAGTACGCGCGGTCCGGATGACACTCTCAGCTTAAGAAAGCCAGCGCGGCTTGCATTGTCTCTTGGTAACCATAGGTAAATGCCACTAACTAACAATAGAATGGATAAACTTATCGCCACTTCAATCAGATAATCCCCCCAATCACCAATCAATAAAGTTCCGTGGATGTCATTTGCCAGTTGATACAGGCTGTCGCTGCGTGGCACCTCACCGACGACTTCACCAGTATATTGATTCACAGTTGCGAAAACCGATGTGCCGTCTTCCAGAGAGACTGAAAAACGGTTCGCCAAGTCAGGCGCTTTGCTTGGTACAAATTGTGTCACTGAACCTTGCGGATATTGATTCTGCACTGCTGCTAGCTGTTGTGACACTTTAATCGGGTCGCCCGATGCAACAATCTCGATCGCATCGTGATGGAAAGCTAACTCGATTTCATCGTCAAACAACATCATTAAACCAGTAATACTTAACATCAACATGAAAGGGATAACGAATAGCCCAGCATAGAAGTGCCAGCGCCAGGTGAGAAAGTAGAGAGTTTTATTGCGGTCTTTGTTTTTTATATTGGTTCTCGAACCGGTTGTTGCACTGCTTGTAGACTGCGAAGTCGCTTGTGCTTTCGCAGAGCTTTGAGATTCATTTCTCAACATTATTATTTCCTTTGACACACGCAAACATACCTTCTGAAGAATCAGAAAGTAATCTGAGCATGTTTAACTTTACTTAATACTTTGTTTTTTAATTATTTTAGAAGGTTAGGTTTAAGCAATATCAAAGGGAGGGCCGCGCGGGGCTTGCCTCGTGTAGCGTTCGCTTAGAGCCAAAAAAGCGTAGCTGTCTGAGACAATAGAACTCAGTCGAGTTGTCAGTAGTGTAGTTGGAAGTTCATCTTGGTGAAATGTGGAAAAATGGCTAAACGGACACGGCTTACCTTTGTGAGTATTCGGTTCGCCTTCTTCAATTTGAACCAGTTCAAAGCCGTTGACCGTACACAACGACGCCCATACTCCCGCACTGTTACCATGAGCATTGATAACAGGCATTAATGTCACTAAAGCCCAACTTAACGCTGTGGCAAGTAACATGGAGAGATTGAACGAAGTTCGGCGCATTATTCCAAATCTTTATAAATTCCCCTTATTATGAGGCACTTGCTATATAGGTAAACGTAAAGATTAACATCAGGTTAAAAAATTGAAGCTAACGCACACTCTATTTAGTTAAAAACCGGTTAAAACAGAAGCGCTAAAAAAATATTACGCACCTCAGTGCATCAAACTGATTAGAAAAAAGACAATAAAAAACGCCGCCTACATTTTCCAACAAAGGGAAATATAAGCGGCGTTTTAGAAGTTGAACTTTGTTATCTACTAACTTGTTTTGGTCACTCTAGCGAACAAGGTGGCTATCGGCAGTGATAGCTAAACAAATATAATACTAGACAAACGGAACAAATAAGCGAATTAACCGAAGATCTTACTCCAAATGCTTGGGTTACGCTTCTCATGGTACTCTTCACGAAGGCCGTCAATAGTACGAAGTTCTTGCTGTGCCGATTCTAAGTCACCTTGGTCTAGCTTCTGCTCAATGCTATCCAGTGATGCACTGATCTTTTTGAAGCCTTCCATGAAATTGTCTTCTTTCTCCACAGGGTAAACACCCGTTTTCAGCTCTGCCACTAGCGTATCTAAACGAACGATAGGCTTTTGCATCTCTTCAATGCTCTGAGCTTCTGCCGCTTGTTTGAACGCAAGCTTCATTTCTTGCATGTTTTTCTTAAGGTCAACATTAGCAAATGCGTTGCCAGACAATACTGAAGCAGCGATTAAACCAGATAAAAGGATTGAGCGAGTTTTCATTGTTTCTCCAAGTGAAGCTGTGACTTTGAAGATAGCGCCATCATTACTGTGGCACTTCGACTTTATTATTTTCGGCTAGTGTATACAAAAATCTGTCAGGCACAAAAATTGATTGTATCGAAATGCAAACCCGCCGACATTCTCTTAAATAAGAGCTGAGTATTCTGGGATTTCATTACGACCGCGTAAGGCCAAAAAGGCCAGGAATTGCTTTGGCGAATGGGTAATCACTTTACTCGAATCGACACCCACTTCATCTAACAATGCGGCGACTAAATCCAAGCCACCGACATCTAAACAGAAATGCGCATCGCTCCCTGTTGTAATAAATGCCCCCTTCGCCTTCGCTATTCTTGCAATCTCATAGCAGCGGTCAACACTGCCAACTCGGCTATTGCCTTTGAGTGTGGTGTTGTTGATTTCAATCGCCACGTTGTTCTCAACCGCACATTGAATAACGGCTTCAAAATCGAAATCAAAATTAGGATTGCCCAAGTGGCCAAGCGCATCAATTCGACCGCCCTTAATCACATTCACGAGAGCCTCTGTATGGGTCGCGACATCCGAAGGGCTAAAAACAGGCTCGTGGAAGCTGGCAATCACCCAATCTAGGTTCTTATCAACGCTCGGATGAATGTCGATTTCTCCCTGAGTGTTCATAATGTTTGATTCAACGCCGCGGATAATTGCAACGTCTTCGATAAAGCGAGGAAGCACACGCTGATTACTGAAGAACCAGTAGTGTGGCGCACCTGGCATTGATTCTGAATGATCAGTAGTACAAAACATGTCTAAGCCATTTTGTTTTGCCGACTTGGCATTCTCGATAAGCGTGCTGTAAGCATGACCACTTGCGTATGTGTGGGTGTGAGTATCTACTTTGAGTTCCATGAATCAATGCTCTCTTCGCTTGGTCTAGTCAATCAATTTTGAGTTGGGTTGGTCTAATATAGCTTCTTCAAAAATGCCCAACAGACACCTGCTTAATGTGATGCTGAGCGATTTGAAATCATATACTGTTCATCATTCAGTATTGTTAAAATTAATTCAATCGACAATAACCTGATTTCTCCCGCTATTCTTTGCTTTGTAAAGGCGCTTATCAGCAAGCATAAACAGATCATTTGGCGATGTGCTTTTCGTCGGAACGCATTCCGCTACACCTAGGCTCATCGTTACATGAGAAGCAATGGGTGAGGAACGATGAGGAATCGATTGACTGTGCAAAACCGTTAAGAATGAATTAAGGCGAGCTCTGCTTTGTTCTATAGATGTGCTTGGCAATATAATGGCAAATTCCTCGCCTCCTATGCGAGCAGCAAGGTCTGAGGGACGATTAAAAATTTGCTTCCATAACTTTGCGACTTGTTTAAGGCAAACATCTCCTTGATGGTGGCCATACGCATCATTATATTGCTTGAAAAAATCAATATCACCGATCACTAAGGTTAAAGTTTGCCCTTCGCGTTCACATCTAGACCATTCAGACTCAAACTTTTGATTGAATTTACGTCTATTAGCAAGAGAGGTTAGCTCATCAAAAAGTGCAATCTTTGTGAGATCTTGTTTTTCTCTCTGCAATTGCTCATCACGCAACTCATATTGATACAATGTTGCCAGCAACTCTTTTCTAGGAGCTTTAGTCAAATCCTTTATGGATAGTGGCGAACTAACAAACTTGGCAAAATCTCCCCTAAACAAAAAGTAGAAGATCAGCATTGGGACACTATAGCAGGCCGCAATCAGCAACTTACCCTGTATATTTCCGAATATGATAGAAACGATTTGCGGGCTCAGGCCAAAAGCTAAAACAGGAAACAGTACTCCATCCAAACAAAGGATAAAAACAAAGGCTAGCGTATAGATGAATGCCAACGCTGGTAGGTTGGAAAGGAACTTACTCACTTGTGTAAAAATAAACATCAATAACAATATTTCGAGGAGAATCAAAACCCCTCCAAGAACAAGAACTTTCAACGATACGTCAAAGATGCTGAAAGGGATTGCAAAAGGGTTCAACGCATACTCCGATTCCAGTAACCAAGCCATAAAGTTGAAACCAACAAAGGCAATCAAATCCACAGCTACTACTAACAGAAACATGTGTTTAAAAGTGCTAAAATCCCGCTCAATAATAATGAGCATTATAGTGCTCATCATGAATGCACCATAAGCAATATTTCCGCCTGAAATACTTAAATCTTCGGATAAAGGAAAGGAATAAACTGCACCAGCAAGCCCTCCCACTAAAAGTACAATACTAAGATAGTTATAAAATGCAGCTGTACGCACACGATTTTTTAACGTAGCAAAATACAATGGGAAAATTGAGTATATTCCTACATTGAGAATATAGGCTTCTAACGTCATTACTGTTCCTTCTAGGCTCAACACATACAGCACCTAGATGTTTTATAGATGTGCAAAATAACTGATGATATTAACATAATAACGCTTAATTGATAAAACACTCGGAATGCTTGTTTTTCTAGTCAGGAATATTAATAACACTAGATATGTATTGCCCACATCGAGCCTGTACAGCATCTCGGAGCAACCCTACCAACCACAAGTGACCATTAGCACTTAAAGATAAGGCTTTATTCTCATTTCACTTAGCTATCGGAAGCACGACTTTGTCGCAGCGCCGCCTTAATTGCACCAATTTTTTGCAACCTACCCAAGTTCGTCAATACTTAAACCAGTTCACACGCTGGAGTGTTAGATGAGACGAAGACGTTATCCGCTGAGTATCCACATCACTAGCCTTTTCCTAATTTTGACAACGTTTGTCGGTGCAGTTTTGATATCAATAAGTTATCGGCATTCTCAAGAGCTGCTATTGGGCACAGTTCGTGAGGTCAGTAATGAGCATCGTGATAAACTGGAATCAGTGTTCAAGCAAGCAGTAGCGCCTGTCATCACCACTTTGAACGTGATGGCGGTCAGTCCGTTTGTTAATCAACAAAGCTCCTCTACCGATAAGGAGTCTTGGCTAGCATCAGTCGATATCATCTTCAAACAGAATACTAATTTAGTTGCGCTCTTCTATGGCTCGGAGGATGGCAACTTTAGAATATTCCGGCCCTTGAGCACCAATAAACAAAGGGCCGAAAATAATGCCCCTGCCAAAGCGACCATGATGGTCAGTAGCACTAATTTGGATGGTGAGAACTTTATTACCTACCACGATGGTGCGCATCAGGTCATCAGCACGGTACAAAGCGAGAGTATATTTAACCCAACGACTCGTACTTGGTATCGCAATGCAAAGCCCGATGGTTCAATCCACCTATCCGAGCCCTATCTTTTTTATTTTCTTAAAACCAATGGCATTACACTGTCTAGGCGTTCAGCCGATGGCAAGCATGTGGTAGGCGCCGACTTCACGCTGAGTTCACTCTCTTCTCAGATCAGTGAGCTGGCCTACTCTCCGCAGACCAGACTGGCTCTATTTGACCAGCACTTTAATCTTCTGGGTCAGCATCAACTGGATTTAACGACCTCTAACCTCACCTTCCAAGCTAACCATGACGATACTAATAATGTAAATGGCGCTGGAAAACTCTCTGGTAGTGAGCAGGAGCAGAGCTTTTTCAACATCCCCAAACGAGAGCAAATGGAAGCGTTAAAATCTTCAGTATTGGGGCCGCTAATCTCAGATGAGGAAAAGTTTAACCTCAATCTCAAAAACGTCGAGTACAACCTGAATACATGGGCACTGACCTTAACTCCGGTTGAGCTCACCCAAAACGTGACCCTCTATTTGGCAGAGGCGACACCACACAATGAACTGCTTTCTGACCTCATTTCAATGCGTGACAAACAGGTCGCGGTCGCGATTGGGATGTTGTTTATCTGCTTTGGTATCGTGTGGCTAGTAGCTAATCGGCTGTCCCAGCCGCTTAATACTCTGATGCAGCTTACCGATAACATTGCACGATTCGATTTCCGTCGTACCCATTATCCGAAGAGCATGATCAAAGAGGTAGCTAACCTCGCCCATTCCATCGAATTAATGGAACACACGCTTCATGACCTCATCAACTTACTTCGGGACACGGCAGGGAATCAGGAGTTCTCGATACTTGCCAAGAACATCGCTCACCAAAGCTATCTGATAACCAAGGCCGAAACCATTGTGCTGTTTACTCAATCAGAGAAGAAAGATGTATTTGATACCGCCGCCAACCTAGCGATCATTCCCTTCAAAGCAGACATCAATGACTTCATCAAACACACACCTTGGTTACTGTGCAAACTCAAGTCAGGAGAGACCATCCACCTAAATCGAGAAGACAATGTACTCAACTATTATCAAGACTCTATCTTCAACTCAGACCTGTACTTGTTCCCATTATTGAACCGCGAAAAACTGTTGGTTGGTATTGTGGCGATTGGCTATGAAAGGCCGATTACCAAAGCTCAAGCAGACAAACACGCCTTTTTAAGAGAGTTATTGAGCTTTGCGGAAATAGCCAAAGACAACATTGACCAAATGCAGCAACAGAAAGACATGCTTAATGCTTTTATTGAGCTGATCGCCTCTGCGATTGATACCAAATCCCCATACACTGGAGGTCACTGCCAACGAGTACCCGAGCTGACCAAATGGTTAACCCAAGCGACTATCGATGACGACCGTTATTACCCTCAGTTCTCTCTGGACAACAAGCAGTGGGAAGAGTTGATGTTAGCCGCGTGGTTACATGACTGTGGGAAAGTCACCACCCCAGAGTATGTGGTAGACAAAGCAACCAAACTTGAGACCATTTACGACCGAATCCACGAAGTTCGTATGCGATTTGAACTACTCAAACAACAAGCCGAAACTGACTACTGGAAAGCGATGGCGAATGGTGGACTTCAAGAAGAGCAGCTACAGATCCTAGAACAAACCCTTTCCGACCTCGATGAAGAGTTTGCCTTTGTTGCTCAGTGCAACCTTGGCGGAGAATCAATGACACAAGAACAGTTGGAACGATTGGACCAAATAGCCAAGCGTCAATGGAAACGAACGTTAAATGATCAACTTGGAATATCTTGGGCTGAAAAAGAGAGGTACAACTCGTGGCAGAAATCGTCACAATCTGCCGACGCTAAACCAGATAACAGTGAACAGACATTACCAGTGATGGAACCACTCCTTGCGGACAAGCCAGAGCACAAGATCCCATGGGATAATGGCTTTAACCCAGCAGAATTGTGGCAAGAAGAGTTCGTCCTTAAGCCTGGAGAGGTCAAATACAACCAAGGCGAGCTGCACAATTTGAAAGTCAATCGTGGCACTCTCAACGAAGAAGAACGCTTCATGATCAATGACCATATCATTCAGACCTTCACCATGTTAAACAAGCTCCCTTACCCACCTTACCTGCAAAATATTCCCGAAATTGCCAGTGGGCATCATGAACGTATTGATGGTAAGGGCTACCCTCGTGGGTTGAGTGAAGATCAATTACCTTTGCCGTCCCGAGCCATGGCGATTGCTGACGTGTTTGAAGCCCTGACTTCCAGCGACCGTCCGTATAAAAAAGGAAAGCTGCTCAGTGAATCGCTCAATATCATGACCAACATGGCGACGAGCGGTCATATTGATCCCAAACTCTATTTACTGTTTTTAGAAAATAAAATCTATGACAAATACGCAGAGCGATTCCTTGAGTTAAGCCAACGATGCGATATCGATGAAACGAAACACATCGAAAAAGTAAAAGAGTATATTCGCTCACTTTTTTAAACCGTTACTGACAAGGTTTAGCGCTTAACTATTGGCTGTAAACCCAACACCGAGCTCTCTTTGGAGTTGCTCGTTGGCTTGGATGCTTGCCCGTCTTTACTACGCTTTTTAGCTAACAAGGTATTAGTGATGCTCGCAGCAACAATCAGGTTAATACCAACCAACTGCTGAGTAGAAAATACATCATCAAAGAACACACCTTGCCACAATGCGCTAAACAACATGTTAGTGAAAATTAGTGGCGCCAGTTGAGAGCCACTCTCTGCAAGCTTATACGCTTTGGAACGGAAGATTTGGGTATTGATGGTAAACAGTGCAAGGCCGAAAGCTACGAGAGCAATCCAGCGTAAATCATCAAAAGACAGTAACGCCGACAAGGTTCCTTTCTCTGCACTTTCAAGCACATCAGGCACCGCAGAAACTGAAGTAAACACCACCATTGGAATCACAATGATTGCCGCGACTAAGAAGGTCCACGCATTGAGCTCAGCTGGCGAAAGGCTGGTTTTAGACGCCCGGTACAAGCTCACTTGCGAGCCTGAATTAAACATGCCCGCCATTAAACCAAGCAGCAGTGCTGGTCTAAAGAACTCTGAGCCAAATTCAAACTGCGACCAATCCCCTGCCATCATCACTACACCAACAAAGGTGACAACTAAACACACTATCGTCGTTGTACGAATCTTGGTTCTAAATGTTAACTTTTCTAACAATGGAATAAACAGAGGACCAGTGCTGAACAACACTACCCCTTCAACAAGCGTTAAGGTTTGCAGTGAAGTAAGGAAACACCACTGACACGCCACCATAAAGATCGCCCGCATCACCAAAGGTTTCCACATTTCTCGTGTCGGCTTGCTGATTTTGTAAAAGGTCAGAAAAAGAAATAAGAACAGACTGGGTAAAAAAAACCGCACAAAACTGAGTAACGAAGTGGGCATCACTTCAGATAGATATTTGGCCATTAAGCCACTTAAAGACAAACTGAACGTCGACAACAACATGAAAGTCGTTGCCTTGGTAATATCAGACATAATTATCACCTCCTATTACACCCATTTTAGTGGCGTGACGTGATGAAAAATAGCGAGTAATATTAACCATAACTGTAAGGAAAACTTACCAATGAAAAAACTCGTTCCGCTTAAATCCGTTTACGCTTTCATTGCCGTTGCTGAAACTGGCAGCATGACTGACGCCGCGCGGGTGTTGTATGTCAGTCACTCAGCGGTAAGCCAATCCATAAAGTCGTTAGAACAACTGGTCAACAAGCCTTTGTTTCAACGAGTCGGCCGTCGTGTTGTTCTTAATGCCGCAGGTAAGCGTTATTACCGCAAAGTCGCGCCCGCACTTGAGCAAGTGATAGAGGCGACCGAAGAGCTTGCCAGAACACCTAACGACCACCGCATTACCCTCAACATGGTCAATTCACTCGCGATGCACTGGTGGATTCCCCGCGTCCCCGATTTCCAAGCTTTTTCTCCCTCACTTGATATCCGTATTTCCACCTTAACTGGCCCTTTTGATCTAGAGCAGGAAGGTGTCGATATTGCCCTTGTGCACGGCAAACCGAATGAATGGGATCAGTATTACAGCGAAAAGCTTGGCGATGATGATCTGGTCTTGGTATGCAGTCCAACTCTGCTAAAAAACCAGAGTGAGTTAAGCGTTCAACAACTCGTCAAACAAAACCCGACCATTGGTGTTTTTAACCTAAGGCGACAACACGACTGGCAGGTATGGTGCGACAATTACCAAATCCCACTGCCTACATTCCATAGCAATCTAACATTCGATGTCTCCATTCAAGCCGTGCAAGCTGCAATTCGCTCATTAGGCGTATTAGTAACGCATCGCTTGTTTGTGAAAGATGATATTAGCCACGGCATGCTGGTAGAGCTTGGCGATCCAGTAGCTAACCCGCACCAAGATTTCTACTTTGTTTGCCCGAAAAACAAATTAAAACAAGAAAGTGTGCTAAAACTGAGAACATGGTTGAGACATGAATTCACACGCTCAGAGACAATAATCAGCGGTGATATTCAGGAATAAAACTGCTCTAGCCCAACTACAGCTAGCCGTTATTCAGCTAGTTACAACGCATCTAACTTACAGAGGCCATTATGATTATTACCACTACACAATCTGTCGAAGGCAAACGCATTGTCGATTACAAAGGGGTTATTGCCGGAGAAGCTATCCTAGGGGTGAACGTGTTCAAAGATATGTTTTCGGGTATTCGTGACTTTGTGGGTGGACGTTCTGGTACCTACGAGAAAGAACTGGAAAAAGCACGTAACTACGCATTCAAAGAGTTAGAGCAGAAAGCGATTGAAGCGGGTGCCAACGCAGTGGTAGGCGTAGATATTGATTACGAAGTACTTGGCACAGGCAATGGTATGCTGATGGTTTCAGCAAGCGGCACAGCAGTGGTTGTGGCTTAGTTGAATCACTCGCTAAATCGTGTGATTACCTAGAAAAAACGCCCCTTAGCTAAATCGTTAGCTAAGGGGCGTTATTGTATTCGTTGGACAACTTAGGCTTGAATAGCTCTAACTTGCACGACCTGCTGGCTCAGAGATCATGGCATCAAAAGAGGCCATTCGAGCCAAAAATTCTTTCCTATCTTTAGGCATAATTGAGCTTGCCATCGGTAAGTTAGCCTTCATCGCATCGACTGCTCGACCACGAACCAATACCTCAAAGTGCAAATGAGGACCTGTGATACGGCCAGTTGCACCTGATAACGCGATTTTCTGACCTCGCTTAATTTGCTGACCTTTCTTTACGAGGAAGCGGCTCAAGTGAAGATAACGTGTCGTGTATACGCTGTTATGTTCAATCACCAAGTATTTCCCGGCATAAGGGTGGTCACGAAGCGCCACAACACGGCCATCACCCGTTGAGTATACGGGTGCGCCCACAGGCGTCGCAAAGTCAGTACCATTGTGTGGCGAAATACGCCCTGTCACTGGGTGTCTTCGTTTAGGGTTGAACGATGAGGTAATTCTTCGGAATTTTCTATCTACAGGGTATCTATCGAAAGCTTGCTCTAGGCTATTACCCTCTCTGTCGTAGAAAAGACCATCAGGCGCAAGAAACGCCGCCACTTCTCGGTTTCTTAATTGAATTGAGATACCTTGAACTTCTGTTTTGCCCGTTAAATGATCATTCGTGTACTGCTCTTTGACCAGTACATTAAAGCTGTCACCTGCTCTTAGTTCACGAGTGAAGTTAACTTTATCTTTCAACGTGCGAGTAATATTGGCTATCTGAGCTGTCGTAAGCCCCGCTTTGTATGCAGATGTTGAAAAGCTACCATGAACACTGCCCGCGTAGAGTTTTTCCTTCCATTCACCAGGCATTTCATGAAATTGGTAGTTAAAGCTTCCATCATCATTTTTCGTAAAGACAGCTTGTTCTACGAGACTTTCATGGAAAATGAGCTCTACGAGTTGTTTGGAGTCACTATCCAACAGCAACTCTAGATGGTCACCAGGCTTTATTGTGTCGAGTTTCAAAGATTCAAGATCCGCTTCCATGACCTTGTGAACCGTTTCATAAGGCAGATTCCACGATTCGAATATATTACTGAGGGTATCCCCAACCTTCACAAAGTAGTGAATTTTGATCATTGAGTTCGAATTGGTTTGTGGCGGCGCCTGCTCCTTACCGTCCGTGTGCAGTTCTTGATAAGGCGTGACTTTTATTGAGATTTCTTTTTCTGGTTCAGGATGAAAAGAGAGCAAAGCAGCAAGGGAAAATGCGCTGATAGCAATAACGATCAGGCCAATACGGAGGAACTTCATAAAATACTTAGCGGTTATAACGAGGAACTTAGAAAGTGTTATAACATAACAATTCATTCAAAGAAATAAATGAAATGTAAGAAACCGCAGCGCGATTGGCGTGAAAATATGGTGGGCATGCAAGGCCCACCATCTTAGTTAACACTACTCTTTATCTAGTATTATTCTTCAAGAAGTGCTTCGAAGCGTTCTAAGCCACGCAGCATCTCAAAGTCAGGTTCATCAGCCAATAACTCCCGCATTGAACCACTGGCTTCGATAGAGCGCTCTAAGTCATCGATCGCTTGGCCTTCAGCACCTAACCTTGCGTAAGCACAAGCACGTTGATACAAGGCGTGAGCATTTTGATCGTCCACTTCCAACACGCGATTACATAAGCTCATCGCCCAGTGGTATTCCTGCATGTCCATTGCGGCATCGGCTTTGTAAGTTAGTGCTTCCAAATCACCCGGGCGAACTTTTAAGATCTCATCGTAGATTTCAATTTTCTGCTCGGCGGTTTGAGCATTCTGAGCCCTCAACCATAAATTATGAATTTCATTGATGATTTCGATTTCTCGGTTGTTCTCTGAGATGATTCGAGTCTTACGCTTAAGATCCCTTTCAAGAACGTTAAACTTCTTCTCATAATCTTGGGCTATGTCGTTGAGTCGTCGGTCAGCCATCTCTTTGGTGGTGTGTTTCAACTCTTTGAGTGATTGCCAACCCACCAATGCAATTAGGGAGGCAACACCGGCAATAATGTAGAAGAAGTAGGTTACGGTTACATTGGCGTAATTCAGAGACTTGTCTGCCACAGTCAGTTCCCGGTCAGTCATCTGAATGGTCAAGCGTCTTTCAAGATCTTGCTGTTCCATTCGTAGTTGCTTCAGCTCATCCAAGATATAGCGCTCCATCAGCGGTCTATCCAAATACTCTTGTTCAGAGTACTTAACCTCTTCGCTTGCAAAACTCATCGCGCTGAACACCGAGATAACTGCAATCAATAAGATTCGAAGCATTATACATTCCTTATATATTTATCTTTAGACTAACTGTATCTCGTAATAAGCATACAAGCTAGGAAGTCGACAATTTTGCCATGTCCATATTGGAATTAACACTCTAAAACATCATTGATAATT
Source organism: Vibrio sp. 10N.286.51.C3 (assembly GCF_003050065.1). Taxonomy (NCBI): domain Bacteria; kingdom Pseudomonadati; phylum Pseudomonadota; class Gammaproteobacteria; order Vibrionales; family Vibrionaceae; genus Vibrio; species Vibrio sp. 10N.286.51.C3. The sequence continues at coordinate 164,567 of NZ_PIGC01000011.1, read as the reverse complement.
ATAAAACACCTGAAGCAACATCATTAATTTCTAAATTATAAAAATACCGCGTAATACTGTTCTATATAATTAATTCGCGATGCGAATATACCAAAAATTGATTTATTGCATCGAGATGAATCTTATATTAATAACGATCAGAGCGAGGTTAATTTGAATAATCCACGATACGATTTATTAAGCCGTGTACTGCACTGGGTAATGGCTTCTGTAATCATCTACGCAACAATAGCAGGGTATGTGATGCACTATGTCACCAGCCATCCAGAGCTGTTTTCTTTTTTGTCAGTGCTCAACATGTCATTGGCGACCGTTGCGACACCGCTGCTCGTGGTGCGTTATATCTGGAGCCACTTTCGCTCATCGCCAAACATGCCAACCTCTGTGCCTGAAGGGCAAAAATGTGTAGCTAAGCTTGCACATTCTTTGATGTACCTTGTGATGTTTATGGTTTTCAGCACCGGTTACTTAATGCTAAAGGAGCCGTACTCTTTATTTTGGCTAGTGGGCGTAAATAACCTAATTACCAACTCTGCAATCAACGGCTTCTTTTTCTATCTACATCGTGCCAGTTGTATTGTCCTCGCCTGTTTAATTGTGCTGCATATCAGTGCCGCCCTTAAACACCACTTTGTCTCTAAGAACTATGTATTGAAGATGATGCTCTAGAATCAGAGAACTCAGGACGGTTTACACAAACAAAAAAGCCATAGCATGTTCGCTATGGCTTTCTTATTTCAATTCGCTTACTTGGTTTGGGTATCAAGCATCACTTGCCAGTATTCACATTTTGCCAAGAACTCTTTTAAATAAAGTTCTGGGTTAGCAAGCTTCTCGCCGCCTTTAACATCGGCGCCAGTCACTCGCCAAAAGCCTCGAGTTACCAAGTTTCGATGATAAATAAAATCGTTAAGTTCATTTGTCTTCAAAGGAAGCTGCTCACCAAACGTCTGTTCGTATAGGCTCAACGTAGAGGCTTGTTCACTTGAGGTCTCCCTTAAAAAGGTATCCAGATCCAAACCTAATGACTGTTGCTGCTCTTTTGATAATGCTTTAGTTAATTTAGAGATCACAGTAAACAGCGCCAGTTCTACTTTTTGTGATGCTAATAACGACGCACCCAAAAGTGCATGTTCATTGGATACGTGTTGCTCTGTTGATGAAACGGTAGCTGTTGTCACTGTGTTAACCTCAAATAGTCATAATGGATGTTAGGGAGCGATTCCAATTACGCGCTTTTGCTAAACTGGATTTGTTCAGCATCAACAATCATAAAGCCAGTTGCGTCTTCGCTCTTCTCTACTTTTACTAAACCTTTAAAGCCTATTTGCGACAACTTTTTCGCAAGGTGCTCTGGCGCTGTTTCAAAAACCACCGACATGAAAGGTAAATGCTCTGCGGAAACAAAGCCATGCTCGTTAAACAGGTCCATTGCGTGAGATAAATGGTCTGAGTCGGTTAATTCAATAATTTCTACAACTTCTTCCAACAACATTTTCGATTCCATATTCGCCAGAAAGTGACTGACACAAGCACTTACGTTTTGCTCGCATACATCCCGATGCCCGAAGACACCCCTTTAGTAGTAGGGGGATCATAACATATTAATAATCGAAAAATATGTTTAATTTCCCTAACCCATTGGGAATATTAGAAAACAATAGAAACTGGTGAAGCATAGACAAGACCAATTCGTCTTATTGAAAGCAACAGCCTGATTTTGGGCAATTAGGCTAACGTAGCTTGAGAATCGCCCGTTTCTACAATCGATTCTTGTAACAAGCCAGCATAAATACCATTGTGCGCCACCAGTTGTTGATGATTACCTTGCTCAACAATTTCACCCTTTTCCAACACCAAAATGGTGTCTGAGTGACGAACAGTACTCAAACGGTGGGCAATCGCAATCACGGTTTTCTCTTTGAACAGACGCTGCATCGCTTTTTGAATGAGATCCTCGGTAATCGAATCTACCGAGCTGGTTGCCTCATCTAGCATCATCAGTTGTCCACCTTGGGCGACAGCTCTAGCGAACGAAATCAGCTGCGTCTGCCCTACCGATAAGTTTGCCCCGTTCTTATCTAGTTGGAAGCCATAGCCTTGAGGCAGTTGTTCAATAAACTTATCGGCATAAACATAACGCGCCGCCTGCTCAATCTCGGTACTTGATAAATGTTCTTTACCTAGTGCGATATTGAACGCAATCGTCTCTTCGAATAAATGCACATCTTGCATCATCATCGAGAACAAATGTGTCGAGTCTTCACTAGAGATCTGCGACAGCTCAATGCCATTCAGCAGTATGCTGCCTTCATAGTCTTGGTAGGTTTTCGAGATCAAACGCAGAATCGTTGACTTACCTGAGCCTGTAGAGCCCACCAGTGCGATTTGATGCCCTTTCTCCAATACAAACGAGACATTCTTTAGAACGTACGGAGCATCATCTTTGTAGCGGAAGCTTACGTTCTTAAACTCAAGGCTTTCAAACTGCTCTAACGGTTTAGCAACCTTCTCTGATGGCAGCAGGTTGCGCCCCTCTTCTTCGGTCGGTTCAACAAACAGCTCTTCGATATGGTCGAACGCGGCAAATGAGCTCTGAATCGAAGTAATCTGTGAGGTGAAGTCTCGAATCGGTACGAACACTTTTTCTAAGGTGTTGATGAACGCAATCAGCACACCCAAGGTGAGCACCCCTTCTATCACTTGCTCAGAACCGTACCAAATCATTACCGCGATGGTGATGGATGTAATACCAGAAATGAATGAGAACAGTATAGCGTCGTATTTATTGATCTTTTTCTGCGCTCTCAAAAACTCGTCGGTATAGCCTTGGTAACGTTGTTCGACTTGCTCTTCTGCTCGGTACATCTGTACGGTTTTCATACCAAACAGCACTTCTTGCAAGAAGCCAATACCTTGAGCCAGTGACGAACGAGTCACCTTATACAGAGCACGAAGTCGATTTCGAACATGTACAGTCAGATACATGACCGGAGGCATGATGATCAATACGATCAGCGTCAGCTTCCAATCAATTAAGAACATCATGACCAGCAGCGCAATGGTGTTAATGCTGTCTTTTACCAAACCGACAACCGACTGAACAAACGTCTCACCGATGGTTTCTAAATCACTGGTTAGACGCGAGAGCGTGACACCGATTGGTGTATTGTCAAAGTAACTGCGTGGCAATTTCAAAACACGAGCAAACAGAACTGAGCGCATGTCAGTAATCGTGTATTGACCTGTTTTACGTAGGTTATATGCGTAAGTGGTATCCACTACATAACTGACGATTAGTACAGCAACGAGGTAGAAAACGTATTCTAACAGCCCGTCCATATCACCATGACTCAACTGAACGTCGATCACTTGAATAATCAACCATGGGAACAACAAGCTTGTGATGACAGAAAGCGGAAGCATCGCAATGCCCAAAATCGCCGAGCCTTTGTATTTCTTAGCAAACTTAAAGAAATGCTTGAGGTACTTGAGGTCAACACCTTTTAACATGCTGCTGCCTCCGTTTCATTTTGCTGTAGTAGCCATGTCTCGTAGTAGTAATCGCAAGTTTTCAGTAGGGTTTTATGGTCGCCCTTAGCAATCACTTTTCCTTCATTCAACACGATAACTTCATCCATGTATTCAAGTGCATTAACACGATGTGAGACAACAAGAACCGACTGATTTTCCAATCGCTTAAATAGGCCTTCTAAGATTTTTCTCTCAGTCTCGTAGTCAACGGCAGACAGAACGTTATCCATAATGATGAGATCGGTTGGTTGTAATAGAGCACGAGCAATGCTCAAGCGCTGTTTTTGCCCCCCTGACAACATAATGCCCTTCTCACCGACTAAGGTTTGGTCACCTTGCTCAAAGCGCGTCACATCACCGGCTAATTGGCTAAGCTCTAACACTTCATCAACCTGGCTTTTTGCTAGCTCGGTATCGCCGCTACCAAAACGAATATTCGCTTCAACAGTTGCTGAAAACAAATACGGGTCTTGGGTGACGGTTTTAACGTAACGACGTAAATCGCTACGCGAGAAGCTAGTGATATCTCTATCACCAAGCAGTACTGAACCTTGTGGAGTGTCTAAGTGATGGTTCAAACAGTTCACCAACGTCGTTTTGCCCGCACCGATTCCGCCTAACACTCCGACTTTCTTCCCTGCTGGAATATCAAAACTGATGTCATCGAGAATCAGACGCTCTTCACCCGGGTAGCTAAAGCTTAGGTTACGCACGGAGAACGTTTTTCCTTTAAGCGATTTCACATCGAGCTCAGAAAGCTTCTGCTCATCCAACTCTGGGATTTGGGCATTAAGAATAGTTTGTGCGCTTTGAATACCGACCATACCGCGCTGATAAATCGTCGCGATTCGTCCTAATTGCATAAGCGGCATGGCGAGCAAAACTGAGTAAGTTAGGAATGCTGTGATTTCACCTAGGGTCAGTTCCTGTCTCATCAACATAAAACCACCTAGACCTATAATAATGATTTTCATTAGGTCATTGGCGTAATCGAGAACCGGCATAAAGAAGACTTGGATACGCGTGATTTTAAGGCGACATTCAAGTAACAGCTGATTCAGCTTCTCAGTCTCCGCTTTTACCCAAGGTGACATCTGCTGGCTTTTAATCAGATCAATCCCAGACAGATAACTCATCAGTTGTGCAGACAAGTTTTGCAGTCGCTTCATATGCTCTAGATGGAGCGTTTTCATGCGCTTAAAGCCCACTCGGAAAATCACGAAAGCGATTGAAATCGGAATGATCGAATACAGGGTTAGTTCTGGCGATATACGCCACATGTATAGCGGCGTTAGCGATAGAGCGAGCAACGCATTAAAGAATTGCAGAAAGCCAACACCAAACATCAAACGAATACCACTTAGGTCATTGTTAATGATTGAGATTAAACGGCCAGAAGCAAAGCGCTCGTGAAAGCTGTTTGGCAAGCGATTCAGTTTTTGTAGAAGAGTGGTCTTAAGTGAAGCTTCTGTAATTCGCCCGGGGTTAAGCGCGTAAATGCGAGACAGAATCCTAACAACGACCATAGCAACCGACATACCAACAACGATCCACACATAGGACTGCAACTGTTGATGTCCACTTGAAGAGGCGTCATCAATCAGATCTATTGCCAATTGAATATAACGAGGGATTTCTACTTGTAACCAGTTAACGAGAAAAATGAACACAACCGCAAGTAAGTACGAGGTGCGATTCATGCGCAAGTAATGGGCAATAAACTGTCTTTTATTCATAACGTTCTTTGTTGAGGGCAGGCATAAAGCGACATAGTGATACTCTTTAATTAGGGTTGTATCACGATGGTAAAGATACACCAAAAACACTTAGTTGACAATATCAACCACATTCCATTATTCGTCAGTCCTATTCATTTTTTGTATTGCAGAAACAACTTTGCCGCCAATATGGCGGCAAAGATATTAATGGTTCGAATATGAAGCGCTAACTAACACTCATACCATGTTAGAGAATCACATCGACTTGGTCATTTTCTATGCTATATGAGTTTCTCACCTCGCTACCCAATGCTGATGGGTACCACACTTCGACCCAAACTTTATCAACATGGTTGGGCAACAATAGCGTTGTTGAAAAGTCAGTGTCTTCATTAATAGGCATTCTTAACACTTGTGAGGTGTAGTCGACAACGTCCCCATCAAACTCAGTGTACAAGCTCATAAAGCCCCGCGAACTTTGTGAACTTGCGACATCGACCGTCACAGCGACTTCCCTCTCAGTTGAGAAATCAAAGTCTTCCGGTATGGTCAGCTCGACCGATCTCAACACTTGTGCCGCAGGCGCGACGCTAGACGTCACTGTGTTATTGCCAGCAGATGACGTGTTGCCTGATGAGGAATCATCCGCTGGTGGGACAGAGCTTGGAGCTGATGTGGTAGAGCCACCACCACCGCCGCCTCCGCCACACGCTGCAAGGAAGACAAGAGTCACACTACTTAGCATTAGTTTTGATAGTTTCATAAATCCTCCTTGATTAATCTTCAGTAGACCAAGTTTTGTCTGAGTTAGGGTTTAGATACCAAGTCGGTTTAGAAGAACCGCCAGACGTCGCCCATTCTGCAAAGTCTGGGAACGCTTCACTGATATCAATGTACTCGGATGGGTGATTCCAAGGAGATGAAATTAAGATACCCCAAGGCATGTTCTGCGTAGTTCTGTAGTATTTTCCACTATCTGGATCTGAATCATCTTGTGCCACACCGTAAAAGTCGCTTACTAACGTACCACGTGACGTTGGTGGAAGATCCGCTGTGTGAATTTCAAGATCTTTACCCGGAGAGCCAGTAAAGCTAGAGCCATGGTAATACCCTTCACCCGGACCGAAGATGAATGGGTCGAAACCACTTAATGGCAGAAGTGAACTCACCGTTGGTTGATCGTCGTCGTTAAACGGTAGTGAGATGCTAAACGTCATTTGATCTGACTCAAGAGACGGATTACAAGATGGGTTGGTACGGTGGAACATACACTCATCGTTAATAGGGATATCATTTTTTAAGTTCAACGAAGCTACAACAACAAGGTCACCTCCTGGTGATGCAACCGATTTGTCTTCGCCCGTAAACGGTGAGATATTCACACGAGTTGCGCCGTTTTTCTGCACTCTGGCGGTCTGCAAGTCGACATCCGACTCATCAAAGCCACTCAATTTCCAACCTAAGCCGTTACCGTAAGAGGCGCCGTAGGCCATGATGCTACCGCTAATATCCATACGTAACACAGCATCATCTTTACTTAGAATGGTGGTTCGGTAATAAACAACAACATCATTTAAATCGAAGTCACCAACTTCAGGCCAGTTATCTTCGAACGCTGCAGTGTAGTAGTTAGAGTGTTGAATTGTGGTTCCCGGATCAGTCACGTTGAACACGTAATCCTCGACTTCCCCGTCACCAACGTAACCATCACTTGGGATGTTAGGGCTGCTCGCTAGACGGAAACGTGTTTGTACAGTCCCCACACTCGCATCATCAGCCACTCGAATTGGAACCACTTGGCCCCCTTCAACAACCGAATGGTTTTTCAAGATTTGTTCATCATCATCGAAAGTACCACTCAAGTCCCAGTCAGCCCAAGCTTGTAGGTAACCATTACCCACAACGTTAACGTTGATGAGACTATCCAACCCAATTTCTAAGTTAGTAAGTAGCGTAATACCGTCGTCATCATTCCCGTCAACATCCAAGTCATCACCGTTTGATAAGGCGCCCGGTTGTCCGTCAGAGTCTGTATCGATACTGGCCCCTAGATAAAGCGTTGAAGAGACAGCATGTTCAGCACCATTGCTTGCTTGTAACGTTGCATAAGTGTCCGGCGCATCACCAAAATCAGACTCGTCGGAACTCTCTATCGGATTCGTAAAACCACTTAAATCCCAGTTACCATCAAACGCTGAAAAGATTGGGTTAGGGAAGCCACTGCCACTCGTTGTAACAGTTTCAAACTGAAGGGTAACAATAGAGGTATTTTTGTAGGTAAACTTAACCGCACCTGACGTATCAGTTTCAGAATAATTGGTGCCTGGTCCGGTGAAGAGAACTGAATTGCCATCAGCACTCTCTTCAGCAGTCAAACTGGCACTCGCACTACCTAGCTGGTAACTGTAAAAACCTTCACTTTTAAATACTCGAACTTGCTCTGACTGAACGGGCTCACCATCAATGTCATAGCCAATCATTTCAAATTCAGGAATGGTGTAAGGAACAGAGAACGTACCTGAAAGACCGTCAGTACCATCAAAAAATTCGAACGTATAAATCAGCCCCGCAGAACCAGCAGAATTAGTTTGGTAGAGAAAACCAATATCACCTGACGGTTGTGTTGCGCCTACTTTGTAATTGGGTGCATGAAACAAAAATGTCGCATCACCAAATACGCTACTGGATACCTTAGCATCTATGGTTTTTCCATCGTGTGTACCGACATTTAGAAAATGCATAGAGGCGCCATCGTAGGTTGGCCCCGCCCAACTGCTACTCCCGTTTGTTGACTCTATGTGATTTGAGAAGTCCAAGTCCACCACGCTTGCCTGGACTGGGACACTGACTATTGCGCCAATGAGATAGATAATTTGCTTGTATTTCATAGTTAACCTCGACTTCTTCTTCGCTTAGGCGATTTCCTTGAAAAGTACGTAAACTCTGAACGGCAAAGCTAAATAAACGTCTCCCTAAAATCTGATGCTGCGAGACAAAGGATGTACACTTTTTCTTTTAATGCCGACAAAACGAGTTGCATAAGTAGGTTAAGCAAGAGTGAAGCCAAGTTTTTTTAAACTTAGAAAACAAATCTAACACCATGAAAGTATTAGTTTATTTACCTACATTCTCCTTAGGTTCTAGACCCAATAAACACTATCTTCAAAATAGGAATCAATTTGATGAATGAAGTAACTCAATTTGACAGCTTGTCATAGATAGGAGTGAGAGAAGTAGATTCCAAGCGAATAAAGATGTCGTTCAAACAGCAGGAAGCTGCATGAAACTGGAGAAATAATGACTATTGGCTGTAAGCAAAGTTGGGGGGGGGGGCTGCAAGCGCTAACGATGAACTGCTTAAATGCGGGGTGAAATTAAACAGTTCAAAGATCAATGTCGGCTGCAGTGCAGTTACAGCTGAACAATTACTGCTGTGCTATTACTGCAATATAAGCTTGGGTGAGATTAAAGCATTTCTTTTGCGATCAAATGCAACAAAAACGTCTCGCGCTCAATGCTCATACCCTTTTTAGGACTTTCGGCCATCGTCTTTTCATTATGAGCAATCGCTTCATGGATGTTCATCCACACAGGCTTCATTCCGTTTTTAACTTCGTAATCTTCGTAAGCCGTCTCACCAAGTTCACGATCGATCTTGCAGGAATAGCAGTAGGAAATCATATGCATGATATCTGCATCATCTTTGTACCAAGGGCGAAACTCTTCAAAAATGCCAAACGGCTTAATACCATGAATGTTCTTTGCACCCGTCTCTTCTTCAAGCTCTCGGACCATGCCCGCAATCACATCTTCGCCTTCATCTAAACCACCACCAGGGATGGTGTAGTCGTGGTAACGCTCGGTATACAGCATCAGAATATCTTCACCATCTAAGACAATCGCTCTGGCGGCATTACGCTTATAAACTGTTTTGTTATCTAGGTGATCGATATCTGGGTGAATGGTGGTTTTTAGGTGTCTCATGGCTCTAACTGCTCAACTGAATTTGGCGGCATCATATCATAATCATTCATAGATTCGAGGTTCATAGCGGTTCACATCAACACGCCTTCTAACTTTGTACCTCATAGCCGATAAAGCAAGAAAACATCACATAACCTCTGAAAAGCCTTCACTCAACAATTCATGCCCTTCTCTCGCCCGGCTAGCTTAGCTTGATCTAGCCCTCAAAAAGCAGCTAAACATGGCGAAATATCAACCTATTTCAATATCTTGACCAAATTAGGACAACCTTTTCTGAAATCTAAAATATACTCATTTCATAGAGCTTCTCATTGGGTTCTGTAGAACTTAACGCATTCAATTATAGAGTTATGACGTAGGAGATAAGCATGAAGAAAATTGGTTTGATGGCTGTATGTGCCGTTGTATTAGGCGGTTGTGCAAACGACTATGCAGAATATAGCGAAGGCCAACGTGTTTCAGTCGCTAACCCAGCAGCTGTTTATTGTGTTCAACAGGACGGTGAATTAGATACGGTTACTGAAAACAATCAGCGTACAACTTACTGTGTATTCGATGACGGCGAGCGCATTGAACAGTGGGAGTACTACCGCAATAACCATGAGCAAGAAACTGAAAAGTAATCACTTCTATTACAAGTTTCCAATCTCAAAGCTGTAAAACCCTCCCCCTAAAAACTCAATTATGTTACGTAGACTGTCTGCCATAAGGCAGCGGTTTACCGTACACACACACCAATTGAACACTGTTTTATTTCTGACACAGCTCTGACATTAGCCTAACCTACACCGATAGAATGCCCGCCTGTTACAAAATTTTACACATAGAATTATTATGAAAAGCCAATCAAAAACGAAAGAACAAACTCAAATGTCATTTGAACTGCCAGAGTTCACCCTTTCTCAGTCGACATCTCAAGTGATCTACAAACGCTGCCAAACCGCTCTCATTGTTTTAGCGATTGGTATTGTCGCAAACCTTGCGCTTCGAATTGATTTCGTATTGTTGAATGGCAATGTTGGTGAGATCTCGGTGACCGAGATGCTGCAGCAGTTACTGCTTATTATCTCGTCTGGGTCCTTTGCTTATCTAGCAAGAGAGAAGCGCGAAGTTAAGCATGCAGCTATGCTCATCAGTGCATTTTTCGGTGTGATGTTTATTCGTGAAATGGACTTTTGGTTCGACAAGATTGTACATGGCGCTTGGGTTGTTCCTGCCCTATTGGTTGCTGGTAGCGCAATCTTCTATGCGATTAAAAATGGTAAACGAACCATTGATCAACTTGCGCTTATTCTTGCTTCCCCACACATGAATTTGCTAGTGACTGGCGTGATGCTTTTGTTGGTGTTCTCGCGCCTATTTGGCATGGGCAGCTTCTGGCACAATGTTATGGGCGATGATTACGTTCGAGCGGTTAAAAATATCGCTGAAGAAGGCACTGAGCTTCTAGCTTACTGTCTGATTGCCTTTGCTAGTTTAAAGACCGTTATTGGCATCACGAGAAAGAAATGATCACCTATCGCCACCAGCGATGTGTGTGATCGGATTCTGGATCTAAATAACGATTCAATAAAGTCAGGTTAGTATCTAGTAGAGCTAGGTATTCCCTGACTTTTTTTATGTCGGCATCCACTGAAGTCTGCTGGATACAGCGCCCCAATACGGGGAGTAAACCGGCCACAATGTCAAAGTGAGATGAACACCCAACGAGTTCCTTTACGGCTATCAGTGCTTCCAAAGACAGTCTTTCTGGCTCCCGCCTCACCAACTCCAAATCTCGCTTAAATACGCCCGCACAAACACCTTCAAGATAAACTCGATAGGTCGTCAGTACATCCATTAACAGAAACAATTGCCCTTGAGCACTTTGATGTGGGTATGGCACTGCAACATGAGCCTCCAACTTGCGATCTATCTGCAGTTCTACGCCAAGCGCCGAACACTTTTCAACGAGAACTTTGAGCAAACCTTGCTCGTCCATTAGCGTTTGAATCTCAAAGATTCGTTGCAAGTGATAGTCATTCGACACAAACGTTATCTTTACACCTTGCCCACGAGTAAACAGACCACTCTCTATCATCTCAGCAGCTAAATTTTGGATGTTTTCTACAGTATTGGTTGAATGCTGCTCTAATAAAATCGCTCCCAGAGTAAACGGGACTTCGCGGAGGCTTTCCAACTCTCGAAAGTATCGGTGCATCGCATCGGCTTCCGAAACACTCTGCCCTTTGGTTACCCCACCACAAAAAGCGACCGCTGTAGACGAGCGACGCTCTGCGTTCAAGGACTCCGCCAGATACTTCACCAAAGCATCAACTCGACTGATTCCTTCCTCAGTCAATTCATTCTCATTAAGCCGTTTACCCAGCACAATAAGGAGGTTATTAATGCTCATTTTATGTTCAAGTCTCGTTTTGGGGATTAGATGGAGTGAATTATGTATACAATACTTGTGAACAAAAGTATTTTGAAATTCTTATAAGTTGCTCGCAATAATGCTCACGATTGATAGCGACATCTTAGGTAATACAAGAATAGACGTGTCGCTTTACAGCAAACATAGCACGCTCTTGTATTTCATCGCTCTATGCTTATTAGCACTGGTCGATAAAAGAGCCCTTTCAATCAATGAATACGCTCAATCACATAACTGTTTCACCCAAAGAACAGGTTCACTCAAAGAAGTGAAACTAACTAAATACAAATTTTACACAGAGTTCGTTCATCGAACCGTCTTCACAGGAAGTTACTATGCTGTCTATTTTTGATATCTACAAAATTGGGGTTGGGCCGTCCAGCTCCCACACAAATGGACCAATGATCGCTGGGTTTAACTTTACCCAAAAAATTGATGCTCAGCTTAAGCAAGTGAAGCGTATTCAAATCGACTTATACGGCTCGTTATCATTAACGGGTATTGGTCACCATACAGACAGAGCGACCTTGTTAGGTTTGCTAGGTAACCGCCCCGACACCATTAAAATTACCAGTGCTAACCAAGCAATGCGTAAGGCGATTGAAGACAAATCTCTACTGGTGAGCGGTAACCATGAAATTCATTTCGATGTAGAAAGCGACCTGCTCTTCCACAAAACCAACCTTCCGCTGCATGAAAATGGCATGACTATCTCTGCGTTTGACGCAAGCGGTAACCTTCTGGATATGGAAACCTACTACTCGATTGGTGGTGGCTTTATCGCAACCGCTGATGAGCTACAAAACGGCAAACAGGAAGCAGAAACACAAGTTGAGTTTCCTTTCTCTTCTGCTGACCAGTTGCTTGAACTCTCAGAACAACAAGGACTTAGCCTTGGTGGCTTAATCCTGCGCAATGAAGTTTCATTCCAAGATATGGATGTGATTGACCAGAAAGCCGACCAAATTTGGAAGGTGATGTCATTGTGCATGCAGCGTGGTTTTGACACCGAAGGCATTCTTGATGGCGGTCTAGAAGTCACGCGTCGAGCACCTGCTCTTTTGAAAAAGCTTGAAGCAAATGCCTCAATTGAAAACGATCCAATGGAAATCATGGATTGGATTAACCTGTTTGCCTTTGCCGTGAGTGAAGAAAACGCAGCGGGCGGTCAGGTTGTCACATCACCGACCAACGGTGCTGCTGGCGTTATTCCTGCAGTTTTGATGTACTACCATCGTTTCATCAAAGAGCTAGACACTAAGCAGCTTAAGGACTTCTTGGCAGTCTCTGGTGCTATCGGCATCTTATACAAAACCAACGCTTCGATTTCTGGTGCAGAAGTAGGTTGTCAGGGTGAAGTTGGCGTATCTTCATCAATGGCTGCTGCTGGCCTAACTGCCCTGCGTGGTGGTAGCAACGAGCAAATCTGTATTGCCGCTGAGATCGCGATGGAACACTCACTGGGCATGACATGCGATCCGATCGGCGGGCTTGTTCAGGTGCCATGTATCGAACGTAACGCAATGGGTGCAATGAAAGCAATTAATGCATCGCGCATGGCATTGAAACGTACCAGCAAGTGTCTTATCTCGTTAGACAAGGTTATCGAGACCATGTACCAAACAGGTAAAGACATGAACAAGAAGTACCGTGAAACTTCTCTAGGCGGCCTGGCCGTGATTCACATGGCACCCCCGTGTGAGTAACAGACAGGAACACGAGTGGAGAAAGCCTCTATAGAGACGGCATTCGTGTAAACTTAGTTTTCAATATCTCAATAAAAAAGCCACCAAGCTGGCTTTTTTATTGGCTAAATCCCAGCAGCCAATTGAAAGTGATACTCACTCAAAAATTTTACAGAATGACCACCTCTAATTTTCCCTTTATTAGTTCATTACTTAGCCGCAAGTGATGATGGCTGCATTTCACACCGCTATGCATCCACTAGCAAAATCTAACATTGCAAATTTCATTCATAAGAAATATGAATGCACTCATAAGAAAAGATATATCGAGCAAAGTCCTGTTTGAGACAGATGTTTCAGTTTATGTATTACTAGTAATGGTATTATAATCGGGTAATTACACTACATATTAATACAAATGTGAGAATAAAATAATGTGGAATAGATTAAACAAATCAATGATGTTCTGCCAGATGATGTTTGGACTTTCGTTCTATGGCGTCATGGTGATCTTGACTCGTTTCTTCCTTGAAGATCTGAACTACAATGAAGCCGACACCATGATGGTTGTTGGTGCTTTCTCTGCAATCGGACCGCTATTTGCTATCGCAGGTGGCTTTATCGCCGACAAGTTTTTAGGCGCTTACCGATCTTTAACCATTGCCTTCCTAGGGTTCGCAAGTGGTTACGTTCTACTGGTACTTGGTGCAGCAGCAACCAATGTTCCGATGGCATTATGTGGTATTGCGTTAGCAAGTTATGCACGTGGTTTGATGTCTCCTTCTTACCCAAGTCTTTACAAACGCACGTTCAAAACTCAAGAAGATTTTGAGAACTGCTACCCAATCAACTACTCAGTAAACAACATTGGCGCTCTACTAGGTCAATACCTGTTCCCAATGCTAGTGCTTGTTGTTGGTTTCCACGGTGGTTTCCTTCTTTCTGCTGTTCTAGCAGGCGCTGCGCTTCTAATGATGATCTTTGTTCGCAAGGGCCTTGTTGAAGCAAGTGCTGAAATCGATCAACAACCAGTAAGCACTAAAAACTGGGCAGCCTTCCTTGGCCTTTCTGCAGCTATGATTGGCTTGGTATTTTTCATGTTCTCTAACATGGATATTGGCCAAAACATCGTATATGCAATTGGCGGTGCAGCGATCATCTACTTTGTCTCTTTGATGATGAAATCGAAGAAGTCAGACATGCTGAAAATGGGCACAATCTTAATAATCACATTCCTGACGACCTGTTTCTTCGTGTACTACGGCCAGATGATGACGTCGATGACTATGGTAGCAATCAACACCATGCGTGGTGACCTATTTGGCTTCATTCCTGTTGCACCAGAAGCGTCAATGGCGATGAACCCACTATGGTGTATGGTTGCGGGCCCTATCATCGCGGGTATCTTCTCTAACCTAGAAAAGAAAAACATTAACTTCTCTACGGCAACGAAAGTCGGTTTCTCATTCATTCTAACGGCTATCGCTTTCGGTATCCTAACAATGGCAGTGACCACAGTTGGTGATGACGTTCTGATTCGCCCTGAAGTATTCCTAGCGATTCACTTCTTCCTAGCATTTGGTGAAGTAATTGTTGGCTCTATGGTTGTAGCCTTCATCCTGTCAGTTGCACCTAAACACATCGAGAACTTCTCAGTAAGCTTGTTCTCTGTTGCTATCGCACTATCGGGCATTGTTGGTGCCGTATTCTCAACGTCTATTGCACTAGAGAAAGGCCAAGAGATCACACAAGAGATCGTGCAAACGGTTTACGGTGATTACTTCCAAATGCTGACTGTTCTTGCAGTCGTGATGGTAGGTATCGCAATGGCAGCATCGTTCATTATTCGTAAGATGCTAGAAGCTGCGAAAGCCGCTGATGAAACAATTGAACTAGAGCAAGCTAACAGCTGATTACTCTCACGTTCAACCGCTCTAACACATCAAGCCCTTTAGTTTTCTAAAGGGCTTTTTTTGTCAATGAGTTTGACCCACACAGATCGAGGAGTTCTGGTTAGATTGCATTTATGTAAATTATAGTAAATGATAATTATTAGTATTGAGAGTTTTCTGGTTCAGGATTATGATGTCGAAATCAAAATCCAAGAGAGCCTTATATGAGCAAGCCTAGCCCTATCACATTAACCGTTACTCAAACCTTAACCATTACTCCAAACATGCAGCGTATAACGCTTAGCGGTGAGGGATTAAGTAAATACCCGACAGAATGTGCCGGCGGCTACATCAAGCTTTTATTTTCGCCACTCGGCACCACAGATTTGAGCCAATTGAATGAAGGTGAGCGTCCTACCATGCGCACTTACACTATTCGTCAGTACAACCCAGTAGAGCAATTTATCGAAGTCGATTTCGTTCGCCACATCACTACAGATTTGCAATGTGGTTTTGCTGCAAGATGGGCAATGAACGCACAAGTGGGTGATACTATTTCCGTGGCTGGTCCGGGTTTAATCCAAGGGCTAAATCTTGAGTCGGATTGGTTCTTCTTAGTCGCAGACATGACTTCACTCCCTGCGCTTTCCGCAAAAGTAAAATCACTTCCAGAGCACGCGAAAGGTCACGCTGTGGTTCAAATCAACTCAGCAGCAGACAAGCAAACTCTTGAAGCGCCTAAAGGCATCAAAATCACTTGGTTGATTGAAGATGAAACTGAAGAAACACTATCACAAACCGTTCGCAGCATAGAATGGTTAGACGGTCAGGTTTCAGTATGGACAGCATGTGAATTTGAAAGCATGCGCGAGCTAAGACAATACTTCCGCAACGAAAAAGAAGTCGCAAAAGAGAACATCTACATCAGCAGTTACTGGAAACGTGGCGTAACTGAAGATGGCCATAAAGTGCTGAAACAACAAGATGCTCAAGCTTTAGCGAACTAAAGATCATTGCTACAAAAGCACTTAAGCTAAAAGCACAAAAACAAATTGAAAACGCCCTTAACACATCATATCGTTAAGGGCGTTTTAGTTTGAATCCGATAAAGAGCAAAACCGGACTAAAAATTAAATACTCTCGCCTACTTCAATCTCATAGCCAAGATCCAACTTCGCAATCCACTCTTTATTACCTTTTAAACGCGCCACAACTTGTTCTGCCGCAACTTTACCGATCTGCTCCCTCGGTGTTACTACAGTCGCTAAACGAGGTGTCATCGCCACTGTGATGTCGTGTCCGTGGAAACCGGCAATCGCCATCTGCTCTGGTACTTGAATACCGCGTCTCACACATTCGTAGAAAGCACCAATCGCTAAGTCATCGTTAGTACAGAAAATGCCATTCACTTGTGGGTGCTTCTCTAGTAACTCGCCAATCAGTTTTGCACCAAGAGTAAACGAGGAAGCGTCTTCCGTTTGCAGTGTCACAGGCGATTTGTCGGCTTCTTGCATCGCATGTTCGTAGCCCGCCATTTTTAAGCGAGTTCGCTCGTCCATACGTGCTGCTAAATAAGCAATATTGGTACGCCCTCGTTCGAGCATGGTTTTAGTCATAGCCCCAGCCGCTTCGAAGTTATCAAAGCCAACAGCTTGTTCAATTCTTGGCGATACCGAGTCCATAATCTCAATCACAGGAATCGATGCGGTCTGTAGCATCTTACGCGCTCTATCGGTGTGCACATTTTCAGACAGAATAATCGCATCCACATTGTATGAGAGCAGCGAAGCAATACTCTGTTCTTCCAGTTCTGCGCTATAGCCATAGTGGGCAATCATGGTTTGATAGCCTGCTGGTGCGGTGACTTGCTCGATACCACGAATAACTTCAGCAAAAACTTGGTTAGTTAGCGAGGGAACCAACACACCTATTGCATTACTCTTTGCATTGGAAAGAATGTCTGGTGCACGGTTAGGGATATAGCCCAGTTCATCGACTGCGGCATTGATCTTGTCTCGTAGCACTTCTGAGACTTGAGAAGAATCTCTCAGACAGCGACTCACGGTCATCTTGGTGACACCAACTAAGTTGGCAACATCTTGTAATGTTGGACGTTTTTTCTTATTCGACATCATTAATAATTGTTATTTTTGAGTTATGTTACTGGTAACAGTGTATCCAACTGACTTGGAATTTGAAGCCTAATTTACTAAAAGGTTGATATAGCATCACAATTACAAACGCCCTCATAGCGAGGGCGTTATACATTGTTTAAGCGTTAACTTCCGTTCTTGGAGACTGACTCCAAGTCACGTGAAACTTTTCAGCCTCATCTCTATCGACTCGCGAATAAGTGTGGGAACCAAAGTAATCCCGTTGCGCTTGCAGTAAGTTCGCTGGCAATACTTCACAGCGCAACGAATCAAAGTAACTTAATGCTGAACTGATCCCCGGCATCGGCACACCATATAAGGCCGAATTAGCCACAGCAATACGCCAAGCCAACTCACGCTCTTCCACTTGTTTGATGAAAATCTCGTCAAACAACAAGTTCGTCAACTCACTATTTTGTTGGTAAGCCGACGTGATACTTTGCAAGAAAGCAGCACGGATAATACAACCCGCTCGCCAGATCTTAGCTATTTGAGTGAAGTCTAGGTTCCAGCCTTCTTTGTCTGACGCTGTTTTCAACAAGTCAAAGCCTTGAGCATAAACAGATAGCTTGGCGCAGTAGAGAGCGTCATGAAGCTCAGAGACTACCTCCGCTTTGTCCAACTGGCTGGCATCCGCAATATTGCCTTTTAGAAGCTGACTCCCTTGAATACGTTGTGATTTTTGACCGCTCATTGCACGAGCATAGACCGCCTGTGCAATGGTTGGCGTTGGACAACCCTCTTGTAGACTATTCACCGCAGTCCACAATCCAGTGCCTTTCTGCCCAGCCTTATCCAGCACAACATCAACAAAAGGCTTCCCAGTAACAATATCGTCTTGCTGAAGAATATCGGCGCTGATTTCCATCAGGTAACTGTTTAGAACACCGTTATTCCACTGTTCGAAAACTTGGCCAATCTCTTGAGCTGGCATGTCCAGAACATCACGCATGAAATGATACACTTCGCAGATGAGCTGCATATCGGCGTATTCAATGCCGTTGTGCACCATCTTAACGTAATGACCGGTGCCAGAAGGGCCAACATACGCCGCGCACGCCTCACCCGCTTCAAATTGAGCAACAGGTAAACCGTTTACATCCACTTTAGCAGCAATCGCTTCCCACATTGGTTTTACATATTGCCAAGCAGACTGGTCACCACTCGCCATTAGCGCAGGGCCAACACGAGCCCCCTCTTCACCACCAGAAACCGCGGTACTGAAGAAACGTAGCTTGCCCTTATAGTTCAACTCACGAGTCTCGGTATCTGTCCATAAACTGTTACCTGTGTCGATAACAATGTCGTCACTCTCCAAACCTGCATCAAGCAGATTATTTACGACGATATCGACAGGTTTTCCTGCAGGAACTGATAACGCAATAACACGCGGTTTTGCTAAGCCCTGGAGCATATGTTCAAGGCTAGTGCCTTTAGTGAATTGACCTTTACCTTCAAAGGATTCATTAAGCTGTTTCGCTTCTGAATTTGCGCGATCGACGTTGTCAGCGTTTAAATCAAAACCCGCGACGTTGAATCCATTGTCGAGTAGGTTGAGCGCCAAGCTTTTGCCCATCACACCCAAACCAATCATCGCGATGTCATTTTTTATCTGAGTCATGGTTTAGCCTATCTGCTTAATTTGTTTAAGTGCACTTTCTACGACTTGCTCAACATCTTGCGAGATATCGACAAATAACGCTTCATCTAGCTCCGGTTCAACCAAGGTTTCAAACTGGCTTTTCAACATCTCTTGACCATTAAAATAATGATTTTCACGAGCTTTATGACGATTCCAAATCGTATCGAAACTGCCCTGTAGATACACAATCACCAAATCTTCATTGTTGTTGCGCAGAATATCGCGGTATTGCGGCTTTAATGCCGAGCAAGCGATCACAGCGCTTGGTTGTTCGATATATTGCTTATTCAGTGTTTCCAGCCATCCTTGACGATCTTCGTCTGTCAGTGGAATACCTTGGCGCATCTTTTCTACATTGCTTTGCGGATGGAAGTCATCTCCATCAAAAAACTGGAGCGTTAATGCTTCTGCGATACGGCTACCAATCAGGCTTTTTCCGCATCCAGATACGCCCATCACGAGTATTTTTTTGCTTTTCATAAGGCAAGCCTTCCCTAAGCCCCAACCAAAACTGGGGCTGACAATCGAATCTAATAGTTAAACTTGTGTTGTTGCGGTTCGGTTCCTGACGCTAAGTCTGGTCAGGAACCTTTGTTGTTATTGCCACCAAAGCGCGAGTTGTGGGAAGACGATAACCAAGCCTAAAACCAACACTTGAAGTGCAATGAACGGCAGTAGTGACGTGAATATCTCACCCAAGCTGATGTCTTTTGGCGCTACCGATTTCAGATAGAACGCCGCAGGGCCAAATGGCGGTGACAAGAAAGACACCTGCATGTTTAGACAGAACACAACACCAAACCAAACTGGGTCGAAGCCGAGACCAGTAATGATTGGAACGAAGATTGGCATTGTCAAAAGTGCTACACCGACCCAGTCAAGGAACATGCCGAGTACCAGCAAGATAGCCATCATGATTAACAACGTTACTGTCGCGTTGCCGCCACTTAGCGCAAGGATGGTTTCTTCAACAAAATCAATACCGCCCATCAGGTTGTAGATACCAACCAGAGCACTTGCACCGATACCAATCCACATGATCATGCCGCAAGTACGCATTGTTGCCATGGCACTCTCTTTCAGCATGTTGTAGTTCAGCTCACCACGGATTAGTGCACTGATCATAATACCAACCACACCCAAAGCAGAAGCTTCGGTTACTGAAGCGATACCTGTGTAGATACTGCCTAGAACGGTTGCTACTGAAAGCAGCGGGAAGAACAGAGCCTTGAAGTAGCTAGGTTGATTAGCGATGTCTTCTTCTGTCTCATCATCACTCGGAATCGGCGCAAGAGAAGGGTTTAGCTTACAACGAATCAATACGTAGCCGATGTAACAACCCGCGAGGATAAAGGCCGGTAAGAAAGACGCTTTAAACAAATCGCCAATTGATACACTGGCTGTCATGCCATAGATGATCAGTACGATACTTGGCGGAAGCATGGTGCCTAGCGCGCCACCCGCACAGGTTGTACCAATAGCAAGCTTACGGTCATAACCCAAGCGAAGCATTTGAGGCAGAGCAAGAATACCAAGTAGTACGGTTTCACCACCGATAACACCTGACATTGACGCCAATAACACGGCTACCAATAAAGTTTGTACCGCAACACCGCCGCGAACCTTACGGCCAACCGATTTCATGGCATCAAACAGGTCTCGTGCGATACCTGAACGGTCTAAGAGCGCTGCCATCAATACGAACATTGGGACGGCGAGGAATACATAACCAGAAGCAAAGCTGTAAGTTCGGCTCGCAATCAAAGGCAAGGCATCAGGGCCGAACCAACACAAGGTGAAGAAGATCGCCACGAAGCCTGTTACGAAGGCCAGCTGCATACCAGTGAGTAACAAGCCAATCATCATAACCAGCATGAGCAAACTGCCCCATGCGATACCAATAGAAGATAAATCAAACATCGTCATTCTTCCTTAGACCCATCAACTCTTGGATTAGGTGCAATACAAACTGGACAACAAGAACACACAAAACGACAAAGATTAGACCTTTAAGCAGCGCTGGATAAGGCGCGTTTAACACTGAGCCTGATGTCTCAAGACGAAATTCACCCCAAGGTGCAAACCACGCTTCTTCTGCAGTGAAGTAAGCCGCGTAAGCAAGCATGCCCGCAAAGGCTAAACCAACAATGTGGTGAACAAGATTAAGATACTTACGTGTTTGGTTAGACACTGAATCGTAGATAAGAACAACACGTACATGTTTATCAGCCGCGAAAGCGTAGATGCCGCCGATAATGAATAATGAACCACCGATAAATGAAGCCGTCTCGTGAACCCAAGTGGTTGGGGCGTCAAATGCATAGCGCATCACAACTTCGTAAAATGAAATCAATACAGTGAAGATAAACAACCAGCTAACTAAGTTGCTGAATTTTATGATAAGACGATCAAGCCCGTTTCTTGGCTTTTCATCGTTTTCAGCTGGTGCGTGAGGGATTTTGTCTGTCATGGCCAAATTTCCTGGGAGAAAACGGGAGAGCAATGCCCTCCCCCATCAGTAAGCTAAGTTTGAATTACAGTAAGCCGTTTTCTTCTAGGAACACGGTAACTGAGGTGTAAACTTTCTGTGCGTTATCAGAGCGCTCTGCAAATACTTTCCATTGACCTTTTGCGATCTCACGGAACTTCTTACGCTCTTCTTGAGACCAGTCATGAATAGTGATTTCTGGGTTCGCTTGCGCTTCTTTAACTGCTGCTTGGTCAGCCATTTTTAGCTGAGTCGTCATGTCGTAAGAAAAGTCACGCACAGATGTTTGTAAGATTGTTTGTAGGTCAGCAGGCATCTTGTCCCATTTCTTCTGAGAAACAGAGATATCGATAAGTGGCAACGAGTGGAAACCCGGTTGAACTGGGTGTGTCGCAATGTCGTTCATGCCCGCTTTTTGGTTTGTCGAGAATACTGTGTAGTCCGCAGCATCAATTACGCCCTTGCTTAGACCGGTAAATACTTCAGAGCCCGGAAGGTTTACTGGAGTCGCACCCGCTGCTGCGAACACTTGTTGTACTAGACCTTCAGGTGCACGTAATTTAAGACCTTTAAGATCCGCGACACCGTCAATTGGCTTTTTAGAAATGAAAGACTCAACACCTGTTGTTGAAGCACCAACGAACTGAACACCGTAAGGCTTGTAAAGCTCAGTCATTAGCTCGTTACCGCCACCGTAGTTCATGTACTGAAGCAGTTGTGTTGTGTCTGACCATGCACCAACCATGTTACCGATAAGACCAAATGCTGGATCTTTACCAGAGAAGTAACCTGTTGCTGTGATATGACCATCAAGGATGCCCATCTTGATCGCGCCTAGCGTTTCAGTGTGTTTAACCACAGCACCTACAGGCAGAAGGTCGATGTCGATACGTCCGTTAGACATCGTCTCTACACGCTCAGCCCACTTCTGCTGAACCTTGAAGTTCAAATCACCAGATGGATCTGAAGATTGAATCTTAAGTTTAAAGTCTGCAGCCATTGCTGAAGTAGCAAATAGGCCAGTGAGGGAAGCAGCAATCAGCGTTTTAGTCAGAGCTTTCATTTGGGTATCCTTATGAGTTTCACAGAGTCCGGTTTGTTGTTATATGTTACCGGTAACGTTGGGGTGGGTGTTACCGGTAACTTTACTGCCTTGTCTATGAGAAGGATCACATCTTTAACATTAGTAAAACGTTTGCTATCAATAAGGATAATGTGCCTAAAAAGTCACATTATAGGTTGGAGGTGTAAATTAATTTCTCTTTAAGTCAGTGAGATAACTAAACCAGCAATAATAAAAACGACGCCTACACCGCGAGTCATGTGCCACTTTTCCTTTAAAAAGTAGATCCCCATCACTACGCCGAAGATGATACTGACTTGCCTAAGTGCCACAACCAGGCTGACGTTCTCTGTCATGGTCATCGCAAATAACACTAAACCATAAGTCGATGCCATCATAATGCCTGCAACCGTGGCTTTCTTACGTAGTATCCATGCGTTGGTAAATTCGATTCTTTGATTGGACACCAACAACCAAATACTCAGCGGAATCACGATCGCCCAAAATTGAATGCCTAGGTAGAAAATCGCCGTGTGTTTATTAGTAATGGTAGGCGTGCTTAACGGCTCCAATAACAGGAGCGCTTCTTTATCTATAATGGAGTAGCCAGTGGTACCAATGGCGGCGATTAATGCCCACAGCACACCGAGGTTCAGGTAGGCCTTGAACCTCAGCTCAGAGAATTGTTTCAGTGGAACGAACAAACAGCCTAATGTGATCAGTGCAAAACCCATCCACTGATTCGCCGACAATTCATAGCCGATCAACACCGTGCCTAACCCCACCATCAACACCGGAAGTGCTCGTGCCATCGGATAGATCACACCAATATCAGCTTGTTTATAGGCAGCGCCTAACCCAATCAAATAGACGATTTGACAGATCCCACTCAAGAAAACCAACTGCCAGAATGGAAGTGATATATTTGACAGGCCAACACTGTAGGCATACCAAACCAGATAGGGAGTCAATATCGCTGCGGCGGCAAAGCCAGAGGCTAGGAAGAAAGACGAACCCGATCCTTGATTAGATTTACCTAGAACGTTCCAACCCGCATGCAGCAGAGCCGAGATAATCACGATGATGATGGCAGAGAATTCCATTTAATTCCTAACTTATTGACTGATAAGAGCAACCGCTTAAAAAAGGGGATAAAAAAGGCCTCCAGATAAGAGACCTTTGATCGTTTCAATTGAGCAAGCTCAGAGAATTTAAGGTGTGCCAGCGTTCTAACGTATGACTAGCGTTCTAACTGTGCGATCGACTCTATACTGATCGCGTCATGACGCCAATACTCAATATCACAGTCAATCAAATCGCCATTTTGATTGTAGTTAACACGCTCTACCACCATTGCAGGAGAGCCAGAAGTCGCACGCAATGCTTGCGCGGTTTCACCCAGCAAAGACGTTGTACTCACACGGTAACGAATCTTCTGATACACCACGCCAAAGTGCTCACGGTAGATGTCGGTCAGTGATTTAGACAGGTCATAATCGAGTAAGTTAGGAAACAACTCTGGTCGAATGTAGTTCGTCACATACACAACCGGTCTGTCTTCAAGGTAGCGAACTCTATCGACTCGATAAACATCGGAGAACGGTTGTAACTCAAGAAGCTTAGTCGCCTCCTTGGTTGCCAACATCCCTTTTGCTGCCACTAACTCAGTTTTCGGTTGACGATTTTGCGCCAGAGCCATATTAGTGAAGTTCAGTGTTTGGGTTGGATCGTAACGAAGCGGCGCTGGTGAGATAAACCAACCGCGGCGATCTTCTCGGTAAATACGCCCTTCAGCTTCAAGCGAAGACAAAGCTTCACGTAAGGTAACTCGTGTTGTATCAAACGATTCAGCCAGCTTACGTTCTGCAGGCAACTTCTGTCGTGGCGTTAACATCCCCGACTCTATCTGCTCTACAATGACATCTTTGATTTTTACGTACTGCACTTAATTTCCTTTCATTCTTGTTCTTGTCGTCAGCCACTCCTTGGCCAACTGCAATATAAAATGGTTCGCTAGCGTTTGCGCCAAGCTTGGGTGCGCTTCTCGAAAAACTTGTTGATTAGCATATGAATCAACTTCGCACTCGCTGCAGATATCATGATCATTACCGCCATGGCTGCTGCTGCACCGGTTTGCCCCGCATCGTCCATATTCAACACTGAAACTGACGCAGGTATCGTATCGGTAGAATACAAGAATACTACCGCAGATGTCGTGGTAAGTGCATTAATAAACAGGTATGTCGCAATATCTAAAATCGCAGGCAAACAAACGGGCACCGTCACCTTAAAAAACAGCTTGTATTGCGGTAGGTTAACCGAGGCCGCCGTGGCTTCAATTTCCGAAGGTAGCTGTTTCAATGCCGTTAACGCCGTCATGTGCCCTACTGTGTAGTAGTGAACCACCGTATTAATCACCAAGAACGCCATCGTGCCATACAGGAAGTTAAGTGGGTTACTCAAGTCATTGAAGTAGAAGATATACCCCAAACCCAGAACCATACCCGGAACGGCCATCGGCACAACACTGAGCATCTGCATCGCCTGACGAACGGGACCAAATGCTCTGCCCTTCTCAATACAATACGCACCTAAGAAAATCAATACGGTACCGATAATGGCAGTCCATGCACCAAGCGTCAGAGAGTTGAAGAACGGTGTCCAACCATAGGTACTCATCTCAGCAAAGTTGTAGTTATTCAGGGTGAGCGCTTTGTTCCAAGGCCAGAAGGTGACCATAGAACCGTATATCGCCATGCCCAACACGATAACGACAGCAGCCGAAATGACCGTGCAGTAAAGGAAACACAATCCATCACGCATGGTATTTGGCTCTGGTTGGTACGCGACAGAACGGGTATCAAACAAGCTCTTCTGTTTCTTTTGTACCCAGCGATCCACTGTAAACGCAAGTAGCGCAGGCAATAGCAACAAGATACTGGTTACAGCACCCATCGAAAAGTTCTGCTGACCAACCACCTGCTTAAAGATATCTGTAGATAAAACGTTGTAGCTACCGCCAATGACCTTTGGTACACCAAAGTCACACACCACCAACGTAAACACAACGATCAGAGTACTGATCAAGCCATATTTGGCTGCAGGTAAGGTCACCATGAAGAAGGTTTTAAGCGAGGAAGTATTTAGAGCACGGGCAGCCTCATAAAGACGAGCATCAGAAGTTCTGAGTGAAGTGGTTAGAATCATCAAGGCATGTGGGAAAGTCCAGAATATCAAGCCGAGTGAGATACCAATCAAGCCGTATACCGAGTTGCCGCCCAAGACTTCTTTGGCGATACCTTGATTACCAAATAGGAAGATCAAGCTGATTGCAGGAAGTAATGAAGGAGCAAGGATCGGCGCAGAACCTAATACCTGAAATAGTCCCTTAAAAGGCATGCATGAACGAGTCAAAGCATAGGCATAACCAAACGCTAAAACGCCAACCACTGTCGTTACCAACAAGCCCAACGTGAAGGTGTTACCTACCGACTGCCATAGGCTTTGAGACGCAAAATACGTTGCGAAATTCTGTAAACCTACAAATTCGCCGTCTGCGTTCTGAACACTCTTTTTCAACATTGCCCACAGTGGCATCAGGATGAATAGCGTCATGACCACTGACAAAAAAGCCAGAAGCCCGAATAGGATTACGTTGTCTTTACTTAGCCGAGCAAGAAAAGGCGTTACTCGTCGTTGAATTAGCAGCTTAGATTGCATCATTTGAGTCGATTCCATGATTGTTTACGCCGCCTCGTCTTTCATCACTTGCAAGCTTTTCGATGGGTAAGCTCTCAGGCCTTCTTGATCGAATGCAACGTAACGAATATCACTGCGACGCAGCTTCAATCGGTTGAACTCTTTGACGGGTACATCCACGATGATCTCTTTCGCCGTTGAGTCATGTTGCAACTCGCACTCCACGCGATAAAACGCCCCTAAGAATTCGCTTGATACGATTCTCACTGGCAAGGATTCACTAAAACGATCAACAAACTGGATTTGCTCAGGACGAACCGCGATATCAAACATATCACCCTGCTTTGGTGTCAGGTTGTCTAACCCAGGCAATGGCAACATAGACTCAGCAATACGCATCTTGCCTTGAGCTGCTACAGAAGCTTGAATAAAGTTCATACTGCCGACAAACTCAGCCACGAAACGACTGACGGGTTTTTGGTAGATCTCTTGTGGAGCGCCCACTTGCTCGATAATACCGTGATTCATTACCACAATGCGGTCAGCCATGGTCAAAGCTTCATCTTGATCGTGCGTCACCATAATCGTGGTGATGCCCAATTTACGCTGCAATTGACAGATCTCGTCGCGCAGGTGTGTTCTTACTTTTGCATCCAATGCAGAAAGCGGCTCATCAAGGAGTAGCAAACCTGGAGACAAAGCCAAAGCACGAGCCAAAGCCACACGCTGCTGCTGCCCACCAGACAATTGATTTGGGAATTTCTGACCAGACGTCGGTAAGCCGATGGTCTCTAACCAAGACTCAACCGTCTCAAGAGCTTCTTTGGTCGACATGCCTTGGTTTTTAAGGCCAATCGCAATGTTTTCTTCCACAGTAAGGTTCGGGAACAAAGCGTAAGACTGGAACACAATGCCAAAGTCGCGCTTTTCTGGTGGTAAGAAGGTCGTATCCTTACCGTTCTGCTCAATAGAACCTGAAGTAGGTAAATCTAAACCTGCAATCGCACGTAATAAGGTGGTTTTTCCACAGCCAGATGGGCCAAGGAAGCAGACGAACTCGCCTTTATCTATCGATAGGGAAATGTCTTTTAACGCTGTGAATTGGCCAAATTGCTTTACAACGTTTTCAATATTCAAATAAGTTTGGTTGCTCATACTACAGCACTCTCTATATGGTATATACCAAATTTAAACTGAGAACATTGCAGTTAAGTGACAAATTTATAGAAGCTAAATGACAGTTATATTGCAGATATAATAAGCATTAAAGATTGCTATTTGTTCAGCATTAACAGTTGGTTCAATGTTGAAAGCCCTCAATGACTTGCCCATAAATCACTGAGAGCCTAAATGTAAACTTCTAATTTAAACGCTAGATTAATCTATGATTCAACCTTGTCGGCTTTGCCCGCCGCACCTGCAAGTTTGGATAACTGTTTATCTAGCCACAATGGCGTGCTACCCGAATCTTCCGCGTTCTCTTTTCTTCGTACCGCATCACGAACCATCATCGCACCTACCCAACGGAATGGCTCTGGCGGGAAGTGTCCTAATGGGCCTTTAGTTAAACCGCTTCGTGTCCAAGCATTGTCGATATCGAGTACCATTGAAGACAAAATTTTGCCTCCCATGCGAGTTTGAGCAACACCATTACCTGAGTAACCAAGCCCATAATAAATATTACTTTGGCCTTTTAGATTACCGAAAAATGGCAAACCTGTGACCGAACGATCTGAGCCGCCAGACCAGTTGTAATCGAATTCACTTTGCTCCAATTTAGGGAACAGTTTTCGAAAGGATTGATTGAGAATCGGCAAGTAGTTAGTGGTTTGGTTGAACATGCTTTCGACTTGATTGGCAAACGAGAATTTGTTGCCACCTTTGCCTAACATGAGTCGTCCATCTTCAGTGTCTCGGTAGTAGTGAACAAAGATTCGAGAATCCACCACCGCTGCCCCTTTCTCTGGACCAAACTGCTTGAGCTTTTCAGGAATAGGCTTGGTCACCACCATATCTGAAGAAACAACCACTATGCTGCGTTTGAACTCTTTAAAGTGATCGAGCATCCATGCATTGACCGCTAAGATCACTTTATCGGAAGTTAACGTCCCACCCTTAGTTTGGACGCGAACTGGTGAGCCGTAATCAAGAGAAGTCATCTCTGTATTTTCGTAAATTTCGACACCCAGTTCGAGAGCGACGCGGCGTAAACCTCTCGCCAATAACGCTGGCTGCACACTACCCGCAGCTTCTGAGTAGTAACCCTCAATGTGGCGATCAGACCCCGCTTTCTCAGCCAAAGAGTTATCGCACTTCTTCCAGCTATTGATGCCCTGCTTAACCAGCTCATTAACAACAGGCTCCATTCCACCCTTTTGCGCTTCATTGGTCGCCGTGTAGTAAGTACCGCTTCGATATAGATGCGCGTCAATCTTGTGTTCGTTACAGAAGGCTTCGATCTCGTATATAACCTTTTCCGATTCCTTAACCAACCATTTCGCTTGTTCTTTTCCGTAGAGCTTTTTCAGCGTCGGATACTTAGTCGACCACGTCAGCATGCAACCGCCGTTCGCACCAGAAGCACCGCTACCACATAAACCTTTTTCAATCACGACAACATGTTTTTCGGTTTGCTGTTGTTTGATTAAAATCGCCGTCCATAAACCCGTATAGCCACCGCCAACAATGGCGATATCACAGTTGACGTCTTTTTGGAGCCGCTTAGCCGATATTAGCCCTGCGTCGATGCTGCCAAATTCTTGTTCCAATGCTTGTTTGAACCAATATGAATAGTGTTTTGTCATTTGTTGTACCTTACTTAAAACCTAAAGGCGTAAACTAAAAAAGGAAGACCGAAGCCTTCCTTTACTGATTGCTAACTTCTAATGAACTGAATAGTTCGTCAGATTAGGATTTTGGCTCTGATTTAGCGTCAAACTTCTCAGACCATGTTTTCAGAACATCTGCACGTTCGCTGCCCATACTAGCGAAGTCCATTTTTGCCATGTTCTTCTCTACGTTCGGGAAGTTTTCTGCTTTACCTGTGACATCTTGGTGGCCAACAACTGGATACATTTCGATGTAAAGTTCATTCGCTGCTTTAGAGATAGACCAATCGATAACACGTTGTGCTGCACCTGAAGGCTTAACAAGACCTACCGCTTCAGATTCCCAACCGATACCTTCCGGTGTAATCACAGAAAGTGGCGCGCCTTGAGTCTTCAGCTTCGCGCCGCGGCTCGCCATAGAAATACCGATAGCCACTTCACCCATGCCCGCTTGAACACATGGCTTAGAACCAGAGTGCGTGTAATGAGCAATGTTTTGATCTAGCTTCTGCATGTAGTTCCAACCTTGGTCTTCACCCATGTTTTGTAACCAAGCCGAAACCTGCATGTAGCCCGTACCAGAAGACGCTGGGTTTGGCATTGCAATGTGGCCTTTGTAGATAGGCTTCGTTAGGTCATCCCAAGATTTAGGTGCAGGTAGGTTCAATTGCTTAGCAACTACTTCGTTGAAACAAACCGCATTGAAGAAGGCGTCATTGCCATACCAAGCTTGAGTAGATTGCGGATCGTTGAGGTTTGAACGCAGCGCTTCTACACCTTGAGGAGTGTAAGGCTTAAGAATACCCTCCTCTTTAAGTAGAGCCATTGAAGAACCCGCAAGGCCCCATACCACTTCTGCACGAGGATTGTTTTTCTCAGCTAATAATTTTGCCGTCATGATTCCAGTTGAATCACGTACCCATTTGATGTTGATGTCTGGGTTTTCACTTTCAAATGCGTTTTTGTATTTCGCTAAAATGTCAGTTTCAAAAGCGGTGTAAACCGTCACTTCCTGTGCTGCATAAGCATTACCAGCTAATAGAGTAACTAATGCTGCAAGTGATCCTTTCATAAAACGGTTTTTCATCATTTTCTCCAGTCAGGCCAACTCTAAAGTGAGAAGTTGCCAAAATTAAAAATTGCCAAAGTTAAAGTTGTTAAAACTAGAAGCTCCATCTAGAGGCTTCTATATCCATAAATTCATTTAGGTTGTTAGAACACACCTTTGTATTGGTATGTACCAGATTTCGAATATTAACCTAATCAACTTTTGTGACGGTTAAATGAACAAAAAATGGCAGTTTAAAGATCGGGAAATTTCTCAACACAAGTGACCAATCTTAATATGAAGCTTTTGTGAAAATGATGTTTGGGCTATTTACGATCCTTCAAATTGGTTGTTAAAGTAACTGCAAATACTGGTATAGTCCAAAATGAACATCACGAGAATTGAACATGAGAAACGAATACTTACTACTGACACCGGGTCCTCTATCTACGTCTGAAACCGTTCGCCAAGCGATGCTAAAAGATTGGTGTACTTGGGATGATGAATACAACAAAGACGTTGTTGAAGTGATTCGTAGCAAGCTAGTGACTTTGGCGACTAAGCAAGCGGGATACACAAGTGTATTAATGCAAGGTAGCGGCACCGCTTCAGTTGAAGCTACGATTGGTAGTGCTATCTCTGACAGCGGTAAGCTTCTTGTTGTTGATAACGGTGCGTATGGTGCTCGTATCGCTCAAATCGCAGAATATTTGAACATTCCATGCCATGTCGTTTCCCCAGGTGAAACATCACAGCCTGACTTGAACGAAATGGAAACGGCATTGGCCATGGATTCAGATATTACTCATGTGGCAATTGTGCACTGTGAAACCACAACGGGCATGCTGAACCCGATTGAAGACATTGCCAAATTGGCAAAGCAGCACAACAAAACCGTCATTCTTGATGCTATGTCGAGTTTTGGCGGTATTCCTATGGATATTGCTGACTTAGGTATCGATTACATGATCAGCTCGGCAAACAAGTGTATTCAAGGTGTACCGGGGTTCGGCTTTGTTATTGCCAAGCAATCGGAATTGGAAAAGTGTAAAGGCCAAGCTCGCTCATTAAGCCTTGATCTGTTTGACCAATGGCACTGCATGGAAAGCAACCACGGTAAATGGCGCTTCACTTCCCCAACTCACACAGTGCGTGCTTTCTACCAAGCCCTGCTTGAACTGGAACAGGAAGGTGGCATTGAAGCTCGCCATAATCGTTACCAAACCAATCAAACCACATTGGTTGCTGGCATGCGCTCTCTAGGTTTTGAACCTCTGTTAAATGATGACCTTCATTCACCGATCATCACCTCTTTCTATTCTCCAACTCATAGCGATTACCAATTCAAGGAGTTCTATGACCGTTTGAAAGAACAAGGGTTTGTGATTTACCCGGGCAAGGTTTCAAACGCCGACTGCTTCCGAATCGGTAACATCGGTGAAGTGTATCCGTCAGACATTGAAGCTCTCATTGGCGCTATAGAAAACGCTATATACTGGGACATCAAATAATGACGACGACCAATCAAGAGCCGATTCTAAAGGCCACACACTTTCGAAGCGAAGGCGATGTGAACACTACGCCAGCACGCGAAAAATGGAACGAATCGCTAAACGATGATGCGACTCAAGCAATGTTAAAGCGTGACTCTGACGTGTTTCTTCATCAAGCCATGTCAACACCTTGCCTAGACACGCTTGAAACCGCTGAAGGAATCTACATTCAAGATGCGACGGGCAAGAAGTACATGGACTTTCACGGTAATAATGTTCACCAATTAGGTTATGGCCACCCACATATTATTAATAAAGTGACTCAGCAAATGGCGTCATTGCCGTTTTCACCACGTCGATTCACCAATGAGACTGCCGTTCAGTGCGCTGAAAAACTCACACAGATCTGCGGTGGTGATTTGAATCGCGTGTTGTTTGCGCCAGGTGGTACATCGGTTATCGGTATGGCACTGAAACTGGCTCGACATGTCACCAACAACTTCAAAGTCGTTTCATTGTGGGATTCCTTCCATGGTGCGTCGCTGGATGCAATTTCAGTGGGTGGTGAAGCCTGTTTCCGCGAAGGTATGGGGCCGTTAATGGCTGGCGTAGAACGTATCCCACCAGCAGTCTCTTATCGTGGTGCTTTCCCCCTTAATGGCTCTTTATCGCTTCACGGGCAAAGCGCAGGCGATAACAATGAGACTGCATGTGATGTGCACTATGCCGATTACCTTGAGTACGTGATTGAAAAAGAAGGTGGCATTGGTGCCTTCATTGCTGAAGCAGTGCGTAACACAGACGTTCAAGTGCCAAGCAAGGCTTATTGGAAACGAATCCGTGAGATCTGCGACAAGCACAATGTCATGTTGATCATTGATGATATCCCAAATGGCATGGGTCGTAGCGGTGAATGGTTCACACACCAAGCGTTTGATATCGAGCCTGACATCCTATGTATCGGTAAAGGCTTTGGCGGCGGCTTGGTTCCAATTGCAGCCATGGTCACTAAAGACAAATACAACACAGCAGCGCAAGTCTCACTTGGTCATTACACACATGAGAAAAGCCCTATCGGTTGCGCGGCGGCACTGGCTACGATGGAAGTGATTGAGCAAGAAAATCTACTTGAAAAAGTGCAAGCAGACAGCGTATTCGTGCGTGAACAGCTGCTTCAAATGAAAGAGAAATACCCAGTCATTGGTGACGTGCGCGGCATCGGGCTGCTATGGGGCGTTGAGTTGGTCACCGACCATATCACCAAAACCAGAGCGTTCGATGAAGCAGAAGCCGTACTTTACCAATGCCTGAACGATGGCCTGAGCTTTAAGGTGTCACAAGGTAACGTGATTCAGTTGAGCCCACCATTGATCATCAGCCGCAGCGAACTAGAAGTCGCTCTGTCTGTATTCGAAAAAGCGATAGCCAAAGTCTGCGAAGATTTTGAATACCTTTAATTCATTATTTAAATCAACACTTAAACCAATAAGCTAAAACAATCATTCGTCCTGCCAGGAGTTTGAACTGGGAGTGACACAAAAATAGGACACTATTATGAACACGACATCACCTATCCAAGCGGTTATCTTTGACTGGGCTGGCACTATCGTTGATTTTGGATCATTTGCTCCAACCAGCATTTTCGTGGAAGCATTCAGACAAGGTTTCGACTTTGACATCGACTTAGCAGAAGCTCGTGAACCTATGGGTATCGGTAAATGGGATCACATTCAAGCGGTGGGTCGAATCCCTGCTGTTGATGCTCGTTGGAATGCTCAGTTCGGGCGCTCGATGACCAGTGAAGACGTTGATGCAATCTATGCGGCGTTTATGCCTCTTCAAAAAGCGAAAGTAGCTGACCACGCAGCGCCAATTTTAAACGCGATTGAAGTGGTGAATAACCTAAAAGAGAAGAACGTAAAAATCGGTTCATGTTCTGGTTACCCGCGTGAAGTGATGGATGTTTTAATTCCTGCTGCTGCAGATTACGGTTACCGACCAGATAACGTGGTAGCGACCGATGACTTACCTCAAGGTGGTCGCCCTGCTCCATTTATGGCACTGAAAAACGTAATCGACCTAGGTGTAACTAGCGTTGCTGCGTGTGTAAAAGTAGACGATGCAGCACCGGGGATCGATGAAGGTCACAACGCAGGCATGTGGACGGTTGGACTTGTATTATCGGGGAACGAAGCAGGCTTAACGTATCAAGAATATTTAAATGCAGACGAGACAACACTTGCGGCTGCACGTGAAAAAGCGAGCGTTAAGCTAAACAAATCGAACCCACACTACCTAATCGATACCATTGCAGACCTACCAGGTGTCATTGCAGACATTGAAAAACGTTTGTTAGCCGGAGAGCGCCCATAACTCCTGTAACTTCCGCAAATCAGGGCCTATAGCCCAATAATCCGCACACATAAAAAGAAACCTCGTATCACCTAAAAATGATACGAGGTTTCTTTGTTTCCAATATTTGAGACAACAATTAATTGACAAAAACCTCTGTAAATAGCACCTTAAATATATAATTTTTAACAATTTCATTGACTGCGATACGCAATCAGATTAACAATATAATTACTGATACAAGATAGATTGAGCTGAACCAACACTTTGAATTACTTGTTATAAGCAGTGTCGTTACCCAATAAGTGATCGTTTTACTGGTAAGTTCAGATAACAATAAGAGTTAATCCAAGGATAAGATTATGAAAAAACTGTCGAAAATCATGTGTGCTGTTGTTGCCGCTTCAGGCCTAGCAGCAGCGCCTTCTATCGCTGCTACAACTTATGTTGGTGCAAAAGTGGGCGTGGGCTGGCTAGATAGCGCATGTGTAAGCGGTGAAAAATGTGATGATGATGCAATCGGTGCTGGCATCTACTCTGGCTACAATTTTAATGACAAGTTTGGTATTGAGCTAAGCTCTGACTTCCTTGGTGATTACAAGACAAGCTTTTCAAAGAACGGCACAACAGCTGCGTTCAGCGATCCGCTAATCGCAATCTCACTAACGCCGATGTACCGCCTACCAGTACAACAAGAATTTGACGTATTCTTCAAAGCAGGTCCTGCTTACATCTCTCATGGTGGCGAAGATGACGTTGTACTTTCTGCTGGTATCGGTGTAGAGAAGCAGCTTTCTTCTGATTGGGCACTACGTGTTGAATACCAATACTTTGATGACTTCGACGATAACTACGTTCAAGACCTAAACTCGAACCTACTGTCTGTTGGTGTTAGCTACAACTTCGGTACTGGTAACACAACTGCATCAGCGGCGGCAGCAGCAGCTTCTGCGGTAGCTGTGACTCAAGCTCCATCTGAGCCAATCACAGAGCCTGCAGTTGTTGTTGAAGAGAAAAGTACTGTTGTTGTGACTAAAGCGCAAACAGAGAGCTACTCTCAAGAAATGTTCGCGACAAACAGTACTGAGCTGTCTACAGACGGCAAGATTGCACTACAACCTCTAGTTGAAGTTCTTAAAGCTCACCCTCAATCGACTGTTGTTGTTGTTGGTCACACTGACTCAACAGGCGCTGCTGAATACAACATGATGATCTCTAAGAAACGTGCTGCTGCAGTTGCTGCACACATCGAAGATCAAGGTATCGAAGCTGAGCGTATCACTGCTACAGGTGAAGGTGAAGAGAACCCAGTTGCATCAAATGATACAGCTGAAGGTCGTGCTCAAAACCGTCGTGTCGACGCAACGATCCCTGGTTTCGAATACCAAGAAGAAGTACAAGTTGAAGAAGTTATCGTAGAAACGGCTGAATAACAGCACTCTACCTTAGCCGAAATAATAAGGGCGGAGCACTCAAAGTGCTCCGCCCTTTTCTTTATCTGTCTTTCTAATAAGCCTTAAGCCGTAAAGTAACGGCCCAAAGTCAAGCTGTACAATCCGAAAACTAAACGATTTCCCAGCTGTGCGTCATTTCTACGCCAGCACCTAGCATTAGACATACTGAACAGTATTTTTCTAGCGAGTCAGCACATACTTTTGCAACTAACTCAGGATCAAGGTTGTCACCCGATACTTCAAAGTGAATGTTAATCACAGTAAAGATTTTTGGTGCTGTTTCACGACGTGTCGTTTCAAGTTTGGCATTACAGCCTGTGATGTTCTGGCCTTCAGATTTCAAACCATCTACGACATCAACAGAGCTACAACCACCAGCGGCCATAAGGACCATTTCCATTGGGCTTGGCGCGGTAGCACCGCCACTGCCATCCATTACTACAGAGTGGCCAGATTGAGATTGACCTAGGAATTTAAAGCCTTCGACCCATTTAACTTCTGCTTGCATACAGTTCCTTAGATGACCGATAACCGCCATCACTGTCTATTATTTATTGTTAGTACCGACACCCTACTACTGGCGGCATTTATGAGCAAGATTTTCTCGATGACATATTTTTTTCATGAATGATGCAATTTTTTCCATCTAAAACCTGTCTCTATTCGTACATTCAAAATCGAATGAGAAGAACGTCAAGATGAGGTATCTATGAATAAATTATCTAAAATATTGGTATCACTCGTGGTTGCGCTACCACTGATTTCGCTGTTTGTAAGCCAGACTGGCACTGCCAATACAATGGATAAAACAGCTAATTCAGGTAAAAGTGAAATCGCGACACTGGCTGGTGGTTGTTTTTGGTGTACAGAATCCGACCTAGAAAAGCTGACAGGCGTCACTGACGTTATCTCTGGGTACTCTGGTGGTAAACTAGAAAACCCAACCTACAAACAAGTATCCTCAGGCAAGTCTGGTCACATCGAAGTGATCAACGTGACTTACAACCCTGATGTTGTTAGCTATGAACAGGTTCTTGACCAATTCTTCAGACACATCGACCCAACCGATGACAAAGGTTCATTTGTAGACCGAGGTCCTCAATATCGACCAGCTATTTTCTATCATAACCAAGCACAAAAAGATGTTGCTCAGAACTTCATGATGGAGATCGACAAAGCTAATATTTTTGGTGAACCACTAAAAACAGAACTGATTGAATTTGAAAAATTCTGGCCAGCGGAAGACTATCACCAAGACTATTACAAGAAGAGTAAAGTTCGTTATAACTACTACCGCTACGCATCAGGTCGTGACCAGTACTTAGATAAAATCTTCGGGGACGATAGAAAGGACAACCCACAAACACTCCGTCAGATCATCGATGGTAAGAATGCGACAGCCAATGCTAAAACCTACGTTAAGCCGTCTGACGCGGAGATCAAAGCCAAGCTAACGGCACTTCAGTACGATGTAACGCAAGATGACGCGACAGAACGCCCGTTTGATAACAAATACTGGGATAACAAACAGGAAGGTATCTACGTCGACATCGTTACTGGTGAGCCGTTGTTCTCTTCAAAAGACAAATACAAATCAGGTACAGGTTGGCCGAGCTTCACGCAACCAATCAGTGAGGCTTATGTCGTAACCACTACCGACTACAAGTTGCTTTACCCAAGAACCGAGGTCCGCAGTAAATTTGGTGATTCTCATCTAGGTCATGTATTTAAAGATGGCCCTAAACCTACAGGTTTACGTTACTGCATGAACTCAGCCGCAATGCGCTTTATCCCTGCGGATAAATTAGCGGAAGAAGGCTACGAAGAATACGTTGAGATGTTTGAGGGCTAAGCATTCATCAATTAACGGTCAGCCTACGACAACAAAGCCAGCATATCGCTGGCTTTACTTTTTCTAGTTCACAAACAAGAGCACTACTCCCTAGCCAGTTAGAACTGTATCTTCTGGATACTTGAGTAATGAAGGTTCAGGGCGAGCCAACATGTACGCCAAAGTCAAAGGACCGATACGTCCAATAACCATCACAACAATCATGATGTATTTGCCAGGCTCAGTTAGGTTCGCAGTTAACCCTGCCGTCAACCCTACCGTTGCAAAGGCTGAAATCACCTCAAACATGACTCGATCAAACGCTGCCTTTTCAGTAAGCATTAACAGAAACATCGCAGTGGTTAATAACGCCCCACTTACCACAATAATGGCCAATGACTTTGTTACTGCTTGCCAAGTTACAGTGCGCTTAAACATCACTACATGTTTTTTCTGACGTAAGAACGTCCAAGTCGCTACAAATGCAACCGCAAATGTTGATACCTTAATACCGCCACCTGTTGAGGTAGAGCCAGCACCAATCAACATCAACACGATCATCACCAATAAAGCAGGCTGTGTGTATTGAGATAAATCCACACTGTTAAAGCCAGCAGTACGAGCACTTGCCGATTGGAAAAATGCCGCTAGCCACTGACCTTGTGTCGATAGCCCTTCCATGGTCGCGGAGTTGTTTCGCTCCAACAGCCAGAACAATACCGTACCCACTAATAATAGAGTCGGTGTTGCGGTCAGCATTATCTTGGTGTGTAAATGTAGATGTCTGAAACCTTTACGCCAATTGCTTGATAGGTCACCTACTACCGTGAAGCCTAAACCACCAAAAATGAACAGAGCCGCGAGCGTAAAGATCACTAATGGGTCGTCAACAAAGCTCATCATACTGTCTGAAAACAGAGCAAAGCCTGCGTTATTGAAGGCTGATATCGCATGAAAAAGTGCGTAAAAACTTCCGGTTGAC
The DNA here is from genome assembly GCF_003050065.1 of Vibrio sp. 10N.286.51.C3. NCBI lineage: Bacteria > Pseudomonadati > Pseudomonadota > Gammaproteobacteria > Vibrionales > Vibrionaceae > Vibrio > Vibrio sp. 10N.286.51.C3. The sequence goes on along the minus strand of NZ_PIGC01000011.1, from coordinate 126,305 downwards.
CATCCCATCTCAGGAACCCATCGGAAACAGAGTAATACAAAACCAATAAATTCAGCCACTAGCGCAAAGATAATGATCTTCTTGACCAGTTTTCGAAGATTGATCTTACGATCTTGACCCAATGCTTCCTTGGCTAATGCTTGTTGCTTCAGGCTTAAGCGAACACCAAACATGTAGAGCAGTACCGCAGATAGGGTCATCTGCCCTAACCCGCCCACTTGCATCAAGAACATCAGCAAGATTTTTCCAGCCAAAGTGAAGTGCTCACCCGTATCGACTACACCCAAACCTGTCACACTGATCGCGGAAGTCGCGGTAAACAACGCATCTGTAAAGCTAAGTCCTGTAACAGAAAAAACAGGCATCGTCAGAAGTATGGCCGAAGGGATAAGAACACCTAAGAAACTAGTCAGAATAATCTTAGGTTCAGAGCCTTTACGTGGCTTTTCATCTCTCTTAAGCGTGTAGAAAGTACCTTTTCGTTCTAACGAATTCATACTATTACCTTATAACCCATTGCCGGTTACCAATTACGTAATTTTCTAGACAAGGTCTCTTTCGGCCCTGCAATGATCACTACATCACCGATTTCTAAACTCACATCCAGTTCCGGTGCTTTGGTTAAGTTTGGGCCACGCTTGAAGCCAAGAACTTCAACGCCAATCTCTTTGCACAGCTTGAGTTCGCTAAGTTGTTTACCCAACAACTTGGCACCGATAACAATTTCGGTCATCGCTAAACCACTGCCTAGGTCGATAAACTCAAGAACGCGTCTATCTAACATCTTGCGCGCAACACGAATACCCATATCGCGCTCTGGCATGATGATATGGTCAGCACCAATCTTAGAGAGGATCTTACCGTGGAACTTATCGTTCGCCTTCACCCAGACGGCTTTTGCGCCTGACTCTTTCACCACCAAAGTGGTTAGAATGCTCGAGTTAACATCAGAGCCAATCGACACCATCACCATGTCATAATCGTCTAGCCTTAACTCTTTTACCGTTTCTTCGCTCGTACAGTTAGCAACAATCGCTTGTGAAACAAAAGCCGCGGCTTCTTTCACTCGCTCTTCATCAATATCGACGGCTAGTACCTGCGCCCCTGAACTTTGCAGCTCTTTGCATACAGATAACCCAAAACGCCCTAAACCGATAACTGCATATTGTTTGTCGCTCATTTGAAATCCTGTTGAGAAATTTTAATTACACGGGATAGCCAAACCTACATTAGTTTCTATCTCAAAAAAAGTTAGTTTTTCAATAATAAGGTTATACTAGTGTCATAATCGCTTGATTTATAAAGGTAGAGAACAACTCCAGTTTCTGCTAATTTCCAATTCATAATTTCTGCGGCAGCACACACAATGAATGAATTCTTAACCCAAGTACAAACCTACATTAACCAGAGCCATAGTGATTGGGCGAACAGTGTCTTATTCATCACTATTGCGAGTTTTCTTGCTTGGGTAGCTTGGCGAATTGTCCACAATCGCTTAGAAATTCTGGTTCAGAAAACCCCTTTCCACTGGGATGATCTGCTACTAGAAGCACTGAAAACCCCAGTCAGTACGTTACTTTGGTGTTGGCCAGCCACGGTCTCTATCGGGCTGATCCTCCAAGACCAGTTTGGTAACGAAATCAACTGGTTAAAAACGTTAAAACACATTTTGATCATATGTACCTTCGTTTGGTTTACCTTACGAATGATCACCAACACTGAAGCATATGTCTTAGAGCAAAAAACCAGAGACGAAACCACAGTACAAGCTATCGCGAAAGTCGCTCGCCTGTTCTTTATGGTCATGGGCGGCCTGACAGTCATGCAAGCGTTTGGACTCAGCCTGTCTGGCCTTCTGACCTTTGGTGGTGTGGGTGGTTTGATTGTCGGTTTGGCAGCAAAAGATCTACTCTCGAACTTCTTTGGTGGCATGATGATCTACTTCGACCGACCTTTTAAAGTCGGTGATTGGATTCGCTCTCCCGATCGTCAAATCGAAGGTACTGTCGAACGTATTGGTTGGCGCATGACCATCATCCGCACCTTCGATAAACGCCCTTTGTACGTGCCAAACTCGGTTTTCAGTAACATTGTGGTAGAGAACCCATCAAGAATGCTGAACCGCCGAATCAATGAAACCTTTGGGCTTCGTTACCAAGACGCGAGCAAGTTAGCTGCTATTGTGGATGACGTAAAAGCCATGCTTGAAACGCACCCTGATATCGATGCCAAACAGACGTTGATGGTTAACTTTGACAAGTTTGGGCCATCAACACTTAATTTCTTTATCTACACCTTCACTAAGACCGTCAACTGGGTGAGATACCATGAAGTTAAGCAGGATGTGCTACTGCAGGTGCTAGCAATTATTCACAAACATAATGCGGATATCGCCTTCCCAACGCAAACACTTAAAATCGACCCGCAAGGTTTTAGCGAAGCTCAAGACATAGTCATTTCCAATCCAGGGGGTCATCGATAAGTAAATTTTTTATCGATAAATAATAACGGTGAAGCGTGGTAACATGACGCCAGTATTTTAAGGCACCCAATTACCACGATATGATTTTACCTGTCATTCTAGCCGGCGGCTCTGGTAGCCGCCTCTGGCCACTGTCTCGCGAGCTTTACCCTAAGCAGTTCCTCAACATCGCAGATGAGCAATCTATGCTTCAGCAAACCCTTTTGCGTTTGCAAGGCCTTGAAGCGCACTTAAGTGATACCGAGTGTGCCGCTCCCTTCATCATCTGTAACGAAGAACACCGCTTTATCGCTGCAGAGCAAGCTCGATCGGCTAATAACCAACACGGTGGTATTCTGTTAGAGCCTGTAGGTCGAAACACAGCGCCCGCCATCGCACTTGCAGCCTTACAGGCCTTAAGTCACTCGAACAGCAACCAACAGAACAAGTCAGACCCAATATTATTGGTACTGGCAGCCGATCATCACATCGCCAAAACGACCGAATTTCAGCAAACGGTAGCGAGGGGTGTCGAATACGCGAAACAAGGCAAACTGGTCACATTTGGTATTACTCCCAACGCTCCAGAAACTGGCTATGGTTATATCAAACAAGGAAAGCCACTCTCCCACCATGCTTTTGCCATTGAATGTTTCGTTGAAAAACCTGACCTAGCCACCGCAGAGAAATACATTAGTTCAGGACAGCACCTCTGGAACAGCGGCATGTTCATGTTTAGAGCATCACGCTACCTTGAAGAACTTGCTGAACATCGTCCAGAGATCTTAGCGGCCTGTAAACTCGCTCTCGCGACACAAAACACCGACCTCGACTTTATCCGTATTGACGCCGAAGCATTCAAAAGCAGTCCGAGTGACTCTATCGACTATGCCGTGATGGAAAAAACGTCACACGCTGCAGTAATTCCTATGGATGTTGGTTGGAATGATATTGGTTCATGGTCTGCCATCTGGGATGTCAGTGATAAGGACGAGCACAACAACGTGATTGAAGGCGATGTGTTAACTGTCGATTCTCAGCACAACTATATTCATGCCGAAAATAAATTGGTTGCGACTGTGGGTGTCGAAAACCTGATTATTGTCGAAACCAAAGACGCTATATTGGTTGCGAATAAAGACAAAGTTCAAGGCATAAAATCGATTGTTAGTCAGCTGAACCAAGCTGGTCGCACAGAACATGTTCATCACCGTGAGGTGTTTAGACCTTGGGGTAAATACGATGTAATCGACCTAGGTAAACGCGACAAAGTAAAACGTATCACCGTAAAACCCGGTCATAAGTTATCGCTACAAATGCATCACCATAGAGCGGAACACTGGGTTGTCGTAGCGGGCATCGCGAAGGTGACTAATGATGAGAAAACTTACCTAGTCGAAGAAGACCAATCCACCTACATTCCATTGGGACATGTTCATAGCTTAGAAAACCCAGGCGAACTGCCACTCGAAATGATCGAGGTACAAACCGGCAGCCATTTGAGCGAAGGCGACATCATTCGATATCAAGACAGTTATGGGCGAGACGTGAAATGCGAACAACCTGACTCATCTCAAATCATCAAATCGAACTAAAGCAGCGACAAATCGATGAAATCGATGAAATCACCATTAGACTTGAGCTGCTTTAAGAATAACGATATCCGCGGCATCATTGGTCAACAAATCAATGAACATTTCGCCTTTCTGTTTGGAAAAGCATTTGGCGAACACGTACTTTGTGCTTCAACTGAAACGTCACTCTACGACTCAGCTCAGGTAGTGATTGGCCGTGATAACCGCGAAACGTCCCTTTCATTACAAAAAGCTATCACCAAAGGCTTAAACGAGTCTGGCATAAGCGTGATCGATCTCGGTATGACAGGCACTGAAGAGATTTACTTTGCGACTCGCCACCTACAAGCAATAGGCGGAATTCAAATTACAGCAAGCCACAATCCAATCAATTACAACGGAATGAAATTAGTCGGTGCAGATGCGAGTCCGATTAGTAAAAACAGTGGTTTAGATACAATCAAACAGCGTATTGAAGTTCTGGGTCAAGAGCTGAAAAACGGTATAACTATCAGTAGAGTGCTACCTTCTGATTCTTGCAGAAAGGCCAATATTCTTGCTCCGTACGTCGAGCACCTACTCTCGTATATAACCCCATCAAAGCTGTCACCGATGAAGATTGTGGTTAATGCTGGGAACGGTGTTGCAGGGCATGTCATTGACGCGTTAGAGGAGAGGTTTAACGAACTGAATGTTCCTATCTCTTTCATCAAGGTTCATCACACTCCTGATGGGAAATTCCCTAATGGTATTCCAAACCCCTTAATCAAAGAAAACCAGATTGCGACACGAGATGCTGTGCTAGCTCATTCCGCCGACCTTGGTATCGCATGGGATGGAGATTTTGATCGTTGTTTTTTCTTCGATGAAAAAGGCAATTACATTGAGGGTTACTACATCGTCGGCCTGCTAACCGAAGCCTTCTTGCTGAAAGACTCCAATGCGACTGTACTACACGACATGCGCATGACATGGAATACAATAGAGGTTGCAGAAAGACTAGGTGGAAACGCTGTTGGCGTAAAAGCTGGGCATGCTTTGATCAAAGAGAAAATGCGAAAGCTCAACGCAGTGTACGGTGGTGAAATGAGCGCACACCATTATTTCCGTGATTTTGGATATTGTGATTCAGGCATGATTCCTTGGCTACTGGTTATCGAACTAATTTCGAAGACTCAACAATCTCTTCACCAATTGACGTGTACCAGTATGCTTAAATTCCCCTCTTCCGGAGAGATAAATCGCAGAGTTTCAGATCCCAACCGAGTTATAGCTTCTGTTTTAGAACACTATAAAAAGGGCGCCGTTGCGGTAGACTTCATCGATGGTATCAGTGTGAATATGGGAACATGGCGCTTCAATCTGAGAAAATCGAATACAGAACCATTGATACGCCTCAATGTTGAAACCCAAAAAGATAAAGCTTTGTTGTCACATAAAGTCGAAGAGCTACTGTCTTTTCTCATTTAAGAGTACAAAGTGCTTCCAATTTGCTCCTAAGAGCAACAAAAAAGCCCTTACTAGCGATTGCTAATAAGGGCTTTGAATTTTCAGTAGCTTAGTTGCTGACTGTAATTAGTCTATTTGTTGCGACGAGCTTCAACAGCATCTGCCAGTTGACGAAGTACTGTCTCTGTGTCTTCCCAACCAATACATGCATCAGTAACAGATTGACCGTAAGTTGCAGCTTTGCCATCAACCAAGTCTTGACGACCTTCAACAAGGTGAGATTCGATCATCACACCAAAGATAGCTTTATCACCACCAGAGATCTGTGTGCTTACGTCATCAGATACGTTCATTTGACGTTTGAACTGCTTAGAGCTGTTTGCGTGGCTGAAATCGATCATCACTTTTTGTGGAAGACCTGAAGCTGCTAGCTCTTCTTTAATCTTACCAACGTGTTCTGCACTGTAGTTTGGCTCTTTACCACCGCGTAGGATGATATGACAATCAGGGTTACCTGCTGTCTCTACGATAGCTGAGTGGCCGTATTTAGTTACAGACAAGAAGTGGTGAGAAGCGCTAGCAGAACGGATTGCGTCCGTTGCGATCTTAATGTTGCCATCTGTGCCATTCTTAAAGCCAACAGGGCAAGACAGACCAGAAGCCAATTCACGGTGAACTTGAGATTCAGTAGTACGCGCGCCGATTGCACCCCAGCTGATTAGGTCAGCAACGTATTGAGGTGTGATCATATCTAAGAATTCACTTGCTGTCGGCATGCCCATGTCAGTTAGGTCAAGCAGTAGCTTGCGTCCTAGACGAAGGCCATCATTTAGTTTGAACGTATCGTTCATGTACGGGTCGTTGATTAGACCTTTCCAACCTACCGTTGTGCGTGGCTTTTCAAAGTAAACGCGCATTACGATTTCAAGCTTGTCACCGAGTTCGTCGCGTAACACTTTCAAACGCTTGCCGTACTCAAGAGCAGCTTCAGTATCATGAATAGAACATGGACCTACAATAACGAGTAAGCGATCATCGGTTTCTTCTAAAATATTATGAATCGCTTTACGGCTTTCAAAGGTTGTAGAAGAAGCAACTTCTGTCGCTGGAAACTTTTCTAAAACAGCAACAGGTGGTAATAACTCTTTTACTTTGTTAATTCTTACATCATCAGTCTGGAACATTGCTTACTTCTTCCTTTTTTCTATCCTTGAGCTGAATGTACGTTGTCTCACGTCACTTTCTTTCAGCACTAATCTTCTTGTTCCTTGTAACTTAACTAGTAAAAACTACAGTTTCAATCACTAATTGAAAATAAACGCAATTTTTTTTGTGTTTTATATTTAAAACACCCTGTAAACCATTGTTTACACACTATCGATTGCGCAATTTAAGGCCGAATAGGATTCTATGTTATTCGAATTGTCCTACGCCCCTAATCCACGACTGAAGCTGAAAACAAAAAAAGCTCACGAGATCAGCGTGAGCTTTTATTTAATTACATTTTTTTCAATGGCTTGACGACACTATCAAGTCCTTCAATTTTCAGAGCAAGGCACAGCTTTAATAGGTCACCCAGTTCACCAGACGGAAAGCCTTTTTTATCGAACCACAGTAAATATTCTTCAGGTAAGTCAATCAATGTACGACCAGCGTATTTGCCAAAAGGCATCTGCATTCTGGCAAGTTTGATCAGGTTCTCTTTCTCTAGCATTACAGGCTCTTTCTATGCGTCATCGGTTCTCTGTAGAGTATCACCTAAACGTTCAACCCAATAGTTGATCGCATCTTTGGCATCGTCTAGAGAATCGATCATGGTCGAAAAGTCTTTGTTCCCGGCTTCGCGATCGATTGCAGCGAACAATGGCGTCCCCTCTTGAGCATCACTCACTAATAGCTCAACACTGGCGCTCCCAACGTTGGTGTGTTCGCCTGTTGCCACCTTAGAAATGGTGGACATCGCCAGACCAAATGGCAGAACGCTACTCGTCACGGCTAAGATAGGGTTTGGAGTTTCAACGTTGCTCAACGCGATACTCAGGCGCAACGTCTTACCCGTGGGTGCATCGACAATTGTTTTATGAGGCGATATTTTCTCTTCCAAGCGTGAAACCATATGATCAGTAAGCTCTTGAACCTCTTCTTGATCGAGCGAGCCTTCTTCGGCAAGCACAAAGATTTGGTCAATGACGACAGAATCATAATCATCCAACTTGCTCTGCAAGCGATTGGCGTCACGGAGCCCTAATCTTGCCCAAACGAGGTCAACTCCCCCGTCAGGACCAGGCTGAAAATCTTCATAAGTGGTGAATTTGGTGGCAGTCTTGATTGGGCCGCCTGCACAACCAAACAAAAAGATGCTGGTTGCGACAAGCAAAAGTAGTTTTAGAGGATTCATAGCGCACTTAGATTGGCAGAAAAACACCCAAGTATGTTATACCCTATGTGAAAAGTTTGTAGAAAAAGGGGCTATTACTCAGAGCTAACTCTAAAATTAGTTGTGTTGAACAGTGTGAGCATACTCTACGATAACTTGATTTCCTTCGATGTAAGCATTTTGGATCTCTCCATCAACACTCATTCGACTTTTTAAGTAGACCACTTTAGGACCAGAGTCATTTCCTTCTTTAAGCGACGGGAATACGTTTCTTGGTTCCAAATGAAGTAGACGACAGAAATGGCTCACAAATGACATAGTTAGCGGTGACTCCCCTCGCAACACATTTGAGAAATCAAGCTGACTCATACCAAGCTTCTTTGAAAACTCCATCTGCGTGATTCGCATTCGCGATTTTTGTGACATCCACGTTTGGTACAACGCTTCTCTATCTTGTTCAGTGAATTCCATACTGACTCCTTTATATAATTCATACCAATTAATTGTCCGGTTTTTCATACATAACGTGTCAGGGTTTGGTTAGTGGAAACCAAAGGTTTGGTTTTGATATGCGCTCAATCGTTATCAACAACTAAAGTTAAGCCCCCAAACCATTCACAAAAGCAATTAGAGCAAATACTTTCTTAATTTATTTCAATTACTTATGAGTTAATAAACGAATCATATAGCAAGTTAATTTGTATTAAGAATTAAAAGTTCGAGATTAGCATTCCACATTTAAATCGATTGATTCGCATTTATAAAACTGGTTGGCTACATTCCGCTTGCTTAAACGCACTTCTGGCAAACTATTTGAAAGAATAGGACGCAAAGCCACCGGTCTGTCGACAAATGTTCTGTCTATGATAGCGGAGCTGCCACTTAATAGAATTTAAGTGTAAATGCATGCCGGAGTGTTCTCTTTTTGTCGGCCAAATACAGTAAGGACAAATAATGAAACAACTCCCAAAACAATCACTCATCGCACTGTCGCTGCTAAGCGTTAGCGGTGCAAGCTTCGGTCATGGTTATGTTTCGGCATACGATAATGGCGTTGCTGAGAGCCGTGTTGCCCTATGTAAGTTCCCTGCGAGTGACACAAAACAGAAAAACACCGACTGTGGTGGTATCCAATACGAACCACAAAGTGTGGAAGGCCCTGAAGGTTTCCCTGAAGTCGGCCCGGTCGATGGGAAAATCGCCAGTGCAGAATCTTCTTTAGCGGCAGCGCTAGACGAGCAAACAGCCGATCGCTGGGTTAAACGTCCTATCAAGTCAGGTTCTCAATATTTTGAGTGGACGTTTACAGCCAACCACAAAACCCGCGATTGGAAATACTACATTACGCAACCTGACTGGAATCCAAACCAACCTTTGGCACGCAGCTCTTTTGATTTAACACCATTCTGTGTTGTTGAAGGCAATATGGAACAACCACCGATGCAAGTAAGCCACTTGTGTAATGTTCCAGAACGCGAAGGTTATCAAGTGATCCTTGCAGTATGGGACGTGGGTGACACTGCTGCAGCTTTCTACAATGTTATCGATGTGAAATTTGATGGCGACGGCCCTATTATTCCGGATTGGGATCAAGGCGGTCAGATCAACCCAACTCAAGATCTGAACGTTGGTGACGCTGTCTACACTCGTGTCTTCGATCAATCTGGTGAGAACGCTTCCTACAGCACAGAGCTAGTGATTGAAAGCAACGAGCAAGGCAAAGCAAACAACTGGTCTTACGCTCTTGCCTCTAAGATCAACCAAGAGCAGGCGCAAATCAAGGCAGGTCAATTAAACGGCCAAGGCGATTTCGCTCCTGTATACGGTTCGAACCCTATTTACTTAAAGGCAGGTTCAGGCTTTAACAGCGTCGAGATCGGTTACAAGATTGATACTCCAGAACCAGACCATGAGCTAGAAATGACTGGCTTAGAGTCTGAGTACATTATCGATGAAAACCAGCCAACACAGCTTGACCTTACTCTAGCGGCAACAGGCGATATTCAAGCTGAATTGACTGTGTACAATCATCATCGTGAAGCGCTTGCCTCTCAAAAATCTGAATTAGCAGACGGACAAGTGGAAGATGTTCAACTGACTTTGTCTAAATCAGAAGCTGGCCACCACATGCTTGTGGTTGTGACGAAAGATGACCAAGGTAACTTAGTGGATCAGAACACGCTTGATTTCCATCTGATGGATGAGCAAACACCTCCACCAGCAGGCGACTACGACTTCGTGTTCCCAGAAAGCATTGAGTCTTACACTGCCGGTACTAAAGTACTAAGTAGCGATGGTGGCGTTTATCAGTGTAAAGAGTTCCCATACTCTGGCTACTGTGTTCAATGGGCTCCAACAGCAACTCAGTACGAACCAGGTGTAGGTTCACACTGGCAAGATGCTTGGAACAAAGTGGACTAATTGATCACTAGAGACTCACTATTAATAGATGAGTGTTGGTAATCAACCAAACAAAAACGGATGCCTAGCGCATCCGTTTTCTTGTTCTAAAACACCTGAAAGGTCAGTTATCAAAGTAGATAGTGGTCGGCCAACAGAGCTACGAACAAGATCATGAGGTGATAGATGGAGAACTTAAATGTCTTCATCGCCATATTAGGTTCATCACGATATTTCAGTACCCAAGCGTGATAAACAAACCCGCCGTTGAGCACCAATGAAGCACTCAGATATATCCAGCTGCTCATGCCAACCAATACAGGCAATATACACACAATGCTAAGCAACAAGGTATACAGCAAAATAGAAGTCTTAGTGTATTCGATTCCGTGGGTTACAGGCAGCATGGGGATGTTCACTTTGGCATACTCGTCACGACGATGAATTGCCAACGCCCAGAAGTGCGGAGGGGTCCAAATAAATATGATCATCACCAATAGCCAAGCGTTTGAATGCAGTTCATTGGTAACCGCCGTCCAGCCCAATAGCGGAGGCATTGCACCTGCGATCCCTGCAATTACAATATTTTGTGGCGTCGCTCGCTTCAGATACATGGTATAAATCACTGCGTAACCCAACAAGCTCGCAAAGGTTAACCAAGCGGTGAGTTGATTGACCCACACCACAAGCGTGACGAATCCAAGTAAGCCAATGCCCGTGGCAAAGCTGAATACACGCACACTACTCAGCTCACCCGATGGTAAAGGACGTCGATTAGTTCGAGTCATCTGGCCGTCGATCTTTTTGTCGATCAAATGATTAAACGCAGCGGCCGATCCCGCCATTAGCCCTATCCCAATCATCCCGAACAGAGTTTGCTGTAAAGGCAATCCATTAGGCACAGCCAAACACATCCCGACTAGTGCGGTCAGCAACATTAACGCCACCACTTTAGGCTTGGTCAGTGTTAAATAGACCTTCCAAACAGATTTGTTTTTTCCAGCCATTTCACTGTTTGAAGCTTCGTCTTGAACCACCACTTGATGCTGTGTTGACGTTCTACTGACCATGATTACCTCCTTGTAATGCACTATTTTTCACCAAGCTCTCACTTGGTTTGCGTTGCCACACGACAAAATTGGTTACAACCATGCTGAGAAGCAACATCGCTGCGACTAGGTTATGCAAAACCGCGACTGAGATTGGCAGGTGAAACCATACATTGCTGATTCCAAGGCTGATTTGAGTAAGCAAGACTATTACGACAATCACGCTCAGCTGTTGGTGAGGCGCTTGGCCAGACCTCCATAGCTGATACACAACCATCAGCACCGTTAATGTCGCCACAATAGCCCCCAATCGATGCATGACATGTATGGTAAGCCTTGCGGGATATTCCAACACACCAAACTCATAGTTATCATGGCCGTGTTGAGCAAAGTCGAAAGCGTTCTTAAAGTCTAGATAGCTTGTCCAGTTCCCCTCACAAATGGGTAGCTGTGTACACACCAATGCGGCGTAATTTGATGATGTCCACCCACCAAGCAGTATCTGCCCGACCACAATGACTAATCCAAAGAGCGACCAAACTCTAAGTTGTGGAGAATAGGAAGCCTCACCAAAACAGCTTTGGAATTGAGACAAACGACAGTAGAGCAGGCACAGCAGTGACAGCAGCGTGAAGCCCCCCATCAAATGCGCCATCACCACAACAGGCATCAATTTGAGAGTCACAGTCCACATACCCAACAAAGCCTGAAAAATGACAGTGGCGGAAATAAGCAAAGGAAGCCCAATCGAAGTAACATTCTTTTTAATACACCAAGCGACTACAACAAAGATAAGCAGCCCTAATGTCCCTGCAAAGTAGCGATGTATCATCTCAATCCAAGCTTTATCTGCTTCAAGAGCTCGCTCAGGGAATTGCAGATTGGCTTGATTCACCGCTTGGGCATCTGAGGGCACGGTGATCTTTCCGTAACAACCCGGCCAATCAGGACAGCCAAGGCCAGCATCCGACAAACGTGTATAAGCTCCGAGAACAATCACGGTAAGGGTCAATAAGATAGTTAATCTCATCATGTGGATGAGTAAATCAGGGGCTTTATTCTGCATCGTCTATCTCCCTATACTTATTCCCTTTTCGTTAACAACACTCAGCATTAACGCCATCTGCTAAAACTTATCAAGTTAAGCTTATTAACTACCCAACTCGTGACAGCTTGAGTAGCTTTCTTAAATCATGAATCATGCCTTTGGATTGCCCCACTAACTGCGACGGGTCAGAAACGCTTTTATACTCCATAACTAGCTGCCCTAGTGGGTCAATAATGACAATGGAAGCCGGCGCAAACTCGGTACTTAACTGATCGCCACCAGTTAACAAAGACAAACCGGGCTTATCGAGCGAACCCGATAACGAGTTACCTTCTGAAACAAAAACAACGGCAGTCACACGCTCTTTGTTTTTCCCTAACGCCAAGTAGCTTTGATTCAAATAATGGAGTTGTTGTTCGCACAAGCTTTCGCACTCCACCGGCGCGATATAACCCACTAACCACCCCTCTCCAGCCATGGGTACCGTTACACCGAAATCCGCTAGTGTGGTTCTTGGTTCTACCAATTCCCCCGAGTTAGTGACACCTGAGGTGTACCAATTCTGGTCCAACACGGTTTTAGCGATAATGGCAGGTAAGGCGAAGATCAGAATCAGTCCGATTAATACAAGACGACCACGAGATCGACGCTGTTTAAACGCAGCGAGATTGGCCTCGGTACTTTCCTTGTTCATTTGTACTTGAGATTTATTCATCTTTCTTCCTTGTGGCAGACACTGCCTTTAAAGTCACTATTTCAATTTCAAGTGCCTACTTCTGATTCATATGGCTATTTTTCTTCAAATATCGGAACCCAATCAACAACATCAAAAACAAAAGTACCGCAGCCATTACAAACCATTGAAACGAGTAACCAAAGTGCTTCTCAGACTTCATCGCCGTAGGTCGCCACAACATCTCATAAGGCCATGAATCTAAGCTCTGAGGTTGAAAGATAAACGGCAGCACGTCTTGCCCGGTGTACTCTGATAACGCTGCTATGTTTAAGTTTTGGATTCTATTCGGTGTCGTATTTTCCAAACCCAACTCATGACTTAAAGGATTAACTGAACGTGTATACAAGCGCCCTGACATGTTGGTTGGTAAAGTGACATGTCCAACTTGTGGAAGCTCTCTTCTGTCATTACTTGCTGCAACGAACCCAAGATCGATCAACAGTTGTTTGCTTCCATCTTGTGTTGGAACCTCGCCCAACATGTAAATTACATACCCTACCGTTCCTTGGTTTATCTGGTTGTCTAACAAAACGACCAAACCACTTGGCGTTTCCAGTTCGACATCAACCTTTAAACCATTTAAAAACGGCTGTTCAGATGAATCCTGCGCTTGTGTGCGCGAGTCCTTCCATTCAGAGATAACAATGTCTAAAGATTGCGGCGATTGCTTCGCTCTCTCTATTAATTGTTGCTCATAACGTAATTTCTCGTTACCTCGCTCTAGTTGCCATAAACCCAACTTGATTAAAGCGCCGACTGAAACCACAGTTAAAACAACCGCTATCCAAAAACCTTTACTGCGGAACTTGTGTTCATCATCAATCAATCGGTTTGGAGTTATCACTATGGCGTCATCTACCTTTGTGTTGTTATTTAAAATTGTATTGGTCGCTTTGCTGTTTTTTATCGCTTTCAATTTGATGAAAGGTCTAATCCAAATCGCCTCAGGCAAACAAAATGGCAAAAGACTGAGTCACTTCTTAGGTCGTCGTGTGGTGCTGTCTGCCATCGTTGTGCTATTGCTGTTACTTGCCCTAGCCTCAGGCACCATTACTCCAAATCCAAGGCCTTACTAAGGCTTTCAAGTTGATTAACGTTTTCAAACATATTTATTCTTCCAAGCATGGCTTAAAGCAGCTCAATATGTCGTTAAAGAACATAGACGAACACAAACAACCCTAACCAAACCACATCAACAAAGTGCCAATACCAACTGCCGGCTTGGAAAGCAAAGTGGTCTTTTGGCGTAAAGTGGTCTTTCGCAACCCTTGCCAGTAATACAATCAAAAAGATCGTCCCTAAGCAGACATGCAAACCATGGAAACCAGTCAATAAGAAGAAAGTGTTGCCGTAGATGCCTGATTGAAGGGTCAGCCCCATCTCTTGATAGGCATGGACGTACTCTTCGACTTGGAAAAACAGGAAGAAACCGGCCAGAACAATGGTTATCTCCAACCAGACGATCAAAGCCATACGCTTATTTTGTTCAAGACTGATATGTGCCATATGCAGCGTCACAGAGGAAAGCAGCAGAATTATGGTGTTTTTTAGAGGGATGCCTTGCCAAGGCATAGCTTGTGTCGTTACGCCATCAGGTGTCGTGGTCAGTGGCCACATAGATTGGAACATCGGCCACAAGACTTCATGGGTCATTTCATTGTTGCCCGAACCACCAATCCAAGGAACAGAAATCATACGAGCATAGAAAAGCGCACCAAAGAAAGCGCCGAAGAACATGATTTCAGAAAAGATGAACCAGCTCATGCCTTGCCTAAAGGAGCGAGATATCTGCTCGGAATAAACACCACTCAATGATTCCGTAATTACGTTGCTAAACCAACCCGCAAGCATATACAGAAGAACAGCAAATCCGACTAACAACACCGCTTTGCCGAACACGCCACCAGCAGCATCAGTCCCCATGTTTTGCACGGTTAACCCTGCTCCAACAGCAACAAGAAACAGCGCAACGGCACCGACTAATGGCCAGTGGCTTTGATGTGGAACGAAATAAACTTCCTTTTTAGAACTCATCGCTCAACTCCTTTTGTTGATTCTGGTTCCTAGTTACTCGCGATTACATTAGGCTCGGGACTGCTTGATTCCCCGACCACCTCACTCGTGATATTAAACAGCGTATAAGAGAGCGTCAGCGTGTGTATCGAGTCTGGAATGTCTGGCTCTATGTAAAATATCAAACCCATTTCAGCGCTCTTGAACCCGTCAAGTGGCTGCTGATTAAAGCAAAAGCATTCCATCTTGTTGAAGTAGGTCGCTCCCATTCCTGGAGAAACCGATGGTACGGCTTGGCCAACCAATGAGGCTCCAGATAGGTTTTTGGCAATGTAGTTAGTTTGAACCACCTCACCAGGGTGAACCTCTAGCACACGCTCTTCAGGAACAAACTGCCAGGGCATATCAGGTTTGATGTGCGACATAAACTCCACACGAACAGTACGAGAGTAGTCCGGTTGCATCCCCTGAGGTTGAACAGCAGAAACAGTATTAGTTTTACCGTTGATTCCCAACGCCTCACACATCACATCGTAAAGCGGAACCAAAGCGAAACCGAAGCCAAACATCGCCACGACACTCAATACCAAGTAGCCCGTCAGCTTCTTGGTAGATCGCTTAGGTTGTTTTTTATCTATCTCGCTTTGCTTATCATTCATTGTGCATCCCTCTAATCGATTTTAGGTGGATGAGTAAAGGTGTGATGAGGTGCTGGGCTTGGTACTGTCCACTCAAGTCCTTCAGCTCTATCCCAAGGCTTGCTTGATGCAGGCTCACCGCCTTTTACGCACTTGATGACTAACCATAAGAAAATCAATTGAGACAAACCAAAAGCAAAGCCACCAATCGACACTACTTGGTTAACGTCAGCGAACTGAATAGCGTAGTCTGGAATACGACGTGGCATCCCCGCCAAGCCTAAGAAATGCATCGGGAAGAAAAGGACATTCACTGAGACTACTGACGTCCAGAAATGCCACAGGCTGAGTTTGTGATCGTACATATGCCCGGTCCACTTAGGTAACCAATAATAGGCTGCGGCCATTATCGAGAACACCGCACCGGTAACCAGAACATAGTGGAAGTGAGCCACTACAAAATAGGTGTCATGGTATTGGAAATCAGCAGGAACAATAGCGAGCATCAATCCTGACAAGCCGCCTATCGTGAATAGAACAATAAAGGCGATGGTGAACAGCATTGGTGTTTCGAAGGTCAACGCGCCTCGCCACATGGTTGCTACCCAGTTAAAGACTTTCACTCCCGTCGGAACCGCAATCAACATGGTGCAATACATGAAGAACAGTTCAGCAAAAACCGGCATCCCCGTAGTGAACATATGATGTGCCCACACTAAGAAAGACAAGATCGCGATACTACAGGTCGCATACACCATTGAATGATAACCAAACAAACGCTTACCACTAAAGGCTGGGATGATGGCAGAGACAATACCAAACGACGGTAAGATCATGATGTATACTTCGGGGTGCCCAAAGAACCAGAATATATGTTGGAACATGACGGGGTCACCACCACCAGCCGCATCGAAGAAGCTCGTCCCAAAGTATTTATCGGTCAACACCATGGTCACCGCCCCAGCGAGAACGGGCATTACGGCTATCAGCAAGAAAGCGGTGATTAACCAAGTCCAAACGAACATTGGCAATTTAAACCAAGTCATACCCGGGGCTCTCATGTTCACGATGGTCACAATGACGTTGATCGCCCCCATGATCGAACTGATCCCCATAATATGAACAGAGAAGACAAACAGCGCCGTGCTATCAGGGCCGTAAGTCGTTGACAGCGGCGCGTAGAATGTCCAACCAAAACTCGGGCCACCTCCCTCTGTAAACAGAGAGCCAATTAAGATTAAGAAGGCAAAAGGCAGAATCCAGAAACTGAGGTTGTTCATTCTAGGCAACGCCATATCTGGCGCCCCGATCATCATAGGGATCATCCAGTTAGCGAGTCCCGTGAATGCAGGCATTACCGCACCAAACACCATGATCAAGCCGTGCACTGTGGTCATTTGGTTGAAGAAGTCTGGTTCAACAAGCTGCAAGCCCGGTTGAAATAGCTCAGCGCGGATCACCATTGCCATCGCGCCGCCAGTTAAGAACATCGAAAAGCTGAACCACAGGTATAATGTGCCTATGTCTTTATGATTGGTTGAATACAGCCAACGTGCCCACCCTTTTGGAGCGGCGTGAGAATCGTGATCATCCAGAGACAAGTCATTGCTGTCCAATGTGCCTTCCACAGAATGGCTTAAGGCCTGATCTTCTGCAGGCGCCGATTTCACCGGCTTATTGATTGGTGAACTCATAGCTGCTCCTTAGCATCACTTTGTGCTTCATCCGTTGAGCCCTGTTCGTCAGGTGCTTGGGCTCCGCCTTCTTGTTTAACCTTGTAAGCGTTAATATCTGAAGCCTGAACAATATCGCCCGTGTCATTACCCCATGCATTTCTTTGATAAGTGACTACCGCAGCGATCTCTTTCTCGGTTAACTGGTTATCGAAGGCTTGCATTGCCGTGCCTCCACGACCATAAACAATGGTGTCGATATGCACATCGACATCTCCTAGAGCAACTGGGCTACCTTTAATAGCGGGGAATGCACCAGGAATACCCTCACCGTTCGCTTGGTGGCAGACCGCGCATCGAGTTTTGTAAACCTCTTCACCGATGGTGTTCAGCTCTTCCAAAGAAAGTGACGCGTCTAATGCATCTTGAGCCGCCTGTTGTGCGGCTATCGCCAATTCTTTTTGTTCCGCCAGCCATGCATCAAACTCGTCTTCTTCCATGGCATGCACCACTATCGGCATAAAGCCATGTGCTCGGCCACACAGTTCAGCACACTGGCCACGATATACACCGGGTTCATCTATTTTTGTCCACGCTTCGTTAATGAACCCCGGGATAGTGTCTTTCTTAACGGCAAAGGCAGGAACCCACCACGAGTGAATCACATCGTCAGAGGTCATCAAGAAGCGAACTTTTCTATCAATAGGAAGAACTAATGGCTTATCAACCTCTAGCAGGTAATGAGCCCCTTTCACTTCAATGCCTTCGATTTCTTTGTCACTGGTCGCTAGAAGGCTGAAAAATTCGACGTCTTCACCAAAATAGCTGTAATGCCATTTCCATTGTGATCCAGTGATTTTAACGGTCAGATCTGATTGAGAGGTGTCTTCCATAGCAATCAAGGTTTTGGTCGCGGGTATCGCCATAGCAATAAGAATAATAATTGGAATGATGGTCCAGAGGATTTCAACTTTGGTGCTTTCGTGAAAGTGAGCCGCCACCGCTCCCTTCGACTTTCGGTGTCTCAAAATCGAATAGAACATCACCCCAAAAACAACGAAGGCAATTGCGCAGCAGATGTAGAAGATAAGCATATGAAGTTCATAAACCTCACTGCTGATCTCAGTCACACCTCTTGTCATGTTGTATTCACTACTTGCATGCACTAAAGGCGACACTAAAACCACAACAAAACTCTTCAAAAGCCACGCTAGCCTAACCAGTAATCTTTTCAAAAGATCTCTCCTTATCCTTCCTAATTGGATACTTGCGACCTAAATGTCGTTACGAGCTATGTTTCATCACGAACTACATGTCATTACGAGCCAGGCAACATTCATTGTTATCCCGACTACACATGAAAAGGCTGAATCTCAATCTACAACTCACATGGAGACAGCTTTAAGGCACTATCAACCTCATATCTCCACATGAGCCAATACGGCTCAGAAACGTGAGAGGTTTTCATGAAAGATTCAAAAACGGCGAATTTGTCAAATTTTGTTATATTTATGTAAAAGGCTAGTTAGTGATATCCAATAGTTCAAGGTAAGTTTACTTACTAAACAGTCAATTATTTGAAGTAACTAAGCTACATGCCCTCTTGACGTTGGAATTTATTTTATATCGAGTTTTACGATTGCTTTCATAGAAATGATAATCAATATCACTTAAGTTAAATCAACAGTAAGTCATACAGACATTAAAAGGTTTAGTGATTATGCAAGATGCAATGAATTGGTTAGCGAGAGACCCAGACCCAAGAACTCGTGAAGAGCTTCAACACCTCATCGATGAAGGAATGCATGACGAACTTGAAGACCGCTTTACTCAACGATTAGAGTTCGGAACAGCAGGTCTTCGAGGCAAAGTTGGATGTGGTCCAAATAGAATGAATCGCTTAGTGATACAAGAAACCGCGACAGGGCTTGGTCACTATTTAATAGAGCACGTTGCAAATGCCAAGATTCGTGGTGTGGTTGTGGGCTATGACGGCCGTTTAGATTCAAAGCAGTTCGCTGTTGATACTGCTTCCGTACTCACGGCTTTAGGCATTAAGGTTTACTTAACCTCGAATGTCGCTGCAACCCCTATCGTTGCTTTTGGTATTGAGCATTTCAACGCCGCAGCGGCTGTTGTGGTGACGGCCAGCCATAACCCGCCAGAATACAATGGCTTCAAAGTATACTGGGAGAATGGCGCGCAAATCATTCCTCCGCATGATGCTGGCATTGCCGCTGAAATCGATATCGCATCAACCAAGCCTATCCCTTTGATGAGCCTTAATGATGCTGAAACACAAGGTAAGTTGGTATGGTTAACTGAAGGTTATTATCAGACCTACCGAGCTGCGATCAATCAGAGCCCATACGTGAGTAAAGATATTGAATCGGCGAACACCACCATCACCTACACTGCAATGCATGGTGTGGGCGCGCAAATGGCTGAGGATCTTCTTCATGATTCTGGTTTCCATAAGGTGTTCAGCGTCGCCGAGCAAAGAGAGCCCGATGGTAACTTCCCGACCGTGAACTTCCCGAATCCGGAAGAAAAAGGCGCGATGGATCTGGTGGTTAACTTAGCAAAAAGTGTCGATGCCGACATTGCTTGTGCCAATGACCCAGATGCAGACCGATTCGCCGTTGCAGTCAGAACTGAAGATACTTCCTATAAAATGCTCACGGGTGACCAAGTGGGGGTGTTGTTCGCGCACTACTTGTTGTCAAAGCCGCACACCAAAAACCAATTAGTTGGTAATAGCATCGTTTCATCTACCCTGCTAGAGAAAGTGGCTAAATCCCATGGTGCGACTTATTTCCAAACGCTGACAGGCTTTAAATGGTTGGCGAATATTGGCATGCAATTAGAAGATGATCAGAACGAGTTCTTGTTCGCCTATGAAGAAGCGTTAGGCTACACAATTGGCACTCAGGTACGAGACAAAGATGGGCTGTCTGCTATCGTCGTGTTTGCTCAATTGGTTGAAGAGTTGAAATCTCAAGGTCGAACGGTTTGGGATCTTCTCGCTCAAATTTCATTTGAACATGGTGTTCATACCAACGCGCAGCGAAGCCTTGCTCTTGACCCAGATTCACCATCGATTGGTTCTAAACTCAGAGCAGCACAACCTAAAGCAATAAACGGTGTTGCTATCTCTGTGATTGAAGATCTTCAGTCTTCTTTACGCTTCGTCATTGGTGGCAATACTGAAGCGATTAACCTGCCTTCAAGTGATGTTCTCATCTATCACCTAGAAGATGGCACACGCATTATCGTCCGACCTTCAGGCACAGAACCAAAAGTTAAGGTTTATTATGAGACGGTAACAAAGTTCGAAGGGACAGAAACATACGAAGACACTCGCCTACGTGGTGAAGAGTACATGGACAAACTCATCGAACAACACCAGCAAGAACTGAATTCTTAACGATTGGTATGTTCAACATATAACGATTAAAAACAAAATGGACGCTCGAAGCGTCCATTTTGTCTCAGCGGCTAACCGCAAAAAGATGTCTGGTTTGATTCGTCTACGAAGTAAAGAAAGAAGACAACATCCAGATAGCCAATACGATGAAGACTCCGCCCATCACTTTCTGTTGATAGGTGCGGAACTTAGCATTTTCTACCAGTGACTTACCGATAGTACCTACCAATGCCACCAGCAAGAAATTGAACGTTAAACCTAAGACATTCAGTAGCAGACCAAGCACTAACATTTGCTCGCCCGAAGTCGCTTCAATATTCGTCGATACAAACTGAGGCAAGAACATCACAAAGAATACCAAGGCTTTAGGGTTAAGCAGATTACTGATTAGCGCTCTTTGATAATAAGCTTTCGCAGCAAAATTATCCGTTAACTCAGGCGCATTACCCTGTTCTGTTCGCAGGCAGTCCCATCCCATCTTCAACAGGTACGCGCCACCTAACAAATGTAGAGCTTTCAACGCAATAGGACTCATCGCAATCAATGTTGAAACACCCATTGCTGCCAATACTGTCAGGATAATTCCGGAAGTCGCGTTACCCAAACTTGCAAACACACCAACCTTGCGGCCATAGCTCATACTTGAGCTCGCGATGAGTAACATATCAGGACCAGGCAAAAGGAGAAGTGCGACAACGGCAGTCAGGTAAACAGGTAGAATGGCTAAGTCGATCATGGGTTTCAGTATTGATAAAAACGGAGGCGGATTTTATATCAATTACTAACACCCTTCCAGATGCAATTAGTTGTAAGATGGTAAATCGTACGAATTAAAAACCAACTTAAACCATTCAAACCAACTTATTAACTAAACATAGAGTATTAATTAACTCGCTACCCACTCGATCTCAATCAATGTCGTATCGCCACACTTTAGGCGACCAAGGAAGATATCGCCTTTGTGTACAGCACCAACACCTTTTGGAGTACCCGTCATCACAACATCACCGTCTAGCAAGGTGGTATAAGAAGACAGCTCTTCTAGGATAGTTTGTGGGGAGTAAAGCATCTGCTCAACATGTCCTTTCTGAACGCGAACACAGTTGATGAACAGCTCTAGATTCAAGTCCGTGAGCTCCAAGCCAGTAGTAGGAACAAAGCGACTGAGAACAGCAGAACCATCAAACGCTTTAGCACGCTCCCAAGGCAAGCCTTTCGCCTTTAAGCTACTTTGTAGCTCGCGCTTGGTAAGATCTAGTCCTAAGCCCACAGCTGAATATTGGCCATTTTCGACGATGAAACAGATTTCGGCTTCGTAGTGCAGTGCTTCTTGATGAAAAGAAGACAGAGATGACGTAACACTGGTACTCGGTTTATTGAAAACCACCATAGCATCAGGGATTGCATTGTTAAGTTCTTCAATGTGATCGACATAGTTACGCCCAACACACAGCACCTTGGTTGGTGTTGCGGTTCGTTTCGAATTCATCAATTGTTCCTGATCTACAACGCTGCTCATAGTTTGTCCCTGAACTATTTTTGGAACGCAGAGTTTACCGCATCATAAAGAGAGAATCTTCGACAAGATGGTTACCAATATCTAAATTCTGATCTTTAGCTCAATTAAATGATTTAAATACTTTTATCCGAAGATCGCGACATATAAGAACTGATAACAAGAGCCATAGCTACGTAGATAAAATGAATGGCTCGGTAACATGAAGGAAAAGCTCAAACAGGTGCGTATAGAACGAAAGAAGCCCTCTCAAACCCAAAAGGCTTGAGAGGGCTTAGCATGGTGTCTAGGACAGTATCCTAAAAGGTAAACTTAAGGAGTAAACACTATGCTAAATAAGTCTGCGACTTATAGGTAGTAACGAGCACCAAGTAGCCACTGGTCGTCAGCATCTTTCTTGTAAAGGCCTGAACCTTGAAGATCAAACTGGTAACCTGCAAAACCTACGAACTGAGATGTGAAGTTGTATTCAGCTTGTAGAGCAGTCGTGCTGTATACAGTTTCGCTGTTCTTGTCGTCTTCTACCGCTTCGTAGTTAACGCTTAGGTTAAGGCTGTTAGATAGAGCGTAAGAAGCTAGTAATTCAATTGCTACAGACTCTTCTAGTACACCAGTGAAGCTACCTACAGTCGCAGAGTTCATGTAGTTGTTCATTGCGTATACACCTGCAAGGTATAGACCTTCCGCGCCGTATGAACCGTAAGTTGCACTTAATACGTGAGAATCAGCAGTTTTTGAGCCAACAAAACCTGCGTAATCAACGTCACCTGTGTTGTAAGCGTAGTTTGCAGTGAAGTCAGCAATAGCGTAGTTCAAAGCGATCTGACCACGGTTTCCGTAATCGTTGCCATTGTCTTTATCTGCCTTACGGCCTTGCCATGCAACAGCTGCACTTAGAGAGCCTGCGTTTCCGAAGTCTAGTGCATTAGCGTAGCTCACCATCTCTTCACCACGGCCAGTACCTAGATTACCGTGATCATCGTAAATAAAGTCGTTTGCGAAAGCGATTGGCATATCAGCAACGCCAGCAACGTTGTAGTAAGGTGCCCATTGAGTACCTACTGCTGCACGACCTAGGTCATCATGAGTTAGACCAACGTAACCTAAACGAGTTGTGAATGCTTCATCACCGCCGTCAAGCATGTTTAGCGCCCATTCACCTTTAGCATCAGCAGTAAAGCCGTTACCTAGTTCATGAGTAGCGTTGAAGTTAATACGTGGAGAAACAGACTCTACACCGATATCATCTTCGTTGATACGGTCACCACTGTTTACGTCACCAACTGCAACTGAAACGTGGCCGCCAACTGAGAATGTTGTGCCGTCTTCGTTGTAAAGTTCTACTGCAACTGCCTGTGTACCAAATACTGCACCAGAAATTGCTAGCGCTAAAAGTTTCTTATTCATTGTCATATCCATTTGTAACTGGGTGAGTTTTTCACTAACAACCTCGTGCTTACGGAGAAGTTGTTACCTGCATTTAACAAGTAGGAAAACACTAATATACGAATGACAAAAAAGTTGCATTAAAATATATAAAATAAAACAAATCACACTATAAAAAACAAAAAATCAATATTAAACAAAAAGATAGAACACAAACCTGTCGTGACCTTTTTTATATTTTGAGACTGATGGCTCATCAATTTTTGATTTTTCAATCGCAAAAGTAGCATTAAAATTCAAAGCAACATATTACTCATTAGACCATTGAGTGACATATCTTTAACCTTGAAACATTTTGTAACACACAGAACTCAGCTGAAATATTTTTCTTTGTGAAACAATTCCCAATTTGAGCTAGGAAAAATCACTCAATTGAAAGTTCACTAAAAAAAATACAAAAAAAGGGCAACCAATCAGCGACCGGTTGCCCTTAATAACACATCATTAAACTCTTATTTGAAGCAAACTTCAGCCCAGCGAGCTAAACCTGCAGTTACCGAACCGAAATAGTTGCCACTCACAATAGGTACGTTAGGCACAGCTTGTTGTACAGCTTCACGAAGTATCGGTGAACGAGCTGAACCACCCGTCATGTAGATTACGTCTGGCAGTTTCTGACCTTGTTGAATCGCTTCTTTAACCAACTCAATCATCTTAGACTTTGGTGTTTCAATCGCTTCAACCATCTGTTCGATTGAGATGTCCACCTCGACCAATTCAGAGGCAACATTAATCGCAGCACGATATTGAGAGGATTCTGCCAGCGCGATCTTAGCTTCTTCCGCTCTGCGCACAATGCCGTAACCTAAAGTATCATGATAAACCTTCATCAAACGTTCTAGCTTTTGAGGCTCTGACGCTTCTTTACGAAGTAATTTCAATGCTGCTAGGTTTTCTCTTGAATAGAAATTCTTTTGAGCTTCAACATTATTAATCGCAATTGGATTCCAGAATTGAGTCAGTGGCATATCGATACCCGAAATGCCTTTGCTGCCCATACCAAAAGGTGACATCAGTTGTTTGAACGCAAGATAGATATCGAGGTCATTGCCCCCTACCCTTTGTCCACTGTGTGCGAGCAAACTCTGGGTACGATCCGCTTTACCAGACCAAGTTGGTCCCATTTCTAACAATGAACAATCGGTGGTACCACCGCCAATATCCACAACCAATACCGTTTGGTTTTCAGTTAAGGTGCTTTCGTAATCAAGACCTGCAGCTACTGGCTCAAATTGAAAAGCGATATCAAAGAAACCGGCACGCTTAGCTGCGCGAGACAGTATATCTTCAGCTTGTCTGTTCGCCTCTTCTCCACCTCGACCATGAAAGTTAATTGGTCGGCCGATGACGGCTTGTTTGATCTGCTCTTGAGTCGTAAGCTCAGCTTGGTGTTTAATATTTGCCATCATGGCGCACACTAAATCTTCGAAAAAGCTCACCTGAACATCATGCAGTCCACTCGCACCAAGGAAAGACTTAGGGGACTTAACATAATAAACGTCACGAGGGTCTTCTAAATAGAGATCCAACGCAGCCTGACCAAATGCCATATCTTCCGGTACTAGGTCGATACTCTCTTCTCGGTTCAATGCAATCGCACGTCGTAACACTTGCTCACCAACCGCATCACTTGGCTTGATGTTTAAATGGCGAAATAGATGCTCAGAAACACTCTCGCGAGTAGGAGCAAACACAGTTGAGGGAATATAGTGGTTGTCACCTTCTAGTGGTAACAGGCTAGGTTCTCCATTAACCATCGCCGCGACAGAACAGTTCGCTGTTCCATAATCAAATCCAATAAACATAATATCCCCCACGCAACAAAAGGGGCGAGATGCTACATGAAAAGCCTTGAAATTACGAGGTCATTTACTTCTTTCGCTTGGTCATTTTTATTTTTCTGACTCTTAATAGCCAAACAAATATGCTACATTTCAGCCCAAATGAATCACAGGTTAGATAAATGAAAACACCTTGCCGAGCGGCTTGTAAAAATAATGGCGGAATGTGTAGCGGCTGCTTTCGCACAATGGATGAAATTATAGGTTGGAAAGGCTTATCTGAAAGCGAAAGGGATTCTGTTATGGATAACGTCAGTGGCGCGAGTTCAACTCACCAATGTCCCCAATGTAATGAACCCGCTCAATGCGATATCAGCGCTGGTAAAGACACGTGTTGGTGTTTTGAATTAGAGAAGCGCGATACAAGCGGTATTCCAAAGGCTGGAGTTTGTATGTGCCGTAAGTGCTTGTCTGCCCTGCCTGTTCAGTAGTTTATAACCTATTCAGCAAGTTACGAGCAGGTTCAACATATACAAAAAAGCGAGAGATTGCTTTCTCGCTTCAAAATACTGAGATTAAATTTCGACCTAATCGTTACCTGGTTAGTGTCTACTTCGCTTTTTCAAGAAGCGCAGGCTGAGAAAACTGGATACCATTCCAGCCATAAACCATGAAGTTGCGAATATTTTGATGGTCGGTATTCTCTGGAAAACCTAACACGTCGTTACGATAAAATTGACCAAAACAAGCCAATGTTTGCTCTGCTGATAGGCCTTGCTCTAAACCAAAAGCAAAAATCTTACACGAACTGTTATTCTGACCGGCTGCATTCACAACATCACCGTTGCGAAATTCACACTCTGAAAAGTCATAGCGTGCTTCTATCACTTGCATCGTATCTTCAAATTGCACGCTTTCCGGGGTTTCAGCTAACGTGCTTAATAAGGTTTCCAGTTCCATTTACTATTTCTCCATCAAGTAAGTAATGTACAGCAGTGTATCTTTTTTTTCGACAAGAGTAAGCCGTTGTTTACTTAGGATAGCTCGTCATTTTTTTTGTTGTACACGGCTAATTACCTTAATGAAACTAATGACATAGTTTTATCAGGACGTTATATTATTTTATCAGATGGTTAACATTGTTCAGTAACGAATATGCATAAAGATAAAAACTTAGAACTGTTCAGATACCTAAAACCAGGTACAAAAACAGCAGGTGTATTGGAATTTGGCCCAGACGATTCAATCCAGATCAGTACGCTCTATATCGGACACAAACAAGATCAGTACCTTATCCTTGAACTGTCACAAAAAGCGACCGAAGCACTGACACTCAGAAAGCTCATCAATGTCGATACTATAGTTCGCGCCATTACCGATACTGAG
The DNA here is from genome assembly GCF_003050065.1 of Vibrio sp. 10N.286.51.C3. Lineage (NCBI taxonomy): Bacteria > Pseudomonadati > Pseudomonadota > Gammaproteobacteria > Vibrionales > Vibrionaceae > Vibrio > Vibrio sp. 10N.286.51.C3. The sequence continues at coordinate 99,331 of NZ_PIGC01000011.1, read as the reverse complement.
CTTGGTCACATCGTCGCATTTAAGACCAATGTATTGGCTCATATCACCTCACCCGCGCATCTTATCTTCCTGCGCCCACCTTCAAGCTTTGCCACTAAACCAATCAGAGAACACGAAAGATACAAGGTACGCCTCAACTGTGAAGTGACCTTTGACACCTTGTCATTGGATGCAACTCTGGTTGATTTTTCAGTGTCAGGTTGCGGGATCTATCTTACTCAGCAATCAGATATCGACGTAGGCTGGAAAATAAAGGTCAACTCTCTCTTGAATGAACACTTAGATAGCGACTTGGTTTACAAAGTAGTGAGTAAGAAAAGACAGGGACAGGGTTGGCTATTCGGCATCCAATTCCCCGAGCACTTAGATATGAGTGACGAGCTAAAAACGCTGCTTTTAGAGCAAGCTTTTGTAGCAGGCTCTATTTAGGCTTTAAATTTCCGCTTCGAAACACTACCTCTTTAAAGCGCGACTTCAGTAAACCGCAGCTTGAGCAAACCAGTGTTTCAGCATGCAACTGTTTAGCTAAGCCTCATTCCAATATGAGTTTTTGAAGTGCACAAAGGCCTGATGTAGTGATTGTTCTTTAATGGGTTTTACAATCACGTAATTCGCCCCAGCGGCCATAAAACTGTCTCTTGTTGACTCTTGAGCATCTGCGGTACATGCATAAATTGGGGCTGACACACCCATCTCATCTCTTAGTTGCTGAGTGGTTTCAACACCACCGAGATTAGGAAGTTGGTTATCCATCAAGATCAGATCATAACTTATCATCTTAGCCATCTCTATTGCTTCTAAGCCATCTTTTGCCCAAGTCACGACCATGCCATATTTTTTACAAAAAGCCTGCGCAATAAACGCGTTGGTGTGATTGTCTTCCACCAACAACACATCCAAAGGTCGACTAAACAATGCCTGCGGTTCAACTTCTGCTTGTTGTTTGGCCTCAGCCAATAGCGGTTTGGCGAGCACGATCACAGGGATTTCTATAATGAACTCCGAGCCTTGATCTATCTCGCTGCGAACTTGAATGTCCCCTTCCAACATATCGACCAAACTTTTTACAATCGTTAAGCCTAACCCTGTCCCACCATACTCACGTGTCGTAGTCTCTTCTGCTTGAACAAAGGGTTCAAACACAGCATCAATCTTACTTTCATCAATACCAATACCGGTATCTTTCACTCGAACGATTAAACTGGCGTGCTCTGAGTTAAAGATACTTTCAAGTTCAAAGCTAACAGAAATACCGCCTTGATGAGTAAATTTAAGAGCGTTACTCACGAGATTAAACATAATCTGATTAAGGCGCACTTGGTCGGTGTTGATTTCAATATCATCAGCCAAGTGGTTCACAATAGTGAACGCGACCGATTTATCCTCGCAAAGCGGGCGATAGATACTTTCTAAGGTATTAACTAACTCCCCTAAGCGGAAATTTTTCTTTTGAATATTGAACTGCCCTTGCTCAATCTTTGAAAAATCCAAGATATCGTTAAGTACCGCTAGTAAATGTTCCGCACTATTACACAGTACATCCACCTGATCGCGGTTGTCTTCACTGTGCATAGAGCGTTTCAACAACTGCGACACACCGAGAATACCATTAAGTGGCGTGCGAATTTCATGACTCATCTTAGCTAAAAAGTCTGCACGTACATTGGCAAGGTGCTCTGCTTCTTCTCTTGCTCGATCGGCTTGTCGTTCAGCCTCGATAAGCTTAGTAATATCTTGTCCTTGCACTACCACACCTGTGATGCCGTGTTCTACGCGAATAGCAGACATATTCCAGCGAAACACCTTTTCACCAATGGGGACATTAATACCCGTTAGCTTAGAACCTTGAACCACCATTTGAATGTTAGGCAACATACGATGCTCAAATTCTTGAGCGATTGGGCCATAGTTATCATCGGCGTCAAATAGCGCCATACGAGCCGCGGGGTTCATCTGAATCAAGTCACCTTTATCAGACCAAACCAAGATAGGAGAATGAGCAAAGTTAAAGAGGTCTTGAAACTTTTGATTCTGTTCTGATAAGCGCTCAAAGGTGTCTTCAAGGGTACAACCAATATGATGAAATTCGAAAATATTAGAACCATCGAACTTGTTGTACTCTTCACCATCACTTGCTGAACGAGTGAAATCCATCAGCTTATCTAACTCAGCGGCAACCCTTCTTTGAATCCAAGTTCGCGCAAAGAATGACATCAATATAATCACCACAATCACCACGATGATCGCACGCTGATAATTCTCTTCTAACGCAATGAAATTATTATTTTTTTGAACAGCTCGAATGATTAAAGGAGTTTCAACAGCATTGATCTTAATGGTTGCGATGGTGACAAAATGACGAGGCAACTGCTCGTATATGTGATAATTGAGTATGTCTGTAATGGTATAGCTTTCATCACCACTGAATGTCGATGTAACAGGTGTTCCGTGCGCTTCAATCACGATATTTTCGCTATTACTGCCCTGTTGGATTGACTCAGCCAAAGAGAAGTTGTTATCAAGCACAATGGCGATATAGAGCTGACCAAGGACTTCCCCAGTAGCGTTATCAACAATAGGGGTACGGCGAGCCAACAAGTGACGCTTACCTATATTTGTCCTCAGTTTAATAAAATGCCAATTACTGCTGAACGAAACCTCATCAGAAATATGCTTTAAGCTGGACTCATCTAAACCATAAAATTGACTGTTACCATCTTCCCAAGCCAAACCATCATGGGTAGCCACAAAGCGTAAATCTGGCGCATGATCAGGCTCACGTTGGTCAACACCAAAGAAAAAGTAGCTCAGCACCTCTTCATCGCTCGTATCAAAATACTCTCTGAGAGTGTCACTGTGTGAACTACTGTCTTGGTGGATTTGCAGCACCGACAAACGATAATCAAACATGTTTTGGATCAGGCTTGAGGTTTGCTGAACCGTTCGATTCGTCTCTTGCTTTACGATGTTACTGCTGGTTTCATAATTATGAATAAGCACGCCAAGTGCCATCACGCCTATCACTAAAATAACGATACGCGTAATGAGTCTAGCTAAAGTGTTCCTAGGTGTACTGGCGTAGCTTTTCTTCATTATTGACCTGAGTACCTAAATGCTCGCTGTTTAAGTTCTGAAATACGTTCTGGGGAATCTTCCTTGGTCACAATTTCAAATTCACCAGAGTAAACGGTAGGCACTTCCAAACCGACTAGATCCCATTTGATCGCCTCTGCCATCGCAATGCCCGTATCGTCGTTCATACGCATGATAGTTACATCTAGGTCGCCCCTCGCAATGGCTTCAAGTTCAGCAGAGCCACCTCCCCAACCATTCACTAAGATGTCTCGACCAGATTCGCGAATAGCTTCCGCTGCACCTAGGGCAACATCCGTTGAGCATGCATAGATAAAGTCTAGATCCTTATCGTTCTCTATGCTGATTTTAGCCGCTTGGTAGCCACTGTCTTTGTTTGATTTGGTGTAAAACGAAGACTTAAGGGTAAAGTTAGTATCAGTATTCACTTCATGGATAAAAGTATCTCCACGCGCATCACTGATATAGCCTTGTGAGTAATACAAAACAGAATACTTACTGTCTGGTGGGCTTACTTGTTTAAAATAGTCCGCCAGTTTTAAGCTGCCTGTAGCATGGTCAAAGCCCACATACATAAATGGCTGTCTATCCGCCCAAGCTCGCACTGGCGTCGTAATATTTTGCAGAATCAACTTAGTATCTGTGGAGGTCAACACGTGCTCAATAAACTTGCGGTGACGCGTGGTATCTAGCGTGAAAATCAAATAGTCCGTTTTGTTTTCAATCGCTTCTTGCAATGAAATGCTCTGCTGTGCGAGATCAGCATTAATACGGGTAAATACTTGATTTATTTGGTAGCGAATCTTCAGCCTATCGAGACGCTTCTCAAAAGCTTGAATATTACGAACCCAGTAATCCGAGATCTGTTGACCCGGATACACCACAGAAATCGTAATTGGCTCGTCTTGAATTCTTCTCAGTGGCACAGGGTGATTTTGTACAGCCTCGACCATTTTATCGGTCAATGCTTTTTGTTCTGGAAAATTGGAAAGATAATCTTGGTATTCCCAATATCCATTGAGGACATGAGTACCGTGGGAGAGAGCGGACGCAGAAAATACGGCAAGTCCAAACAACATAAGTAAACGTTTCATATTTTTCTCGTTTTATATGAGCTACTTTGACTCATTTTTTAACCTAGCATGACACCATCTCTTTGTATGGCTAATGGATATTATGTAGGACAACGATGATAAATGATAGCGTCTAACACTAATTAGAACGACATTCTAAATGAGTAATATGTTAATTTTGAATAGAGATTAAGAGCAGCGAGTTGAATCATGATTTCAGACCATTAACAGCAAGAACAATTAACCTTTAAATTCATGCATTTAAATATAATTATTGTAGGCTTTTACATTATTAACATTTTATCAGTAATAAATATTTTGGCTATGAATTATGAGACTTCGATATATTGAATTTTGTCTTGTTGCCACTCAATAATCAGTTTGAGTGATACCAGTTTTTCTTTGCGGGATTTGGGCAATTGCTTGATCGCGTATTCGGTTTTCAACGCCTCACTTTTTGAGCCAACATCAAAACTCCAAACCAGCCTAAGTGGGCCTTTACCTTTTAAAGCTTTGGCGCCTTTACCGGTTTGATGTTGTTCAAATCGACGTTCAAGATTGTTCGTCACGCCACAATAAAGGGCATTGTGACGATTGCGGATCAAGTACACGACCCAATCCGCATTTTTATCAGCGCCTGACATTTAAAGCAGCGATTCAACCAGAGCCTTAAGCTCTGCCACTTCTGCTCGTAGGCTTGCTACTTCAGACTCAAGCTCTTCAAACTTTTCACTCGTCGCAGAGGGTGCAGCCGCGCTTACTGATGCCGTCGCAAACGCTTCAACATCCACTTCACCGCTCAATAAGTGCTGGTAGCGTGATTCACGTTTACCCGCTTCGCGTGGTAGCTTGACCACTAGCGCACCAGCTTCTCTTGCAGCTAGCTTATCTAATGTTGCTTCGACTTCTTTCACATCACTAAAGTTTGCAAGGCGCCCTGTTCGAGTACGGAGTTCACCGGGCGTTTGTGCGCCGCGAAGCAGCATGCAACAGATGATTGCACGCTCTTGCTCTGTAAATTGCAGATCACCGAACTCAGTGTTACAGAAACGGTGCTGATACTTATTAACACGGCTGTTGAAGCTACTTTCATCGCTCACCATACGACGTCCGATCAAACCATCAACCGCATCTAAAACGTCTGACTCAGAAAGAGAGAGAACAGGTTCACGGTTACTCTTTTGATTACATGCCGTGGTTAAGCTGTTCAGTGTCAGTGGGTAATGATCGGGAGTAGTGACTTCTTTCTCGATCAAGCAACCGATAATTCTCGCTTCAATTGGGGAAAGTACTGTGTTCATCGTTTTTCCTTTTTATTATTTTGATAATTCCATCTCAACACTTAACAATGCAGCCAATACTGGCTAGTGCTCAGACAAAATCGGTACTCGTTTCTTTCTGCCTTGTTCATCAATCATTATGATCTTAGAACGGTTTAGCTCTATTTCCACGACTTCCAAATAAGTACGCTCTTGTACATACGCATCACGAAGCTTGTTCTGCTCTGCCGAAGATTCAGTAACATCGTCACCCAAATCTTCTGTTTCCAATTGTTGTTGATTCATTTCACATATCGTATCAATGCAGTATCTACATAGGATACTAACTTGATCGGTAAGATAAAAACAATCGCACATCGGCGAGAGTGACGAATAATTAAACAACCTTACTTTTGCTTTGATCTAAAGACTGTTACATCATCAATTGATGTGCTTTAATCAGAACCAGACAACGTATTTGACGAATAGGAAAAGGAATCTATGAGCAGCGTATTTGAAATTGTTAACCAAGCACGACGTAAGAACAAACTTAAGCGTGAACTTCTAGACAACGAAAAGAAAGTTCGTGACAACCGCAAGCGTGTTGACCTTCTTGATAACCTACTTGATTACATCAAGCCAGAGATGACTCACGACGAGATCCTAGGCATTATCAAGAATATGAAAGCTGACTACGAAGACCGTGTTGATGACCACATCATCAAGAGCGCAGAGATTTCTAAAGCTCGCCGTGACATCAGCCGCCGCATTCGTGAACTAACAGAAGAAGACAAGCAAACGCAAGGTAAGAAGTAATCTAACCTCGCTGATTAACTTGTAATAATGTTAGTAACCCACTCTTTATAGTGGGTTTTTTTGTACATAAATTCCAGTGTCTATACTTAAGCTTACGTATTTACTGATTCAAATATTACTAGCAAAGCCAACGTAAGTAATGGAGCCACCTTATGTACTCAAGCATCCTGATTACCTTAGCGCTATCAACGACTCAACCCTACCCAGAAGAATTTGAAAGGCTGTATACCGAAGAGACTGAAATCACCTACGAGGATCTCGTGGTGGATGTTCATGGCTACAAGGTACCGACTCGCTCGGCATTTCGTGGCTGGATGCTTCTAAATCACGCAGAAGACCAAGTAAGAGAGATCGGACAACAGCTCAAAGATGCGGGAATCACACAAAGCATGCCTTTACATCTGGTGTTGTTGCAAGGAACAGACTGGGCAATGAGTAACACCACCTTGTTTACCCTCCCCAACAAAAAACATGTACCCAACATGATCAACACCTTGAAGTACATTCAAGAATACATCGAGCCTGAAATCGGTGTGGTTATTCCTGTTTCTGGTGAACGTTCAAAACTCTACAATCAACAAGCTGGCGGTGCCCTGCAAAGTAAACACTTAGAGTTCTGCGCCTTAGATCTTGTCCCAGCCAACGGTATTTCTCGAGCAGATTTGCACGTTAAACTCAAAAAAATTCACGCTGAATACGGGCAGAAGAATAACGTAGGGTTAGGCCTGTACGCCGGCGTTCGATTCCATATCGACACTTGCGGCTTCAGAAACTGGTAACTTAAAAAGACACCAAAAAGTCAAATGGACACATCAATTGACCATGTCTTTTTGACACTACCCATATCTGGATTTTTATTAAACCATTGATATTTAATTAAAGTTAAATATGGAACGCTAATTGCTATTACTAAGTATCAAAAGAAAATAATAGCAATTAGGAATTCAATATGAAGACGATGACTCAACGCTTTCAAACTCTGCTTTCTGTTTCAAACTTCAGTCTAGCTATCACAACCTTGCTTATGCTTCTCAGTATTATAGTTGCTTATCCAATGGCCAATCACTTCTCACTGCCGATTCAAATTGTCGCCCACATCAGCACCATCTTAGTCGCAGCCTTGTTGAAAATCAGTTATGTAGGTCGCTGTCTTGCACAATACAACCTTGGCTTAGAAGTCCGCTAGACGATATCAAGGCTACTGAAAAGATCGTACAACTGGTGAGATTTATAAGGTTTGGGCAAGTAGGCGTTCATGCCCGCTTCAAAACAATCTTTAATGTCTTCTTCCAGGACACTAGCGGTCAAAGCAATAATGGGTAATGGCGCAGCTTGTTGAGTGGTTTCCCACTGTCGAATCGCACGAGTCGCCGTTATACCATCCATAACAGGCATCATGCAGTCCATTAAGATGGCATCAAACTGAGCACCTTGAGTGATGACGTCCACCGCTTCTTGGCCATTACTGGCAATCAAATACTCATAACCCGCTTGCTCAAGGAAGAAGCTCGCTATTTTTTGATTCATCAGATTGTCTTCAACGATCAAAATGCGTCGATTCAGAGAGCGAACCTCTTCATCTTTTGGTTCCACCGCTGATGCTTGCTCTTCACCGACATCAAGCGATTGTAAGCTGTTTAAGAATCGTCGGCCCAAGAATGGCAAGGTATGAGTCGAGTGGACAGTTTCTGTGATTAGGTTGGTTTTGAATAGGTGATGCTGACACACGATGACGCGGGCAAGAGGATATATCGCCTTCAACGTCGCAAGATCTTTCTCCATCGAGTGATGCAAGGTATGACAATAAAGTATCAAGTCGCTTTCTTTTACACTTTCACTAAGGGCAGCAATGGATGACACCACATTGGCTCGAACATTCAAACGCTCACACTCTTTAACAAGCTGATCAAGGTAATTGAAAGAGTTCGAGATGATCGTCGCTCGGCTCAGGTTATCGAAAGTTTGAACAGGCGCTTCTACAACATCGACATACAAACAAAACGTGAATGTAGAGCCCTCTCCTTTCACTGAACGTGCGGTAATGTAGCCCCCCATCAAATCAACAAGCTGTCGACAAATCGCAAGCCCTAGCCCCGTACCACCAAATTGGCGGGTAATGCTGCCATCTTCTTGAGTGAAAGGTTCAAATATGGATTCTAACTTCTCTGGTTCAATCCCAATCCCGGTATCAGACACGCTGCATTCCAGCTTACCCCTGCCCATAGACATAGGGGTATAAGCAATGTCCGTGGTAATTGTGCCCTTGGACGTAAACTTAATGGCATTCGAAAGCAGATTGGTCAGCACCTGTCTCACGCGGTACTCATCGAAAAACAGTTGTTGCGGCGTTTGATAGTCGATATTGATGTCGAGCTCGATATCCTTACTTATCGCTTTCGACAGAATCACACTTACAGAGTCATAGACCGCCTCTCGTAAATCAGCATTGTGTGGTGACAACATCAAGTTACCCGACTCGATTTTAGATAGGTCGAGGATGTCATTAAGTAGGACTAGCAAAGAGTGAGAAGACGATTCAATATCCCCTAATACTTCTTGCTGATTTGCGCTAAGTTGGCTTTGAGATAAGATCTCAGCCATGCCAATAATACCGTTAAGTGGCGTGCGTATTTCATGTGACATATTGGCTAAAAATGCGCTTTTGGCTTTATTGGCCGAAATCGCGTCTTCTTTTGCTGTTATCAACTCTTTATTGTGAAAGTAGTTACGCTCCATCACTCGATTTAGAGTTTCAGTGAACTCGGTGAGTTCATCGTTCCCTTGAATCTGAATCACCTTGGGTTCACCGTAGCTATCTGCGCATTCAGATACCCCTCTTAGGATAATCGATAAGTTTCGATTTAAGCGAAGAGACGTTGCTACACCGAGCCACAACAACACACCTGAAATGGCAAGAATAAGCAAGGTCATGATCAGGGTTTGCTTTTTTTGTAGCGCTATATTGTTGGTCAGATCAAACTGTAATTGCTTGGTATAAGCACCCACTGCCTTTGAAATCGCCAACTTCTTTCGTTCTAAACCTTCCACATGTTCATATATTTCAGGTGAAGAGAAGTCACCTTTGAGGATTCGATCGGTAAATCGGTTTTGAAATTCATCTTTAGAAAACGTACTTAGTAGCTTTCTAATTTCAGGCGAGCGACTACCTGATCGGAAAAACGTATCTAATAACTGCTGCTGCCTTTCTAAAGCACCAACATAACTCAATAAATATTGATCAATCAGCTCTGGAGAGCGATACAAACGGTAACTCAGCCACGCTTCTCGCTGGGTCCAGAACACGTAATGAGTAAGGTTGATAAACATCGCGTTAGCTTGACTGACTTTTTCATCCACAATGTTAATACGATATTCAGATAGCTCCATTAACACGCCTTTTAACAAGTCGAAGGCACGCTCTGTCAATTGCGTTTTGTTATCAGTAACCTGTGATGCGTCCCTGTTAATACTGGAGGTTACACGGGCGAGTCTCTCTAATACACTCTTAAGCTCAACCAGCTGTGGTTCAACAGTCCAATTACTGTCGAACTGTTGAAGCTGTTTCTCGTATTGAGCTAGCCTAGTCAAATCAGTTTTCAGTTTTAAAAGCAGCAGACCTTTCTCTGAAGAGTCATTAGACAGAACCAACCATCGATAAGCATCACTTGAAATCGTATTAAAAGATTGAAGCGCTTCAACCTTAATACGGGTTGTTTCAAGGTGATTCATCTTCTTTTCGTTCTTAAGCACTTCATTCACTGTAAACCCAAACATAATGAGTACAGAAACCGTAGAAAGAAAAATAAGACGCCATCTAATTGACATATTTATCATTTTTATAACTACTCCCTTCCCGAAAGTAATTTACCTAGCCCAGATTAAGGATAGGACATTAACAGGGGTTATTGATCAAATTGGATATGAACAAACGTTACTCTGAGCCCAGAACGAAAAATTAGAACCAACTGATATCCAGAACGGAGCTTTAAAGCGAAGGAGCATACTTGGAATAAGTGAGCTTTACGCGCGGGAGATTTCTACAAATGAGCTCTAAACGAGAAAGGTTTAAGCAAGCACGATGTAAACAAAAGACACTTTCTCCAGTTGTTATCACCCACATAACAAGTGAACATCCACTTACTACGACTCAACTAAACTGTGAATGATGACTTGCCATAACAAATAATTAGATGATTCAGGTAAAATTGTGACATCCAATCGTTTGCGTGATGGACTTTTTGCACTCGAACTCCGCTTATTCAAAAGTCGAACAAGAAAGGACGTTGATTACCTTATTTATCGTTTACTCTTTACGTGTAACCTGAGTCAATGATCACACATTTAATGATCACCATGACCTTTATTACATACTACATTTTGATTTGAGTATTTTTTGACGAAAAATAAGTGCTACAGATTGTTAAAGTCAATAGTCTTTATCGACGTTGAAACCTTGATTTTTGGCTAATATAAAGTCAATTTACAGATATTTTGTCTACATTTATTTTTCCTAGCAGAATAACCCGTCGTACCTTACAATCCTGACACATAAAAATTACAAGTTACACACAAGGCATATCAAGCACATTTAAGTGGCAATATAGACCACAGCCTGATGCCTCAAATCCCCTATGCTGATTGGCTTCCCTACAACCGCCATGAATGCAGAAACTTAACGTGAAAGGTCCCGAGTAAAGATGAGTCCCGAAAAGCACCTCCTAGATTGGCAAACTAGTCAAACCATTGCTGAATCCATCGCTCCAACTTTAGGTCAGTTATACCGTCAAAAAGGCGTAGAAGTTATCCTCTTCGGTAAGACCCTAGTTAACGCGACAACTATCGACATCATCAAAGCTCACCGCATCGCAAAACGTTACACTGGCTCACCGCTAACCGCAGAACAAACTCAACCAATAATCCAGCATCTACTATCAATGCGCTTGTCTCCATGCCGCGTTGATGTTGGTCGTCTGGCAGCTCAGTACTGGGAAAACCACGAAGACCTTAGCGCGATGGATGATTTCCTTCAAACAGCTCTAATGGGTTCGCTTGAAGGCGACGCGATGACGAAACCTCGTGACGTCGTGTTGTACGGTTTCGGTCGTATCGGTCGTTTGCTAACTCGTATTCTTGTAGAGAAAAGCGGCCCAGGTTACCCACTTCGTTTACGCGCAATCGTTGTACGTGGCGGCAAAGATGGCGACCTAGAAAAACGTGCTAGCTTACTCCGTCGTGACTCTGTTCACGGCCAGTTCAACGGCAGCATCGTGGTAGACCAAGAACGTAAAGCAATCATCGTAAACGGCAACTTCATCCAAGTTATCTACGCAAACAAACCAGAAGAAGTGGATTACACGGCTTACGGTATTGAAAACGCACTTGTGGTTGATAACACAGGTGTATGGCGTGACGCGGAAGGCCTAAGCCAACACGTAGCGTGTAACGGTGCGAAGAAGGTTCTACTGACTGCGCCAGGTAAAGGCGACATCAAGAATGTTGTATTTGGTGTGAATGAAAATGTTATTCAACCAGAAGACACCATCATCTCTGCAGCAAGTTGTACCACCAACGCAATCACGCCAGTATTGAAAGCAGTTCACGACAAGTTTGGCGTACTGTCTGGTCACATCGAAACGGTTCACTCATTTACCAATGACCAAAACCTAATCGATAACTTCCACTCAGGTGATCGTCGTGGCCGTGCTGCGTCATTGAACATGGTACTGACATCGACAGGTGCTGCTAAAGCGGTATCAAAAGCAATGCCAGAAATGGAAGGCAAGCTAACAGGCAATGCGATTCGCGTACCTACGCCAAACGTATCAATGGCAGTAGCAAACCTAAACCTTGAGAAAGGCACAAACAAAGAAGAGTTGAACGAGTACCTACGTGAAATGGCGCTGTCTTCTGCTTTGTCTGCACAAATCGATTACACAGATTCAACTGAGATTGTATCTACAGACTTGGTTGGCTCTCGTCACCCAGGTGTGGTTGACGGTGTGGCGACTATCGCACAAGACAACCGTGCCGTGCTGTACATTTGGTACGATAACGAGTTTGGCTACAGCTGCCAAGTTGTTCACTGTATGGAACAGATGATGGGTGTTCGCTACAAGACATACCCTGAAGTTTAATCAACTTCGCTCTTGTAGATACGTCCATCGCAACAAGCTCCACAACATAATAACTATATCTGCGAAGTCTGTATGGGCTTCGCAACCCCTTTTGTTTTACTCCCCCGTATAAACAAGAGGGTTGCCACTTAGATCTGCTCTCTCTAACTGATCTAGGTGGCCTTTTTACATCTAGCGCCCTAACTTTTATCGCTATGACAAGACCTTGTCTTCATCACCCTGCACAGCTTCACGTCTGTTATAACTCAACCTCAACATCTGACTGAATCGAGCTTGAACATGCGAGCACGTACCCCTGCTCAATCTGTTCTGGCGTCAATGTCTCTTGGCTGCTTGATTCCACAGACCCTTTGGTCACTTTGCATTTACACGAACCACAAATACCGCTGCGACAAGCGATAATAATTGGAACGCCTGCTTTTTCTAATGAATCCGCCAATGGTGTACCAGTTTCCGCTTCAACTTCAGCTCCGAACGCTGGCACAAATACCTTAACAGCACTATTCGTATCGTCAGCAACTTCGGCTTTTGACGCTTCTGATTGAGCATTCTGAGTAGCAGGAGTGAAGCTTTCTTGATAGAAGTTATCCATGTTGAACTCAAGTTCTTTCAGATAACTTTCAATGTCTTGCATGAAGCCTACAGGCCCACACAGGTAAACCGTTCTCTCTAAGATATCTGGGCTCAGTTTCACTAACCAGTTTTTATCTAAACGACCTTGAGGAGCCGTTGTTCCTTCGTTGTCTTTTAGCAGCAGTTTTAAGTTGAAATTCGCATGTAATTCATCGAGCTGATGAAGTTCTTGAAAGTAGATAGTCTCAAGCTTGTTGCGTGCCATGTGGACGAAATCAATCTCGATGTCACAGCCTTGAGACAGCCAATACTTGACCATCGCCATTACTGGTGTGATACCACAGCCTGCACTCACTAGCGTTACTTTCTTTGTCGCCGTTGGCATACAATCAATACAGTTAAACGCGCCTGCCGGCTTCAACACAGAAACCTCATCACCTTCATCAAGCTCATCAACAATAAAGTTCGAAACCAAACCACCTTCCACACGCTTGACCGTCAACTTCAGACAGTTATCTTCCGGGCAAGAAGCCACTGAATAAGCACGGTAATCCGTTTTCGTCGGCATATCTAAACCCAGAGTAATAAATTGCCCTGGCTTAAAATTAAAATGTAAGTCTTGTGGAATGCTGCCAAGCTCAAAGCTGACCGTATCTGGCGTCTCATGCCATTTCTTTAAACACACTAAATTGATTGAATCGCTATCCGACCATGCATACATAGTTCGCGTACCTTGCTAATGACTAGATGATTAAATGACTAAGGATTTAAATCGAAAAAGCCCCGCCGTTGTCTGTTTTTGAAAAACGTCACAACAACGGGGCTTAGGAGTTGGCTTAGATTAAGCCGCTAAGATTGTTTTAAGATCTTGCTCTGGCGTTGAGATAGAACGCATATCGAACTCGTCTTGAATAATCTTTAGTAGGTTTTCTGTTAGGAACGCTGGCGCTGTTGGGCCTGTGTAGATGCCTTTAACACCAAGAGCAAACAGAGTAAGCAGGATAACGATCGCTTTTTGCTCGAACCAAGAAAGAACAAGTGTTAGAGGCAGTTCGTTGATGCCGCAGTCAAACTCTTTAGACAGTGCTAAAGCAAGCTGAATAGCAGAGTAAGCATCGTTACATTGACCAACATCTAACAGACGTGGGATACCGTTAATATCGCCAAATTGGTTCTTATTAAAACGGAATTTACCACATGCCAAGGTCAGGATTACTGAATCTTCTGGTGCTTGAGCTGTGAAATCTGTGTAGTAACTACGCTCAGATTTGTCGCCGTCACAACCACCGACTAAGAAGAAGTGCTTAATGTTGCCTTCTTTCACTTGCTCAACAACCGCAGGCGCTGCTTCCATCAATGCGTTACGACCAAAGCCAACAGTGATCATTTGCTCGATCTCGTCATGCTTGAAGCCTTCTTGTGCAAGAGCACAATCGATCACAGCGCTGAAATCGTCACCTTCAAGGTGAGCAACACCCGGCCAGCCAACGATGCTACGCGTAAATAGACGGTCAGCGTATGAGCCTACATCAGGGTTAAGCAAACAGTTAGATGTCATTACGATCGCACCAGGGAAGTTCGCAAATTCTTTTTGCTGGTTCTGCCAAGCGCTGCCGTAGTTACCCGCAAGGTGTGGGTACTTGTTCAGTTCAGGGTAACCGTGTGCAGGTAGCATCTCACCGTTGGTGTAAACGTTAATGCCCCTACCTTCTGTTTGTTGAAGGATCTTTTCTAGATCATGCAGGTCGTGACCGGAAACAAGGATACAGTGACCTTTCTTCGTCTTCACATTCACGGTTGTTGGTTGAGGGTGACCAAATGTATCTGTCTCGCCCTTATCCAGCATTTCCATTACTTTGTAGTTCATCAAGCCAATCTGCATAGACGTATCTAACAGTTGTTTTAGGTCTGATGGGTCTGTACCTAGGAACGCCATGATTTCGTGGTATTCAGCAAAAATAGCATTGTCAGTTTGACCAAGAACACGTGCGTGCTCCATGTACGCTGCCGCACCTTTTAAGCCGTATAGGCAAAGAAGGCGAAGACCAATCACATCTTCGTGTTGAGAGTCGTGACCGCGGTTTACCGCTGCTTGAGGGGCAAGCGCCAATAACTCTGACGAATCCGTTGGAAGATCGAATTGAGCAGCAGCAGAAAGCGCTGGGATCTCAAAACCGGTCAACGTAGCTGCCGCTCGAACTTGTTGTTCTAAACGCTGCTTAAACTCGTGAGATTGCTGAGCAAATTCGATGATGCGAGCAGGATCGAAGTTAACGTTCGTTAATGTTGCGAAAAATGCTTTTGGTGCCCATTCATCAATTTCAGTATCAATAACATCACAAGCACGGCCTAAATTAGCCCAGAAAGAAACACCTTGAAGAGAATGCACCAACACGTCTTGAAGGTCGGATACTTCCGAAGTTTTACCACACATACCTTGTGCGAAAGAACAGCCTTTTACGGTTGGGGTTTGAATTGTTTGCTCACATTGAATACAGAACATATAAGGGGCTCCAGTAATTTTTATTAGCTGTAAGTGCTTTGCTTACAGTGACTTATTCCAACCCCTATAGAGCACCAACCGTGCCAACTTTTAACTCATTGATTTTATTAAACTTAAATATATTCCATATTTTTAGTGCGTGATTATGACTACATATAAACTCCCCAAGAGCACACATCCGTGTCATAGTGACTCTCCGAGATTAATTAACGGCGTTCATGTTTCGTTCAGAATAGAAGCGATAAAGTAACAACATAGAAAAAGAGGAATGAATATGAAAAATATATTAGTTACGATTGTTGCATTATTTACTGGCCTTTTGGCGCTATTCACAAGCTTGATCCTTGCTATTCCTTTGGCTATTGCAGCTTTAATCACTGGCAAGCGCATTCAGAATCAAATGAAGAAACAAGGTTTCGCAGCTCATATGAACACTCGTCAGTCATCAACCCATGATGCCGGTGTTATTGAAGGTGAGTACGAAGACCTTTCAAGCCGAAAATAATCTAAACTTCAGTTTCAGACATAGTGAAAGCACAACAGAGACAAGATTACATAATGCAAAGAAAGCCCCTCCTAGCACTGCTGGCCTTAACGACTTTAAGTCTCGTTGGTTGCTCCAACGAGACATCAATACCCGCTTACGAAACTTCTCCAGATTTGCCTAGCTATCAGCAAGACAGCTTTGATGCCTACGTCAATGACACCCAAGATTGGTTATTGAAAAACCGTGTGTTCATGACGGAAGACAAACAACTCGAGATCCAACTCAATTCGCCAACCGAGTATCAACCAACCTCGCCAAACGGCAAGGCAGTGTTACTGGTTCATGGATTAGGTGACTCACCCTACTCATTTAAAGACATCGCTACCCATTTGGTTGAGCAAGGTTACTTAGTGAGAACCGTGTTACTGCCGGGTCACGGTAGTCGCGTGGGTGACTTAATGCAGCCGAGCCTAGAAGATTGGCAAGGTGTGGTAGCTCATCATACGAAGTTACTTGAGCAAGAGTATGATTCTGTTTGGCTAGGCGGCTATTCAACCGGCGCGAATCTCGTGACTTCACAGGCGATGCATGATCCAAAGATCTCTGGGTTACTGCTGTTCTCTCCTGCGTTTCAACCGAGCTCGTCAGCCGTTCAATATGCAGAGCTAGCGAGCTACTTTGTTACTTGGGCCGATCAAGATCCTGAAGATAATGTGCTGCGTTACAACTCACTGCCAATGAACGGTGCTTCAGTTTACTACGAGACATCAGAAGTCGTTCGCAATGACTTGGAAGATAAGCACTTTGATAAGCCGGTGTTTATTATGATGAGTGAAGGCGACAGCGTGATTGACACCAACTACGTTCAGCAAGCATTTACTGAATCGATGCCGAATCCAAACAATGTGTTGGTTTGGCAAGGAGAAACGACACTCGAGGATCCTCGCGCTGTTCAGTACAGCATGAAAATTCCAGATCAGCGTATCTCGAACGGCTCTCACATGGGCTTACTGTTCTCACCAAGCAACCCTTACTACGGAATCAATGGTAGCGAGAAGATCTGCTCTAATGGTCAGGCTGAAGGCTTTGAAGAACAATGTAATGCAACCAGTGAAGTTTGGTACTCAGCATGGGGCTATCGCGAAGAAGGGAAGAACCATGCGCGTTTGACCTACAACCCCTACTTCTCAGATTCTATGGCGAAGTTAGATGCCGTGCTGAATTCTGAAGGCTAACAAGCTCAAACCTGTCGAAGCCAATCCATAGAAATCAAAAAGGCTCACTAGATAACGTCTAGTGAGCCTTTTTTAATGAGTATCGTTTCTCGTAACTTACTCTTATCGCTTACTGCTATATCGTCCACACCACACGAACAGCAAGCAGGATCAACACCAAACCTGATAGTCGGTCAATCAGCTGCGCCTTTGAGCGAATACGTTCAACAATCAACGGGCTAGACAGCACCAAGGTGATAAAAGTGTACCAAAGGCCGTCGACAATCAACGGCGTTGAGACAATGATCACTTGATTGCTCAGTTCATTACCTAATGCAACAAATTGGCTGAACAGAGCGATGAAGAACAGCGCAATCTTTGGGCTTAAGATAGAGATCAAGAAAGCCTCGCGAGCAGACTGCATGTAACTCATCTTTTCCCCCGCTTCCAATTTCGCGGCAACACCACCTTTCGAACGCAACGCATTCACGCCGAGATAAAGCAGATACGCAGCACCCGCTAAACTAATACCTTTGAACAACATGGGTGATTGCTCAAGCACAACGGCTAAACCAACAATGGTTGCGAACGCATAAATACCGATACCAGCAGCATGCGACCAAGCTGCGATAAGTCCGTTCATGCGGCCACCAGCCAAGCTGTGCTTAGCGATCATCGCCAAACTCGGGCCCGGAGACATTGCACCCAACAAGCAAATCGCTAATAAAGAAAACCAAATTGTTACTGTCATCATTCCATTCCTAGTAAAATAAAGCGTTCCAGCTGAACACTCTACGCTTAATACTCAATACTTGGCACTTACCATAATCCGCAGAACGTATCATTTGAAATCAAAGGTTATCATTACACTTATGATTTCAAATCATACTGATATTGTAACTCGACTTTTTCATGGCTTGGAATGCCTTTTCTCTCGCCCATTTGTGGGCAGAGTCGTTGTCATATTTAGGGTGCCACATTAACCAATAGGTATGCATTTCCGTATCAAACGGCAAAGAAAAGTAGGTAGTATCGAGGTGTCGACCTAGGTTATAGGCGATATGTTCCGGCACAATCATCAGGTAATCGTCTTGCATCAATACAGTGCCAGCCGATGAAAAGAACGGAACCTGCAAAGCCACTCTTCGCTTCAGGCCTTGCTTCTTCAATGCTATGTCCGCGTAGCTGTCTTTATCTCCGCCCCCCGTCACCTTGATGTGAGAGTAGTTAACAATGTCTTCTGCACTCAAAACCACTTGTTGAGCTAATGGGTGAGACTTGCGCATCAAACACACCGACTTGTCTTCACCAAGTTTGATGCTTGAAACATGCTCTGGCTTTGTGGGAAACATACTAGAAGCTAAGTGGATCCCCGACTCGTTCAGTGCTTCAAGGTAGTTTGGCTGCCACAGGCGATAAGCCAAATTGATATTCGGCGCTTCAGCGGACACCTCTGCAACAATCACAGGAAGAATATACTGAGCCACATAATCACTCGAAGACAACACCAACTCACCTTGCCAGTCTCGTGGCTCAAAGGGTTTATCGTCTAACAGGTGATCAAACTCTCCAAGCAAGTCATCGAGCTTATCTTTAAGCTGAAGAGCACGATTAGTAGGAACCAGTTTGTTACCATCACGAACCAACAAAGGATCGCCACACAAATCTCTTAGCTGGCTAAGTTGGCGGCTAACCGCTGACTGTGTAATATGCAAGCGTTGAGCTGCGCGGCTTACATGACACTCTTCTAGAAGTACATGCAGCGAACGCAGTAGGTTTAAGTTGATATTGCCTAACATGGATGTACCGTCGGATTCAGTTTGTTAAAAAACTCGGTAAGCACAGTATGAGTCATTAGGTGACGCAGATCTGGATAGCTTTGCAGTTGGTCGCGAACTTGATTTAAACGCTCCATGCTTTCCACTTCAACGTACAGCATCATGTCCGTCTCACCGCTGATCGAATGACACCACTGCACACCATCAATACTCTGGATTCGTTGCGCGTAGGACTCACAACTATGGTCGCTGCTCGACATGTCGAACTTCAACAAAATATAAGCACACACATTCTTCGTTTGATTGGGTTCTGTCACTTGAGCGCAGTAGCCCGTAATCACTTTATCGCTTTCCAGTTTCTTGATTCTGGCGTTCACAGCTGAGCGCGAGAGACTGACATCTCGTGCGATATCACTCACTGAGCAGCGAGCGTTGGTTTTGAGAATATCCAAAATCTGGCGATCAAATTTATCCATGCTTCTGATTCTTTCCACTTATTGTTCTATTTATAACGCCTAATTTGACACAACTTTCCTACTTATAACAGCCATTATGACAGCCGACACTTTCACGCTTAATCGGATTAATACCGTTAAAATGACGGTGTCTTACGACGTTTCGCTAGCTGTATTATTGATGGCGACAATGTATGCTCTCATTCATAGCATCACCCAAACATCAGAAGACAGGCAAAAGAAGGCCGATATAATAAGCCAATAGCTAGGAGAGCGAATGACACAACTCAAACAAGAGATCACGCTGATCTCAGGAATAGGACAACTCTCTACGACCTTGCTAGGCACTGGATTATTTATGATTCCCGCTATCGCTGCAGGTATCGCAGGTCAGTTGTCGCTACTGGCATGGTTAATCTTGTTTATCGCCATTTGCCCGATCGCCCTCACCTTTGCTGCCTTAGGAAAACACTACCCGAATGCAGGTGGTACAGCTTACTTTGTACGTCAGGCGTTTAGCGAGCGATTAGAAACAAGCGTGGCGTGGTTGTTTGTGAGTGTTATTCCTGTCGGTATTCCAGCGGCCATTGCACTGGCAGGAGGTTTTGCTCAACAGTTATTACCCTCACCTCTCGACACACCACTTGGGGCTCAATCCTTTACCGTCGCTCTGCTGATTGCCGTCAATTTGATGGGCAGTAAGTCTTCAGGCCGCTTGCAAACGGTGATTGCCTTATCGATTTTTGCCTTGGTTAGCGCTTTTGTTTGGAAAGCCGACATCACGGTAACCGATGTGGCTCTCCCTACCATCTCGTCCGATTCTATGTGGTCCATCGGCGCTGCTTTAGCCGTCATGTTTTGGTGCTTTGTCGGAATAGAAGCTTTTGCTCACATGGGAGAGGAGTTCAAAAATCCACAACGTGACTTCCCAATCGCCATCATTGCAGGCTGTTTTGTTGCGGGGTTAGTGTACTGGGCTTGTTCAGTGGTGATTCTTAAACTGGGGGCTTACGGTTCACCTGAATTCGATGCCGCATCCATCCCTTGGGTAACAGAACAATTGTTTGGTAATGGCTTCAAAACCGTCATCAGTGTACTTGGCTTCTTTGCTTGTTTTGCCAGCCTAAACCTTTATACCCAAAGCTTGTCTCGCATGATCTGGGCTCAAGCTCGCCAACACACTCCTACAAGTAGAATGGCTCAACTGAACAGCCGTGGCGTACCACTTTACCCAACATTAGCAATTGGATTTATCGCGCTTATCTCGTGTGTGATTGGTGAACTGTCTAATTTGGACCTTGAATTCTTTCTTAAACTCGCCAATGGTATTTTTGTTTTGGTTTATTTGCTCGCTATGTTAGCGGCTTGCCGATTACTGACAGGTGCATCTAGATACACAGCCATGCTCTCATTGGTCATATGTACCTTAGTGTTTATCTGTTTAAGTTGGTCGATGCTCTATGCCGTGACTATTTTTGTGACATTGTCACTCCCTTGGCGAAAATGGTTGGGTAAGCCCACTGTTTCTATCGACAAGTTGTAACTCGATTAGTGATGAATCAGAAAATTGTAAACAAGCCCTACCAATATTACTGATAAAAAAGCCGAGCGATCTGTTTGATCTTCGGCTTTATCTCAGCCAAACGTATATTTCCAAAACCCAGCACCGCCCCACTCCAATCACGAGCATCACTCGAACCGTATTCATAAAAATCAAACGGACGAATGATGATATTTTCAAGCTCTGCTCTGCGGCTCCACTCATGTTCAGATATTCCGTTGTACCACTTCACCGTTACATGTAGTCCTGCCGCCTGACTGATCACTTCAAGATCACCGTTAAACTCACTTTTAATCGCTTCTATCATCGCTTCATGTTTGAGTTTGTAGGAACGACGCATCTTTCTGATATGACGCAATAAATCACCTTCTCGAACAAAATCCGACAAAGCTTCTTGTGTATGAGACGCCGTGTCTCCAGTGAGTGCATCTTTAATCTCAAGACACTTCGCCACCAGACTTTCTGGCACCACTAAGTAGCCTAAGCGGAGTCCGTTGAACATGACTTTACTCAGCGAACCAACATAAATGATTCGGTCATCAAACCCGAGTTTACCCGCTAAGCCTTGCATACTGGTGTAAGGGCGATGTGCAAACTGAAACTCACTGTCGTAGTCATCTTCAATGATCCATGACTGATGTTTGTTGGCCCAATCGATGAGCTTGAGGCGTTGCTCAGTATTTAAAGTCGTGCCCATTGGGTATTGGTTACTCGGCGTGACATACAGAGCCTTAGCATTACTGAACAACACTTTTTCAATATCTAATCCAACCTTTTCACGGACACTTACGCCATCTAACTCTAACCTCAACAGATCGATAATTTTATGCACTTGTCGATAACCGGGCTCTTCCACCAGGATTTTGTCGCCCATCGCCAACGTCGCCATCAAACCAATTGAGATAGCTTGCTGAGCACCTGCGGTTATGATGATTCTGTCAGCACTACAATGAACTGAACGGCTGCTTGCAAGATACCCGGTCAACGCTTCCCTCAAGGCCAAGCTTCCCTGAACCTCTTGATTGCCCGCAATGTTCTGACGTGCAGAGTGGCGTTGCAACAGCCTCTGCCACTTAGCATAAGGGAACGCATCTAAGTCAGGGACTCCTGGGGCAAAGCTGCGGTTAATGTCGTTAGGTGTCGCTATATTTGCACTCGGCTTACTTATTACGTGCCTAACCTGTACATCCTGAACACTGTTTGGCTGAGACAAACTGAGAAAATGCTCCGGCTGTTCAACCGACACGTAAAAACCCGAGCCTTGCTTACTCTCGATATAGCCTTCAGTGACCAGTTGTTCGTACGCGTAAATCACTGTATTTCGACTCACCGATAACTCGACGGCCAACTTACGTGTTGAAGGTAACTTACTGCCCTTGCTCCATAAATCTTGAACGATCTTCTCTCTTATCGCGTGGAACAAGGCGGTTTGACGCGTGTCGTGTTGTTCGTCTAACTGTAGATCACCGACATCGATAGGCTGCATAACTGGATCCAAATAGTGTTTAAAAGTGGCTCTATTTAATAGACCAGTTAATCGCTACATTAATCAAAAGGCAATGATTAAGGAGCGATTATGTTATCTAACACGAAAAGAACCACGATTAAAAAAGGGGCTCACAAAGCCGTATTTGAACAAGAGAAACTGCACCAAATCATTGATGAGAGCTTAATCGCACACATTGCATTGCAAGGCGAACAAGGCCCAATGGTTATCCCGATGCTCGCGTGGCGAGTGGATGACATGGTCTACATTCATGGGGCTAAAAACAGTCGCTTACTGAAAGGGCTAAAGAAAGGAGAACCAACCTGCTTAACGTTCACTCTGTTCGATGGTTGGGTATTGGCTCGTTCGGCATTTCATCACAGTGCGCACTATCGTTCTGCAGTGGTACTGGGGTCTTTTTCAGTTATTGATGACAACCAAGAAAAGGATCGCTTGCTGAATATCTTTATTGAGCAAATCGCACCGGGAAGAACCGATGAAGTCAGGCTAAGTAATGATAAAGAGCTCACCGCAACCGAGCTATTGGCGATTCCTTTAACAGAAGCCTCCGTAAAAATTGGTAAACATGGCGTGAATGATGATAAGACTGATATGGATATCCCAGTCTGGGCTGGCGTATTACCTTATCGAACGGTAGTAGGGCCACTAGAAACAGTGCCAGAGCAAGAAGGTATTATTGAAACACCTGATTACCAACAAGCCTATGGTGAACGTTGGTATCAGAATTAACACACGAAGATGGTCAACCAAGAATAATTGTATACAATCTGGCGTATCAAAAATTTAGCATAATGAAATTCTGTCGCCAGATGATGAACACGAATAAGGACACTCTTCCACTTCAAGGCTTGCTCAATGGTATTGGGCAAGTCTATTTCACACCATCTGCTGTAACATCCCTTTTGTTATTGCTAGCTATCTCTATTGAATCAATTCCACTGGCTTGTTTAACTATACTCGGTGTCAGCTGCAGCTACATATTAGCTCGCTATACCCATAACAGCATTAACACCAACAACAAACCAACTCATGATCTTAACAGTGGTATGTATGCGTTAAATGGCGCACTGATCGGTTTGTTCATTGGTAACTTCTTTGGGGTCACCCCAATACTAGCGGCTGTGACAGTCTTCGGTGCCCTACTCACCGTACCAATCGCTAAAATAGTGTTTAGCTTTAAAAAGTACCGCGGTTACACCAGCGCCTTTGTTATCACCTCTTGGGGAATTTATGTTGTCCAATCAACCTTCGAGCTTTCTGCATTTTCAACATCAAGCATTGCGTTGATGCCACTCATTGATATCGGTACAGATGTGAAAAACTACTTACCAACGTTTGTGGTGACCATGCTAAAAGGGATCAGCCAAGTCAGTTTTATCAATAATGAGTTTTCCGGATTGGTTATCTTGGTCGCAATCGCACTGAACAGCTTCATGCACGCTGTTTGGATACTGCTTGCGGTGTTTATTAGTACCCTATTTAGCTCTTTGGTTGGTGCTGACAACGAACTGATCAAGCAAGGTCTTTATGGCTACAACGCCATTCTTGCAACTCTAGCACTTGTGCTCTATCCACGAATTCCTTGGCCGCTAATCCTATTAGGCATGCTGTTGAGTTGCCTTATTACCCTAGGCTTTCACACCTTGGCACTGCTGCCATTAACAGCGCCTTTCATTTTGAGTACTTGGGCTGTGGTTTACTTATCAGGCTTGTTACAGAAACGAAGTCTAGCCTAAAAACATAAACTATAGATCCGTCCAAAACCTCTCGACATATTGCTTTGGCGTTAAACCTCGATGTTTCTTAAACATTCGATTGAAGCTGGCAGTATTGGTATAGCCTAAGCGTTTAGCGACATCTTCAATGGGCAATTTATAACTCAACAATTCCACCGCAACATTACTCAATGCATAACCCATTATGGTAGAAAAATTGACACCCCGTTTGTGTAAACGTCGCTGAAACTGCTGCTCAGATAACCCCAGAAGGCTAGAAACTTTATGCAGAGTCGGCAAACCGAAATGGCGGCTGTAGTTGATCATCTCATAAGTCACCTTATGTTCATCACCGGCATCTGGCATATTGAGGTAGTTGTCTAGGTCGTGAAAATTCATCGCCAGCCCCATTTTACCTACACTTGGCGATTGATTAATAGACAACCTCAACTCACTCCGTATCCAAACCTCTGTACGAGGTTGCCCCCATTGAATCGTACAACCGAAATACTCATGGTAGAGATCAACGTTATCTCGATGGCCGGCAATTGATACCGCCATGGGTTTAAAACCATCCCCTAAATAACGGCGCAAAATCTTCATAATGAAAATGGCCACTCTTATCGAGTCATGTACTTTGCCCGTTTCCGTGTAAGCGGGATTGTCGTAGCACCATTTAATCATGGTTCCGACTTGAGCACCGTATAAGAAAGCACCCGACTGTAAACAATGCAGTCCGATGTTGACTCTGCGGATCGTCGACGCAAGATCGTGACCAGAAAAAAACCAATTGGTTAACGGGCCTAATCTTTCAATATCTACACGATCAGCCAATTTCAATATGATATCCGGATCATTAGTTTGCTCTTCAAGTAGACCATACCATTTGTCCACTTCACTAACGGGAATAAGGTTCATCGGGTTATTAAACACCGATTTAGGAATACCTAATTGCTCGGTATTCACGGCCTTATTGGTCATTGCGTATTGGTAAATACCCAAAATACCCAATGCTCTTAAGAAGTTACAGTTGTTCATTAGCCCCCTACCTAGAAGTCACTATTACAGATCAAATCATATTGACACCATTATTAAAGTAATTGGTAAATTTTCAACCTCTAAATCTGATATCAATCACACTCGGCGCTCAATTTAACCTAGGGTTTATCAATGAGTTTACTTAGTGTCCCATTTGTCGGAACAGGTGCAGATACTGCACTACACGTCGTGGCTGGCGTAGTGTTGGTCGCAACCATCGCGGCAGCATGTTACGGGTTCTGGCGTGTTCATGAATTACCAATCAATAAAGCTCACAGTAAAGATCATCATCAGCTGGGTTTGATTACCGCATTAACATGGATTGGTTTCGTATGGCACTGGGTATGGGTACTCGCTGTAATCTTGGCATTTGTTGATATGGAAAAAGCCATCATCAACCTAAGAGATACATGGAAATCTCCGGCAGCACCGAAGGAACAGGCAACGACCGACAAGCAAGATGAGGAGAGCCAAGTATGTTAGAAGGCTTAGCAATTTGGGCACTGTTCATTTATTTACTCAGACTTATTGGTATGCCTTGGAACAAAGGCACCAAAGCATTCGCGTACCTAGGTGGTACATCTTGGCTATTGTTTGTGTGGGTCGGCCTACTCAACTTTACTCCGATGGATTTATCGGGCGGTTCGGTTGTTCAGTCTCCGCACATTCAATTGCGTCCAGACTCAACCAATGTGTCGGGTAAAACAACGAAAGTCCATATCCATCCCAACCAAGATGTGACAGAAGGACAACTGATCTATGAGATTGACGACACCAAATATGTGATTGCAAGAGACAAAGCAAGTGTTCAACTTGAGTCAGCAAAGGTCGCTTTAGACACGGCTCGCCAAGAAGTGAGCATTGCTAAAGTTAGCTATCGCTCAGCACTAGAAGACATCAAAGCTTCAATTGCACAAATTGAGTCAGCGAAAACAGATTTAGTACTGCAATCAAAAACGCTTGATCGTTACCAGAAGCAAAACAGTGTCGTACAACACACAATCACTGAAACTGACATCGACCAACAAACGGCAAAGGTAGATTTGGCGACTCACAATGTGACTACGTTAGAATCTCAACTGAGCAAGAAAGAAGTCGATGCAGAAAACGCGAAACTCGACATTCACAAAGCCGAAACTAACGTTAGCAAACAACAAACAGAAGTGGATTCA
This sequence comes from Vibrio sp. 10N.286.51.C3, assembly GCF_003050065.1. NCBI lineage: Bacteria > Pseudomonadati > Pseudomonadota > Gammaproteobacteria > Vibrionales > Vibrionaceae > Vibrio > Vibrio sp. 10N.286.51.C3. Next base: position 72,953 of record NZ_PIGC01000011.1, on the reverse strand, counting down.
GCGAAAGCAACCTTGGCTCAAGCACAATGGGATCTTAACAGCACCAAAGTCACGGCACCGACTGACGGCTTTGTAACGAACTTTATTCTTCGTGAAGGTCAGCGCGTTTCAATGATGCCTCGTATTCAAATGTACACCGAAGAGAAGTACGTGCTAATGCGAGTTAACCACCAAGCGATTCGTAATATTAAGGTCGGCCAACCAGCAGAATTTGCGACGGCGGTTTACCCTGGCAAGATATTCTCGGCAACCGTAGAAGGTATTGTTGAGGCGACGGGTGAAGCACAGGCGAGCTTGCTCGGTATCGATGAACAGGTGCGTGTCACCACAGGTCGGAACCTTCAGAACAAGCACCACTTTGTACGTTTAAAGATCGATGAAACAGAAGGCTACGATATTCCTGTTGGTTCTGTCGGGTTAGCGTGGGTAAGTGGTGAGAAACCGATTAGCTTCATGGCGTTCCTAGATGTAATACGCGGGATCATCATTAGAATGAAGTCTCAGCTGTACTTCTTCTACTCTATCTAATATGCCTGATAAGCAAAACAAGACAAAGCCCGTGCGATCTCAAATCGCACGGGCTTTTTTGGTTGCTTGCTTGCACAAAATTCCATATTTTTAGGCATAGGAAGAGTCCATAGAAGGCAAAGAACTCAGAGACACGCTGTGCTCGCCTTTCTTCTTATCTCATCTCATCTCATCTCATCTCATCTCATCTCATCGCGACACTAGATCATCAACACCTAGATCACCCAACACTATCATTAAATTGCAAATCGCAATTGCATAATGCGACAGGATAATTCTAAAACGCGAATAAAACACCCAAATACGCACCAAATTGCTATTAAACAGCCTATATTCGAGGTTTTAAAAGTTGGCACGCTACCTGCAATGTATAAATCGACCCTTCTTAAGCCGAGGGTCACCTAGCCAACTGACGTTGTTAGTGAACCTTATTCTTGTTCACAAAATATATAAGCCAATTGCGGTTATTGCGATTGGCTATTTTTTTGCCTGCCGTTTGACTAACCGCCCACCTCTCGATACAGACACCCATTCAATCGCATAACAATCAACATTCATAGCCAACTATCGATAGCAGATACCCAACACGCTATGGAAAACGTTTTCTATTTATTTTCATGAAATAAATGGAGAAAATAACCCTATGTTTTACAAGGCATTTAAGATGATAACTGATTCTCAAGCGCCTTTATTGACAAAATTAGCATTGACTATGTGATTTATATCACCATAATGCGCACGTTTGCCTGCAATACGGCGACCGTTAATTTTAATTTTGATCATTTGCGGAGGTAAAAAATGGCTGCTGATAATAACTACAGTCTAGGGCCGGTTCCTACATCGGCTAGGAAAGGAGTCGCTTCACTCACCATGGTAATGCTTGGACTCACTTTCTTCTCTGCAAGTATGTGGACAGGTGGTTCACTCGGGACAGGCCTCTCATTCAATGATTTCTTCCTCGCCGTTCTCATCGGTAACCTAATTCTTGGTATTTACACTTCTTTTCTTGGCTACATCGGCTCATCTACTGGCCTCTCCACTCACCTCCTAGCTCGTTTCTCTTTCGGTACAAAAGGCTCATGGCTTCCTTCTGCTCTACTTGGTGGTACACAAGTAGGTTGGTTTGGCGTCGGCGTAGCAATGTTCGCAATTCCGGTACAGAAAGCCACAGGCATTGATACCAACACTTTGATTATTGTGTCAGGTCTTTTGATGACGGGTACGGTGTACTTCGGTATTAAAGCGCTAATGGTGCTTTCAGCGATTGCTGTTCCAGCGATTGCTATTCTAGGTGGTTACTCAGTGTTGACTGCGGTAGACAGCGTTGGCGGACTAGAACAGCTACAACTGATTGAGCCAGAAACTCCAATGGACTTTTCAATGGCCTTAGCAATGGTTGTAGGTTCATTTGTTAGTGCGGGTACGCTAACGGCCGATTTTGTTCGCTTTGGTAAAAAGCCAGCAAGCGCAGTATTGATTACTATGGTTGCATTCTTCATCGGTAACTCGCTGATGTTTATCTTCGGCGCAGCCGGCGCAGCAGCAACAGGCCAATCAGACATTTCAGATGTGATGATTGCACAAGGACTACTGCTTCCAGCGATCATCGTGCTTGGCTTGAACATCTGGACAACCAATGAAAACGCACTTTATGCATCTGGCCTTGGTTTATCTAACATTACTGGTCGCTCAAGTACTACAATGTCTATCATTAACGGCATCATCGGTACGATTTTCGCGCTTTGGTTGTACAACCACTTCGTAGGTTGGTTAACCTTCCTATCGTTGGCGATTCCACCAATTGGTGGCGTAATCATCGCTGACTTCTTCGCAAACCGTAAACGTTACAAAGATTTTGCAAATGCAGAGTTCCAAACCGTTAATTGGGCTGGCATTATCGCGGTAGCAACAGGCGTAGCCGCTGGTCACTTCCTTCCTGGCGTTGTTCCTTTGAACGCAGTGTTAGGTGGTGCAATCAGTTACCTCGTGCTTAATCCTCTATTGAACAAAAAAGCTCTGAAATCTCAGGCCGCTTAAGGACACACTATGACAACCTTATTAATCAAGAACGCGAAACTTCAAGACCAAGAGGGCTTGAAACAGATTCTGATTGAAAATGGTCAATTTTCTCGCATTCTCGATAATGACGCACAAATCAATCATCAAGGTGACATCCTTGATGCTGAAGGTGGCATTGCCGTTTCTCCTTTCTGTGAACCGCATATCCACCTAGATACGACTCAAACAGCTGGAGAACCTAACTGGAACATCTCTGGCACTTTGTTTGAAGGTATTGAGCGTTGGGCTGAGCGTAAAGAACTGCTATCAATTGAAGACGTAAAATCGCGTGCGAAGCAAACACTGAAATGGCAGATCGCTAACGGTGTTCAACACGTGCGTACTCACGTGGATGTATCTGATCCAACGTTAGTTGCGTTAAGAGCGATGGTTGAAGTTCGTGAAGAGATGAAAGAGTGGGTCGACATTCAGATCGTCGCATTCCCTCAAGAAGGCATTCTTTCATACCCGAACGGCAAAAAGTTGCTTGAAGAAGCAGTGAAGATCGGCGCTGACGTTATCGGTGCTATCCCACACTTTGAGTTCACCCGTGAATACGGTGTTGAATCTCTGCATTACGTGTTCGAACTTGCACGCAAGTACGACTGCCTAATCGACGTTCACTGTGATGAAATCGACGACGAACAGTCTCGCTTTGTTGAAACACTGGCAGCCCTTGCTCATAAATTTGAGATGGGTGAAAAGGTAACAGCAAGCCACACGACTGCGATGGGTTCTTACAACGGTGCTTACGCTTCTCGCTTGTTCCGTCTATTGAAGATGTCTGGTATCAACTTCGTAGCAAACCCGTTAGTGAACATTCACTTACAAGGCCGTTTTGACGATTACCCGAAACGTCGTGGCGTGACTCGTGTGAAAGAGATGCTAGCAGCAAACATCAACGTTTGTTTTGGCCACGATGATGTGTTTGACCCGTGGTACCCACTGGGTACAGCGAACATGCTTCAAGTTCTGCACATGGGACTGCACGTAACACAGGTTATGGGCTACGACCAAATCAACAACTCGCTTGATCTGATCAGCAAAAACTCTGCTCGCACATTGAACATCCAAGACAACTTCGGTATCGAAGAAGGTAAGCCAGGTAGCCTACTGATTCTTCCTGCTGACAATGGCTTTGATGCAGTGCGTCGCCAAGTACCCGTGCAGTATTCAGTGCGCCACGGTAAGGTGATTGCAGAGACTCAGCCAGCGAAAACAAAAATTAACTTAGATCAGACTGAAGATATCAACTTCAAGCGTTAATATCGTCTATACTAATCATGAAAAGGAAGCTTAGGCTTCCTTTTCATTTTGTCACAGCGTGTAATTTTATAAAACTATCAGCTGTTCTAGGTGATTTTTGTTAACAAGCACAACATGACAAAAAAACTCGCTGATTTCTCAATCAATGAGTGTACAACCGGAAAGACTGTGTTAACATGCACTCGCTCTGTTAGCCGGAGTTATTTAAGTTAGATGAATAGTAAAAAATGACATGTAAAATCGTTACCCGTTTTTGTAAGTAGTTTTTCCTTATTTCTTAGCAATATTAAATAATTCAATTATCAGCGCATTGCAGTAATGCAATCAACAATTTAGAAAATTTATGAATAAGGGACAAATTATGTCTAACACAAATACTGGCACTGTAAAATGGTTTAACGAAGAGAAAGGTTTCGGTTTCATTTCTCAAGACAACGGCGGTGCTGACGTATTCGTACACTTCCGTGCAATCGCTTCTGAAGGCTTCAAAACTCTGAAAGAAGGCCAAAAGGTTTCTTTCGAAGTTGAAAACGGTCAAAAAGGCCTACAAGCAGCAAACGTTGTTGCTCAATAATTAGCTTTTAGCTAAAAAGAATTTTAAAGCGCTGATTTTTATCGGCGCTTTTTTGTATCTGCTTATAAATATTTCCACCTCCCTTCTGTATACAAAGCTTCACTCGTTTTACTCTTATCAGCGCAAGTCCTCTAAATCAAAGTTCTCCCAATTCAAGCTATGCCGTCAATTTACTTCGCTACATAAAAAACCACTTTAAGGTCACTGAGTCCACCTTTTGCCAAAAGCTTTGATACAAAATTCAGCCTATGTTCTACGGTGAATAACTAAAAATATGATTAAAGAACAATCTATTAGATTCAATTTATGATTGCGCAATCGATATTCATAATAAAAACGAGTTATTTATCCAATCCTCATCCATTAATCATATAATTTTTAAAGCAAAGACCTGCGAAATCCGCTAACCTTGTCGACAAGTGGCTTGAGTTAGTTTGGTATCTGCAGTAACAATAATGAAAAAAGACGAATTCCAGAAATCCACCGCTAATCTAAAAAAAGCGGTACCTCTTATGATGAAGAACAGGGTGTCCACCACACCTGCAAATTACGCACTTTGGTACACCTATGTCGATAATGCTATCCCGCAGCTAACTAAAGACATGGATGGTGTTTTAGAACACTACGGCATTTGCCCTCCAGCTGTTGGTGAACAGCTTTACAACAATTATGTTGCGAGTAAATCCGAAACCAATATCAACGACCTTCGCGCTAATTTGGAGTTGTTAGTTTCTGAAGTTTCTAACTCGATGAACGACACACTGACCGACACCTCTGCTTTTTCAGAAATGATAGATAAAAGCTTCGAAGATTTAGCTCGTGTTGATAATGAAAGTTTATCGATCGACGAAGTCATGTCTTTGGTTCGTCAGCTAGTTTCTGAGTCTCGTCATATTCGTCACTCTACTCAGTTTCTAAACTCTCAGCTGAACTCTGCTACATCAGAAATTACCAAGCTTAAAACCCAGTTGGTGGAAGTTCAGAAAGATGCGCTCTTTGACAGCACAACGACACTCTATAACCGTCGCTCTTTTGACCGTGATATAGAAACCTTGTGTGAAGCGAAACAATCTCTATGTTTGATCCTTCTTGATATCGATCACTTTAAAAACTTCAACGACACCTATGGCCACTTGTTTGGCGATATGGTTCTTAAAGGGATTGCTCGCAAGCTGAAGCTAAGTTGTCGAGAAGGTATTTCTGCCTATCGATTTGGCGGTGAAGAGTTCGCACTCATTGTACCTAATAAGTCTTTACGTATTGCTCGCCAACTCGCGGATACTAATAGACGCTCTCTAGAGAAGCTGTCGATTAAAGACCGTCGCAGTGGTGAACAAGTCGGTAGTATCACCGCATCGTTTGGTGTCGCTGAACTTGAACCCGGAGAGTCAGCGCAATCGCTGATCGAAAGAGCCGATAAGCTGCTTTACGAAGCAAAATCACTGGGGCGTAACCGAGTAATGCCTTTGTAAGACACACCATCACTGCTCGTATCGACATATTAGTCGGCTCGTATTGAAACTAGAAAGCCCCAAAGACATTATCTTCGGGGCTTTTTCTTTAGCTGTATAAATTGATTTAGCTACCTAGGGTTCACCGTTAGATCTGGAAGCAGTAATTCAGGCAGTAATCTTCACCACTCTTTGCTCTGAACTCTTTATCTTCGCTGCATGCCTTTGGTTTGCCCTTTGCATCACCTTGAATCAAACTGATCCAGTGGCGCATCGCTGCAATGGTCTCTTCTCGCATTGTGGTTGTTGCTTCCATTGGTGATTGGCCAAACGTGGTGCATGACTCCAACTGAATATCATCGATTTCTACCAGTTCAATACAACCTGTCCCTTTATGGCAACCAAACATCACCTCTAGGTGGCTTCCACTACCATCTCTGAACAAGATAGAGTCTGGGTCATTCTTCTCACCCATGTACGCTACAAACTGTTTAGGATGCTTTAGACCGCTGTGCTGACCATCTTTAAAGTAAGCCATGATATGACGGTAATCTACTACATAGCTGGTTACGTCTTGATGTGAGCCATTCTCTAGTGGGAATAGTCGATCAAGCAGCTGCTTTGCTTTCACTTGCTTTTCAGTTTGCTGGTTTGCACTGATTGTCTCCACGGCAAAGACAGCTTCAGCGATAAATGGCTTTGATTGTTTTTGGATTTCTGTTTTATCGAATGTAAGCATATTCATAGTCTTTCCCTCTTGACCAGTCCGGTGATAACCACCGATTTCTACAGCAAAAATGTGTCCTAGAGCAATTATTCCAAACTAACGTTTAATTTATTTGTCATTTTGTGAATTGCTTAGTTTGTAGATTAGCGCTTTTTTACATACAATTTCACAACAAAAATTTTACAATGTGAATTTTACAAATATGGCCTTGTCAAAAAGTTTAGTTCGTCAGTCACACTTCCTAGGTACTAAAATACGTAACCTAAGAAAACGTAACCATTTAACGATGGAAGATCTGTCTGCGCGTTGTATTAGAATCAACCCAGAATACGCACCTTCCGTTTCTTACCTTTCAATGATTGAACGCGGAAAGCGGGTTCCAAGCATCGATATGCTGGAAGTGATTGCGCAGGTCTTTCAGAAGAACCCAACCTGGTTCCTCGACGATGAATCTGAACAACAAGCCATTGCCCCTGATAAAGGGAATCGTGGTGGGATAAGTGGCATGGCACTCGAGCCTAGCTTTCTTTTCTCCAACGACATCCTGCAAATTGCGATTCCTGAGATGCTGTCACAAACGGGGATTTCAGGCCGTCAGTTTGCACACCTCTTGATTAGGGCACACCAAGAGAGCAACCAGAACCACTTCCCTGACCTTGAACGCGCTGCAGAGGAAGTTGGCCTAAAACGTCTCAACCTCAGCGTAGAAGACCTTATAGACATCGCTAGAACCCTTGGAATCAACATCCGTTGGGTAACGCGAACGCCGCAAGACGTAGTTGATGAGCTCGGTATTAATGCCAAGCAACTGGTTACATCATTCTTTGAGCCTCCGGGTACAATCTTCTTAAACGAGATTCTTAAAGAATACCCAACTCGCCTGAAATACGACCTCTCGGTTTATATTGGCCATTGCATTTTGCATAGCAAAGAAGGATTAAAGAGTGTGTTGTCGGTCGGTAACAACAATACATGGGATGACAATCAAGTCTCAGGCTCTTCCCAGCTCAACTCTCAAGACATTCTTCAAGCATGGCGTGACTTTGAATCCAGCTTCTTTGCTGGCGCTCTGTTATGCCCGAAAGTCCCGTTCAGACAGCTGCTCGACCGTACTGGTTACGAAATCGACGTTCACCAAAGAGCAGGGGTTTCCCCCTCTGTTGCGATGCGTCGAATGACGGTAGTATCGCCCTACCCTCACTGGCACTATTTTGATGCTTATGGGCCGGGGAAACTCAAGGCGGTGTACCGCGGGAACGGGATTCCATTGCCTTGGGGAAATATGAGAACAGTCGCTGACCCATGTCAACATTGGGCTGTGTTCCGTCGATTATCTGAACCCCGAGCGGGTAGCTCTGCTCAAATCTCCATTTTAAATGTGGGTGATGAGCCAAGAATCTACTGTTGTGAATCCATCAATATGACGGATCCTGCGGGTAACAATCGCGTTTTGTGTGCTGGTATAGATCTCAATCCAGCGATTGATGCTCAAGGTGGTAATTCGAGAGAAATAGCAGAGCAACTTAAGGCGTCATGCGTCAACAATGGCGGCTCTGTAGCAATACCGCGTAACATCAAGAAAGATCTCACGACAATAGCCAAGATTCTAAATATAAATTGGATTGAACGTGGGATAGAGACAGAGGCGAGGCTTATCTGCTCCAGAGGTGGAGAATGCCCACGCCAACCAAGCTGTTATTCTAAGTGTGGTGGGTAAAAAGTAATAACAAAAATAGAACCTAAAATTCAGGCAAAAAAAAACCAATCACAAAAGGGTGATTGGTCATATATTTTGTGTGAACAATAAAGGTTCACTAACAACGTCAGTTGGCTAGGTGACCCTCGGCTTAAGAAGGGTCACCGTTACTAATGCAGCATGCGTGCCAACTTTTAAAATACGTATTTACTACGCATCTGGACACGTATTAGCCTTAAATTCTTGTTTGTTTTGCAAACTGGAATTGCAAATTGCAAGAATCCACAAAAATGCTAGTGATTATGTTGTTATTAATAAATTATTAAAGATTCATTACCCTTCCCAAAATTGCCGTATTTCCCATAGGTTCAATCACTTTAAACAGCGATTAACCTCTCCTAGGTTATTCAACATAAACGGTTACTAAACATAAACAACGCCCATAAAAAAACGCGAACATTGAAATTCAATATTCGCGCTTATTTGAGTTAGATAGTCACTAATTAACGAGAACTCTCCTAAAAAACATTCTCGTCATTGGACCTCTATAGTCTATCTAGAGACTCTATTTCTGAGGAGCTGGCTTAGAGCGGCTTCTCGATGGTGAAGGTTTGTTGCCCGCCGGCTTATTTGACGACTTGCTTGGACCATAGCTACCGCCGTAGCCGGACTTCTTAGGCTTGCCTGCAGGTTTACCCGCGTTGTTTGACTTACCAGTACCGTTAGATTTACCCGCACCGCTTGGTTTGCTCAGCGTGTTCTGAGAACCCGCGTTATTTGCAGCAGGTTTATTGCCCGCATTGCCGCGTTTAAAGTTACTGCCATTGTTTCTTACTGATTTATCTTCACCAGTCGCGGTTGAATTGTTTTCAGTTGGCTTCTTTCCAGACGTTGGCTTACGCTTTGGCGCAGACCCTGTACCCGGTACGTGACGCTTATTCTTACCTGCTGGCTTGTGACCACGAGCGTTGTCACCAGAACGTTGACCGTCTGCGTGTTCACGTGGTTGTTTCGCTTTCTTCGGCTTCTTAGGCTTGATTGGACGTGTATCCAAACGAGACTCAGGCAGCTTGTTTACTGGCGAGAAGCCTTCAAGCTCACGACGCTCTAGCACTTGTTGAATAAGACGTTCAATACCGAACAGCTCACCCACTTCATCAGCACAAACCAATGAAATCGCTTTGCCTACTTCACCAGCACGGCCAGTACGACCAATACGGTGTACATAGTCTTCTGATACATGTGGAAGATCGAAGTTAACCACTTGAGGCAGTTGTGGGATATCGATACCACGTGCTGCGATGTCTGTCGCTACAAGTACTCGAACCTTACCCGTTTTGAAATTCTCTAGGGCTTTGGTACGTGCGCCTTGGCTCTTATTACCGTGAATAGGCGCCGCTGTGATGTCTTGCTCTTCAAGGAAACGAGCAAGCTTATTTGCACCGTGTTTTGTTTTACTGAACACCAGCACTTGTCGCCAATCATTATCTTTGATCAGCTTCGCTAGCATTGCGCTCTTTTTCTTTTTATCTACTGGGTAGATGCTTTGCTCAACGGTTTTAGCCGTAGAGTTTGCAGGACTTACCGAGATCTCTACTGGGTTATTCACCAAGCCTTTTGCCAAGCTACGGATATCGTCAGAGAAGGTTGCAGAGAACAATAGGTTCTGACGCTTCTTAGGTAAGAAAGCCAAGATCTTACGGATGTCACGGATGAAACCCATGTCTAGCATGCGGTCCGCTTCATCTAACACTAGGATTTCTAGTTGGTCAAAACGCACGGCATTTTGGTTATATAGGTCAAGTAGACGACCCGGCGTCGCCACCAACACATCACTACCTTTACGCAGTTTTTGCATCTGAGGGTTAATCTTCACACCACCAAACACAACCGTAGAAGTAAGTGGTAAGTTAATACCGTACTTCACTACGCTGCCATTTACTTGCGCAGCAAGCTCACGAGTTGGCGTTAACACGAGCGCACGAACTTGGTTCTGACGTACGCGAGAGCCTTTTGATAACATTTCAAGAATAGGTAGCGTGAAGCCTGCAGTTTTACCTGTACCTGTTTGAGCAGCGGCCATAACATCTTTGCCCGTTAGGACAGCTGGTACGGCTTTCTCTTGTATTGGTGATGGCTTATCGTAACCTTGTGCTTCAATAGCTTTAAGGATAGGTTCAGAAAGGCCAAGGGAGGTAAAACTCATAGATTATTTTCTCAGTTGAATAACATTTAGTATGAGCAACGCGTTAAAAAGTGCGTTGCTTCAGCTTTTGCTCGCTAAATACATTGATATGGAGCAAAGCGCGGTATTCTGAGGCTTTTCCCCACATTCAGCAACTAAATTCTAATCGCAGCTCAAATTCAACCTAGATAACTTGTCGCTTCTGTTCGTACATTTTTTCATCCGCCGCTTTCAAGAGCGCATCGACATCATTGTAGTTGTTATTATGAATAACCCAACCAACACTAATTCGAAGATAAATAGAGTGCGCCTCGTAAACAACTGGTGCCGCGCATATCGTCTTTCGTAGTTTAGTGACGATCGAAGATACGTGTTGATCATCGATTATGCGTGGCAATAAAACTAAGAACTCATCACCGCCTATCCTTGCGACGATATCTGAAACTCGTAGTTCACTCCTAATTCGGTTTGCACACTCGATCAATACCTGATCGCCAGCTGCATGACCATAAGTGTCATTGATCGCTTTAAACCCATCGAGGTCGATATTTACAACGGCAAACGTTCTCGCTCGCTGTTTTTGAGTAGTTTTAAAGGCCTGCTTGAGGCTATACATAAAGTATCGACGATTCGGTAACATCGTTAGCTCATCATGCATTGAGCGGCTATCTGCAATGCGGTACAGACGATAGATAGTAAAGAAGGCAAACGCCAGCACTAACATTATTGAGTAGCCCACCAGCCTTACCGCTTGGATTCGGTACCAAGGCTCATCCATCAATACATGTTCGTTTCCGGAGAGAGCAAGATACCAACCACCGTATGGGAAGCTTACCTGTTCGGTGGCAAACGCATTATCGAACACATTCTGAGTGCCATAAAAGATAGCGCCATCTTTACCTGAACTGTTTGCGCCGCGAATCGCGAGTTGGTACTTGTTCTCGATCTTCCCGATTCCGACATCTTCAAACAGTTCATCTAAGCCAATAGCAGCACTGGATACACCCCAGTAATCTTGATTGAAAGGCGGGTCTCGAAAGATCGGGGTGCGCGTAATGAGGGCTTGCCCACCTTGAAACAATTCAAAAGGACCAGCAATAAAGGTGTTGCCAAGGTTACGGGCTATCTCAACGGACTCCCATTGGTCTGGATAATCACGATAATTAATACCGAGAATCTGCTCATTGCCTTCCATAGGGTAAACGAAGTTTAGAATGTCGTCTTTGGCGAGCCCAATAAGTCGAATATGGAAACCATCTTTAATAATATTTTCAGCAATCTTATCCCAATTTTTTACCTCACCATCAGGATTGATGGTCACTAAGGTAGAGAAATTATTGAGGATATACATATCTGACACGATCGCGGCTTCGATCCGAGAACGAATGATGGATAATCGTTTTTTTCCCTCAGAATACGATTCATTCTTAAGAAAAGTTAATTGCTTGGCGTGAAAGAACTCAATCGCGCTTACTATCGCAAGGAAAAAAAGAAAAGATACTACTTTGGCAGACCACTGCTTGCTAGAACCACTTGGCATTTACGAACCTCTAACACTATTGTTCTATATACTGCCTTATAACGGCTCATTTCTGGCTTATAGGTCCAGTATGCCGCTAAGTCATTAAAAATCCATACTAACGTCGACTATGTATCAAATATTGTGCCATTCATCACTTCAGGCTTGTGAGCTAAACTCATTGTTTAATCAAAAAGGGTTAGTGAACCTTATAAAGCTTACATTGTATTGACTCAAGGCTTACATTAAAGGATTCATCAATGTTATTTTACATAGACTAACAATCAGCTTGGTACCTCACAACATGAAGCTAAAAACTCTCACACTGTGCACATTGCTATCTGCCTCAGTTGCGGTTGCCGTTCACGCACAAGATACGCTCAACATACAAGAGAATAAGCAAGCAACAAGCGTACCGAATGGTCAATCCCAAGCCGATTCGCTCAATTCTCAAGAACAATCTTTCAAGCAATCTGCTGACCTCATTCGCACCACCTACGAAAACCAGCTTTACACTCTGCCAGCATTCAAAGAAGGCCACTACGGGCTGCGCATGTATCGCCAGACATTAGATGATAAGTATTCGGCTGCAGTGTGGAGTGACATGGCGCGAGTGGCAAGCAAGCTCAGCACCCTGTCGAATGACGTTCAAACCATGGAACAAATCGTACTCTACTCAGAAAAGCGCGTTGCATCTTATGTTGGCGATAACGATGAGCGCAGTGTTCGACGCTACAACATCACCAAGCACATGCCTGAATACCTGTACCTTGGCGTTGACCTTCTTGGCTCTATGGCGCGCGCCAATGAGTACGGTTTAGAGCACAAAAACGATGCCAAGCTGCGTGAAATCATTCGTCGCTATGACTTCTCACGATACGTGACCAATCAAGACATGGTGAAAGCATGGGCGGCTCAATTAGCGAATCAGGTTTACTGGCTGCGCCAGCTGGGTGAACAGGATGTCGTTGATGAGTTCGTCGCTACCTTCAAGAAAGCATATCCAGACGACAAAGACAAAAAGCTTTCGAGCCAGCAATTTGGCAACAAGATCTATGGTATGACACACGTGATCTTTGGCGATTCCGAATACTATCAGCATCAAGTAAGCGAACAAGATCATCAATGGATCTACGATTACTTCAGAGAAAATATCGATACGATTCTGCTTCGAGCGAAAGAGGATGTGATTGCCGAGGTTGGATTAACCTTCTTATTGGCAGGTTTAGAAGATGATCCAGTAGTAGAGAAAACTCGACTCGCGATTCAAGCTTCAATCGATGAGAAACAGGGCATGATCCCTTCAATTACTGGCGATTTTGACCTGGAGTATGGTGAGCACCGCAACGTGTTAGCCATCATGCTACTCGATTGGCAGCAAGTAAATGAAGCGCCGACTTATGAAGGCAACCCTAAGGTGTTTACTAATGTCCCTTACGGACTCATTAAAAACCAACCGAAGAAGAACTAGCAGCGATACCTAGCCGAGGTTGGTCTTAGAACCCAAAAAGCCGCATACCTTTCGAGGCCTGCGGCTTTTTTAATTCTTACCATACCATCATTTCGCTCTGGCTTAAGTTTGAGTTCAGAGGCAGACTTTGTTCATCACTATAGTAAAATCCCCTTCTGCGTAGCCTTCTACTAAAGAGACATCCTCACAAAGTGATTTACAGAAGCGATATACGCCCTGAGGGTGATAACTCATCAAGGTATTACGTGAAGGATATTGGCTTGAGTTGAGAAGATTAAAAATCACCGTCTGATTCGCCAATTCATACATGCGAGTAATCATGTTTGTCAGGTAGTCGGAATCACGAGAGGTATAATTCAGTGAACCACTAGCGATAACAATATCGTGGGCCTCAAGGTTCATTTTGCTCATATCACCAGACAAAAACCGACAACGATCTTCTGTGTAGTTTTGCTTCGCCTTCTTTAGAAAGCCTGCGTGTTGGTCAACACCGGTGTAAGATTGAATGCGGTAGATGCAGTCGAGCAATTCAAACAACTCGCCATAACCACAGCCCAAATCTAAAACGCTCTTCTTATTAAAGTCAGCCGCACGAGCGATCACTTCAAAGCGACACAATTGGCTCTCTTCGCTAGTCCAACCTAAAGCTTTAGCCTTGTCGCCATTCGAGCGGTTAGTCTGTTTCCGATGATAGCGATACACCTTCCAACGATCGAGCCAGTGCATTCAAATCTGCCCCACTTCAATGAACATCAGCACACCTTAATGAGATTAAGCTTTAGAACTTGAAGAAAAGAGTCCACCGATTTTATAACCAATCGCATAACAAACCACGGCAATAGTCACAAACACCAATGCTGAGAAGAAGTATGCCACCGATGCCGCTACGCCTGTGCCCCACACGACGCTGAACACCAAACCGAGATAAGCCTCTTGCGGCCACTGAGAAATAGGAAACTGAGTACCACCAGCAATAAGATAAACCATCGCAAACAAGCCGATAAAGGCGGTGATAAGACCAATGAGAACGCGCATGTTCATGGGAAGACCTTTGAATAATTGGACTTGGTTGCTTTTGTTCTGGTCAAAACCGAATGTTCTCAGCTGAAACCGAACGTTATTAATCGCAACCTAATGATATTCAAGTATATCGGATAAAACAGGCTTGCTCTATTACTCTTCCGAGTGAGCGTAAAACGATATAGAAGTAATAAGATAAGTCGTTAAGTCCGAATGAACTTAACGAGCAGGCATAAAAAACGGACACCCTTCTTACATAAACTTCGTAAGTAAGGTGCCCGCTTTTAGTGAATCTAGCTGTTTTTGCTAAACCTAGCTTAAAGAAGGATGAAGATACCCGCTAAACATGCACTCATTAGGTTTGCTAGCGTACCAGCAGCTACAGCTTTCAAACCTAGGTTAGCAACTTCAGCGCGACGCTCTGGCGCCATGACACCGATTGAACCTAACTGAATCGCGATAGAACCAATGTTAGCAAAGCCACACAGAGCAAAAGTCACGATTACTTGGCTGTGTTCAGATAGCAGAGCTTTGTTCTCAACGAAGTCAATGAAAGCAACAAATTCGTTCATAACGATCTTCTGACCGATGTAAGAACCCGCCATCAACACTTCATCACTTGGGATACCGATTAGCCATGCAAGAGGCGAGAACAGGTAACCGAAGATAGCTTGCAGTGTAATACCCGCAAAACCGAACGTTTCACCTAGGCTTTCTAGGCCAGTGTTGACCATCGCAATCACACTCACGAAGGCAATCAACATAGTACCAACCGCTACCGCAACCTTCATACCGTTCATCGCGCCACTTGCCAATGCATCAATCACGTTGCTTTGGTCAGCTTTATCGAGCTCGATGTGGTCGTAGTCACTCGGTGTGCTGCGCTCAGGAACAATGATCTTCGCCATTAACAGGCTACCCGGAGCCGCCATAAAGCTTGCTGCGATAAGGTATTTAAGCTCAACGCCAAGGCCCGCATAACCACCAAGTACACTACCCGCTACCGACGCCATACCGCCTGCCATTACAGCAAACAGTTCCGAACGAGTCATAGACTTTAAAAAAGGACGAATAAGAAGAGGAGACTCACCCTGAGAAAGGAAGATATTACCTGTAGCAACTAGAGATTCAGCTTTACTTGTACCCAACAGTTTTTGCACCGCTCCGCCCAAGATTTGAATCACTTTTTGCATGACGCCTAAGTAATAAAGCGCAGAAATCAAAGCACTGAAGAAGATAATGATTGGAAGTACGCGAACCGCGAAAATGAAGCCTTCAGTAGCAAGGTCACCGAAAAGGAAGGCAATACCAGCGTCTGCGAAACCAAGCAGGCTAGAAACACCATTACTTAGGCTTGTTAGCGCCAATTGTCCCCATGGGAAATACAAAACCAAGGCCGCAAAGCCGATTTGAAGTAATAGAGCACGAGAGACCGTTTTCCAGTTAATCGAAGAACGACTTTCAGATAGCAGGTACGCGCAAGCAATCAGTGCAAGAACACCGACAAAACCAAATAGAATATTCATAATGTGTCCTAGTAATCCTTAAAGAGTGAACATGAGCCAAGCAAATGACATCAAAGGAACAGGACAAAGAACCGCAAGCAAAACGCTACGCGATGAAGGAGCTAACAGGGTTAGCGAATGTAACAACGAGTTGTTCATGTAAAAAATCACCTTATACAAGCAGTGGAACGTAGCTGGTCCGGTCCGTGGGGTCATTCACATATCCATGTGACGGCTTGTATTGGCTAAGCACCGGCTTAAAACCGGAAAAGAAGTATAAACAGTTAAGTGAGACTTTCATCACATTTTTTGACGCAAACGATCGCGCGGTCATAAAGCGTACAAATCGAACTACTTCTCGCAATAATTAATTTTTTCAGCAAGAAATAATGCAAAAAAAACCATCATTAAAACAAAAAGCCACAGAGTGTGGCTTTTTCAAAATATGAGATCAAAGTGGGAATAACTAGTTTAGCAGGGCACTTTTCACTTCAGCATCTCGGAATATCTCTTCAAAACGCTGTTTGTAGATCAGTTGCATCTCATTGATGATTGCACCACCATCAGGTACATCATTCTCGCCTTGGAAATTTTTGCTGAGTAGCTTATTACCAGCTTCATCATAGATAATCACATTAACGTTGTACCAAGAGTTATCCGTAAATGCGTGGAAGTCATACTTCCACTCATTCAAGACAAACATCATCGATTTGTTGTCGAATGCTTTCATCTGCTCAGCAACCTTGGTGATATCCTCTTCAGGCGTCGTCTCAACCGACTCAACAGCTACTTGCTGTTTTTTCAAGCCTGCGACCAATCTGTCAGTCAAAAATTGAGACATTGGCTGCTGTGTCGCCGTGTTGTAGGTATAAGGAATACCTAACGAACTGCGAATAATTCCCTCAAATTTTGGCTCTTTATCATGATCGAGAACGTATGGTCTCTTATCGATTACAGCGACGGTCAACGCTTTTTCCTGTGGAACTTCATTGAGTTGAGGCGCACTTTGTTCTGCTGTTAATACCGTTGCACAACCAGAAAGCCCTAACGATACTGCAGCGAGCAGTAAACTGACGAGTTTTTTCATAGATTTACCTATCTTATTGTTTTGAATAGGCTGTTCTAACAAAAATCGACTTAATGAGTAAACATTCATCAAATCAATATTTTACATAATTGTTATTTATATAAATTCGCTCACACATCGGGTTAAATTTATTGAGTCATCAGCCAATAACAGGGGCTTGTAACGGAACGTTATGAAATGAACAGATTATGTTCAAGCTATCAAGCAAAAGCACAAGGACATCGGCGCGTACTATGTTCTAGCACCAAAAATTGCGATGCCTCATGCTCGTCCTGAAGATGGTGTGAACGAAGCATCACTGCAAGTGACAGTATTCAAGAAGGGTGTTGATTTAGAGTCGGAAGACAACGGTGACGTTTATCTTTCAATTACTCTGGCGGCAATGGACTCAGACAGCCACATCCACACGATTATGGCGCTATCAGAGTTGTTCCAAAATGATGATGACATTGATGCCATTATCGCAGCGGAAACTGAGCAAGCGATCATCGAGATCTTAAAGCGCTACTAATCTCGCTCTAACGATCCTGATATTGATCTGATAAGCCCCCCATTAAAAAAGCGATAGCCTCGGCTATCGCTTTTCTGTTTTTGGTATTAAGTCATTTTTCATCGAGCGTGATTTAGGAAGTCACGCATCTAAAAGACTCACTGGCGCTAAAACGCGTACATTCTTTTATCTGTCGATAATTCAAAACAGTATTGCGCATGTTTTTTAAGACACTCAAACACTTCTCTATCCAGCTTAAAGTTATCAACGTGGTCCGTCAAAATAGCCATCGTCTGTTCTAGCGTCATGCCTGCGCGATAAGGGCGAGATTGAGTTAATGCCTGGAACACATCCACCACAGCAACAATTCTACTCGGTTGATCCAACTCTTCAGCCGTTTTGCCCATAGGGTAGCCCGAACCATCTAACCTTTCATGGTGATTAGATGCCCACTGACAAACCTGAGGTGAACTGAACAACTCCTGCAATGCAAATCGAGTATCCGTAGCATGGCGCTTAATACAGCAATACTCTTCTTCAGTAAGTAAATCCGGCTTATGCAGAATATCGTTAGGGGTTTGCAGTTTACCGATATCATGAACCAAACCTGCTAAATAGAGTTTGCGCTGAGTGGTGTAGGAATAACCCAGTTGTTTGGCGAGGTATTCTGAAAGCTGCCCAACTTTCAAAGAGTGCTTAAAGGTAAACGAGCTCTTGGTATCCACAACATTGGCAATAAATTCGGCAAAGGCCACCGTCTCGTCCAGCGACATTTGTTGAGAGAAGAATGGCACAGGTTCAAAGTTATCCCTCATGTTTTCAATGTAAGGGATCTCCATCGAGAACCAAAAATCATCCAAATCAACCAACTCACACATGTGTTGCACAAGGTTGGTTTCGAACATCTCATCCGCTTGTTCTGTTAAACATTCAATGATGCTCGCTTTGCCATCGGGTGTGAGATTTCCATAACGATCTGAAGAGGTAATGCCATACAAGTAGTCAACCCTATCGGCAAGCATCACGATAGCAGCTAGCTCTTTTTCTAACTCACTGATATGAATAGTCTTTAAGTCAGTCCAAGGGGTATGATGATAAAGCACCGGCTTAGCGAATATAGAAAGAACCGGGCACTCTTTTAGAATTTGGTACCCCTTTTGACAATGGTGGTAACTCGAGTCAGGAATGAACCCTGAAACCAAACTACGCTGCTCGTCAATTTGCGATACTCCGCAGTCGTGAATTAACCCCAATGAGAACGCAAGTTGTGCTTGCTCTTCTTCCCACCCCACACTCAGAGCACACCGATACGCGATGTAACCCACCCTCTGTCCATGATTTTTGCTTTCGAAACCGACGTTATCAAGCGCCTTAGCAATACCGAATAGAGCCTTCCTTAGGTCTACGGTCACGTCCTGGCAATGTTGATTCATTATTTAAGCCTAGCATTTTTATAGTTTTTATATATTTAGGCCGCCAATACTAATGCATAGCTAATGATTATATACACAACTATTGTAAGGTTTAATGAGTTTCGTGATAGATCTAACGTATCACGAAAACTCCGTGCTACAAGTGGTTGCATATTAAAAATCATGCGACATTATATCCTGCCGACTAAGATCCAGTAAATCAGCAGCCCTAAGAAAAGGAAAGACATGTTTAAAACAGTTATTGATGACGAACTATCCATCGCATTGGTTGAAGAGAGCTTCGCTTCTCACTACGCGGAAATCTCACAAAGCCAGAATGAGTACCTGAGCCAATGGCTCGTGTGGCCGCCACATTGTAAAACCGAGCAAGACTTTAGGATCTTCATCCAACGCTCGCTGCACGATTATGCAGAGGGCCAAAGCATGACCTGTGCGATTGTATATAAAGATAATATCGTCGGTAACTGTAGCTTCAACACCATTGACCACAATAAGCAGAAAGTCACGATAGGCTATTGGCTGTCTGAAACGTATCAAGGAAAGGGGATTGTTACCCGCGTGGTCGCAAAGCTGATTGATATTGCTTTCAATGAGTTAGATATGGAAAAGGTCGAGATATCAGCCGCAACGGGCAACCAAAGCAGTCGCAAGGTTTGCGAACGCTTACATTTCACCTTAGAAGGCATCATCACGCGCAATGAGAACTTAAATGGTCGCATCGTTGACCATGCTATTTACGGCCTTCACCGTTGTTAGCATTACGTCCCAAGCGCTCACCTCTTGGTAAATGAGCATACTAAAAAGCCACGGTATTCGACCGTGGCTTTGTTATTTTACAAACCTGATAGCTCTTTAAGCCTCTGGTTATAAGGTCTTAGGAATCACAATACTGAACTTTGCTCCACCATGGCTACTGTCATCAATTTTGATGTCCCAAGAGAGCTTTTTAGCGGCGGATAGAGCAATCGCAAGACCCAACCCCAATCCTCCCGTTGCCGATGTTCGACTCGAATCTAAACGAGAAAAAGGAAGAAACACTTCATCGCGTCGCTCTGCTGGGATCCCAGAACCATTATCTTCAATCACCACCAGCCAGTTTTCTGAGTTCTCATCCAGTGTCATCCACACTTTGTCTTGTGTGTAGTTGCCTGCGTTCTTAAGAATGTTATCAAACACCAAGCGCGCCATCGAGCAGTCACATTTTATCGTGCTTTCTTGCTGAACTTTAGAATCGAAGGTCACGTTATCCAACTGAGAATAGCGAATCCTATCTAGACAATACTCAAGCAGGCTAGCTCTCACTTTTACCAGTTCAAAGAAGGAGTTATCCATAACGTTCAGTTTCGACAGCATGATAATTTCGGATGTAAGGTCGTTGATATCCTCAATGTAAGTATCAATGTCATCGAAAAGAACTTGATGATTATCTGGTGCTCCCCTTCTTAGGATATCGGTTGCCAATTGAATACGACTCAACGGCGTACGCACTTCATGTGGGATAGCTTGAGCGAAGATATGACTTTGTTTTACTTTGCTTTCAATCTCTTCAGCCATGAAGTTAAAGCTGCTCGCCAAATCAGACACAGGGTGAATTTCGTCCAATTCAGAGCGAGTACTGAGCTTTCCTTTACCAAACTGTTTCTGCTTCTCGACTAACTGCTCTATTCTTTCTTGAAAACGCCTCACAGGTAAGTAAACACTTGCTCCAATCGCCACAATCACAGCCAGTAACAGCCCTAACAAAAAGTGACGTTCTGAATCCTCATACCATTCAATGTCTGGCGAGAAGAAATCTCCTACCTCACTGAATGCAAAGCTAAATCGAGAATTAGGCAACTGAAAAACGGCTGAATAGAGATTGTTGTCACTCAGATAAATCGGCACGCCATTCAATGTGGTGTATAACTCACATCGTTGGCAAGGCGCTTCGCCCGACCAATTTTCCAACAGGCGTAAATTGAAGATATAAAATTGTTGGTAGCCTATTCTATCGAGTTCTTTATAGAGTGAGTTTTCTTGATTGTGTTGGCGAGTGTACTGCTCAGCAAAGTAGATACCGTCGTTGAGGAAGGTTTCAATCTCGGTTCTTCGCATGTGCCCTTCACCAAGGTTCCAAAACAAAAATATCGTTGCCGACATTCCCGTCACAATCCCAAGGTACAAACGAGCAAACATTGAAACCGAGCGAAGTTTCGCAGTAATGAACTTACGCAACCAGCATGTACCCCTTGTTGCGAACCGTGCGGATCAGCTGTTTGTCTTTCGCATGAATGCGCAGCTTGCGGCGTAAACCAGAAACGCGCATGTCAATCGAACGATCGTTAAACGCGTAATCGATCCCTCGAAATAGCTGACAGCACTGATCTCGCGTCACTACCTGACAGATATTATTCACAAGGAGGTTTAAGATTTCAAACTCAGCAGAGGTAAGCTTGAGGTTTTGTCCATACAAGGTGGCACTTTGAGCCGCACTGTTGATGACAATATCGCACTGCTTCTCAGCCGCAGTTTCTGGCGCTTTTGCAGCAGGCGCAGCTCTACGCAATAACGCTTCAATTCGGGCTAATAAAGCATGGCCACGAATCGGCTTGGCAACATAATCATCCGCACCAAACTTGAATAAGCTGACCTCACTCATTTCATCGGCAGAAGCTGTTAGCACTAAGATCATGCCATTGTAAAACTCACGAGCCTGACGGCAGATCTGTGCGCCGCTCATGCCTGGGAGCATCAAGTCCAACAGCACTAAATCAGGTTCAATACTTCGGATCGCTTCAAGTGCCAAATTCCCTTCATGAACAACGCTAACACTGTAGCCTTCAGCTTCGAGGTAAAGCGTAGTTAAACGAGCAATCTCTTGGTCATCTTCAACAATGAGCACTTTGGTTTTTGACATTCCTATCACCAGTATTTATTAAAAGCGAGGGCAGTATATATACTGGTCATATATCATCAATATTGTTATTAGAGCCTTAACTTTACCGTACGCAAAACATAGTAATCACTTTTGTACATGCACGTTTACAAAATACGGAATTTAGCAACCACTGAGCCTTTCTTTACAAAGGCTGTAGCATAAAGGCTATAGCAGATGAGGGAACAGTTGACGTGTTTTATGCGCTTATCGCTCACTTACATTTGCTTTATTTTCTTACGCGCACTTACATTTAAGGCGTTTACAAATTCCGATCAAATCAACTATCCGCACACTCAGCTCATATCAGTGAATAACACTATAAAATAACAACGAATCAGTCTAATAAACCTATAGCTCGAGTCTTAAATCAAAAGAAATCGATTACTTATTTAATAAGCCAGTGTTTTCCATTATTGAGCACGCGACAGATCCTGTTAATCGATAAGTTCCCAACGTAATATTCACTCAACTAATGAATTAACTCATTATTAGACAATTACCACTTGGACACTGGGCCCTCTTTAAGATGAATAAATCGCTTTCACTGTTACTTACAACCACTGCTTTAGTTTCAACACCGCTTATTGCTGACACCAATAAACATGACACAGTGAACAAGATTCAAGAACAAGTCAGTGCTTGGATAGACATTCAGGTGACACCACAAAACAGCATTATTCAGAAGATGGTTTTTAACTGTGAATTCTACAGCGCAACGCCTTCAATCAAGTCGCCAGAAGGCAACGAGAGCAGCAGTGGTTCATACCTATTTTACTCGCACAACGGTGTATTGGGTACGGTGACAGAACCTTACACAACCCAACCATTGCCAGAGTTAACCATGTGCCTTAAGGAAAACTTCGTGGTCACTAACCAAGATGAAGCTCAGCTGTTGTTCGAAGCCATCGAAACCGTCTATCCAAATTATTCGATATTCGATAAGGACTTCCCTAAAGAGATCACAAAGCAACCAAATGGATGGCAGTTGATTGATGGTGAGATATTTGATGACAAAAAAGGCTATGTCATAGAGACCACGCCGCTAGGTAAAGTGACGAAAATCATCCGCTCACTGAACCTGTAAAAGTTGAAATTAAAAATAAAGACAAACAGCCTACTGACGGCATGAGTTCAGTGGGCTTCGTTCAACCCAAATATCCGTGTGCCGAGTTCAATATGATGACAAGTTATCAGCCTTTCGAGTATCTCCAGTGTCCTATTTGGATATATGACATTGATAATAAGAGAATAACTTGGGCAAACAGCAGTGCCCTACCTCTCTGGGAGTCTGAATCTCTGTTTGAGCTGACGTCACGTGATTTCAGCGTCGAGATGTCTAAGGCAATAGAAGCAACGCTCGAAGAATACCAAAGGCAATTTCTACGCAACGAAAGCATCAAGACATGGTGGAACTTCACTCCCAACTACATTTCGAAGCGTGCATTGTGTCTGTTTTCTGGGATCCCACTACCAGACGGCCGAACCGGCATGTTGGTACAAGTCGTCGCGGAAGAAGGTAGTCTAAAGCACGATCTCGCTTGCTCGGATGGTTCAAACCTCTCTCTTCTATTTGATAGATCGGGAGCGGTAGTGAGTGCTAACTCTGCATTTTCCCAGAACTATGGCATGCCGTTTTCCACCCTCTCCGACTTTGTTTCAAGTGAAGAAATTGCAGCCCACTGGTTGTTCTCGGCACGTAAAGGGCGAGAAATTTTAGAAGAAGTCAGCTGCCATATTGGTGATAAGGCCCACCACTTTGATGTGCAAGGAAAATGGCTATTTGATAAGAGTGAACTGCTGTTAAATCTGACTTGTACCACCAAACAGAAAGAGAAGCTGATCAAGGCCAGATACAATGCAGAGCACGACTGTTTAACCGAACTATACAATCGCCGTGGAATCACTAACCTCTTAGAAACCAGTATTGCCTATCGCTCTCCCTTTGAGCTAATCTTCGTTGATCTTGATGGCTTCAAACTGGTCAATGACACCTACGGACACAGTGTGGGTGACCAACTACTCAAACAAGTAGGTGAACGTCTCAAGCAGCTCGTTGACGAAACCTGCA
Organism: Vibrio sp. 10N.286.51.C3; assembly: GCF_003050065.1. Classification (NCBI taxonomy): domain Bacteria; kingdom Pseudomonadati; phylum Pseudomonadota; class Gammaproteobacteria; order Vibrionales; family Vibrionaceae; genus Vibrio; species Vibrio sp. 10N.286.51.C3. Next base: position 48,958 of record NZ_PIGC01000011.1, on the reverse strand, counting down.
TGATTGGTCGATTCGGTGGTGACGAATTCATAGTGATCGCCCACACCTGCCGAAATCAAAACATCCCGCTGCTTTGCACCCGAATTATTGATGCCTTGAACCGAAGCTTCCACATAACCGGCATTGGCACTCTCTCTATCGGTTGTAGCATTGGTACTGCACATTTCCCTGATAACGCCATGGATCAGGAGTCATTGCTTAAACAAGCGGGGATGGCGATGCACATTGCTAAAGCCAATGGTCGAAACCGATTCCAAACCTTCACTCCAGACTTGGCACAAACGCTTCACCGAAAAGTAGAAATTCGCCATCGATTGACTCAAGCCCTAGAAAACGAAGACCTCAATCTGCATTATCAACCGATCATGAATACCAACAGTAACAAGGTTAAGGGCTTTGAAGCGCTACTTCGATGGTCAGACAAAGAGCTAGGTAACATTGGCCCTGATGAATTCATCACCTTGGCGGAAGATACTGGGCAGATAGTGCCACTCGGAAAGTGGGTTCTCAATTCAGCACTTAAACAGCTATCAATATGGCATCGGGAGTTTGATGGCGAGCTAATGATGAGCATCAACATCTCGAGTATTCAGATGCACGCAACCTTTGCCGAGCAGCTATTAGCAATGCTGAACTTCTACAATATCCAACCTCAAAACATCGCACTTGAGATCACTGAGTCTTCGATGATTTTCAAACACGGTGAAGTAAGACAAGCATTAAGCGACATCTCCAAATTAGGCGTTGAACTCCACCTTGATGATTTTGGCACTGGCTACTCTTCCCTCTCTATGCTGCACGACTTACCGATTAGCACCGTAAAGCTTGATAAAAGCTTTGTTCACGGCTCACACAAAGGAAGCAAAGCGATTGTCCAAGCGACCCACGCAATTTGCGACAAGTTGGGGCTCAAAGTGGTGGCTGAAGGCGTCGAGACCGAAACACAAAAAGACTTTTTAATCGACTGTGGATACCAATACCTTCAAGGGTATTTGTTTAGCAAACCAATCCCGTCAAACGAAGTCGAAAGCCAATTTTTATTCGTTCGATAAGTCGGTTAATAAAGTTAACTTTATCAACAAGTTAGAACTTTGAATGATTAATAAACAAGGTAACAGCACCAATGTGAACGCTTACGTATGCTTACATAGCGTTCAACAGTAAGGAATGAAGATTAAACTGTTGTTTATATAGAGAATTCCTTATAAATCAACCCAATAAAACACCAAACCATTATACCTACTAACTGTAATGACTTTGGTATTTAGATTACTCTCATTCCGTCCCTTTAGCAGAGCAAATCATCGGTAAACATGAACAGACAAAACGGCTTCACTCTCTTAGAACTGATCATCTCTGTATTAATCTTAGCGATCGTTTCGGCTACAGCTATGGTCAAGTTCTTAGACGTTCAAGGTAATGCTCGCGCGAGCAAAATACACGATGTGGCTGGCAACCTTCGCACGGGTATCGACATGATTTATGCGAAGTCTGCGATTGCTGGTGTGGAGGGAGAATGTGACTACATTGAAAAAACCGAGATTGAGACCTACTACGTCTGCCACGGCTATCCAATCGCCTATGTTGACTCACTAAGAAGACTGCTCAATATCGACGCAACAGAGCTTCATGTAATCAACAAAGAAGTAGACTCTGGCAGCAATGCAGAAAGAGTTGCCGCTATCTCTTTTGATACGGAGAGTTACACCTATTCACCTGTCGGCGATTTTTGCCAGGTACTCTATCAACCGGAAAAAGAACCGCAAATCGTCGTTCTTGACGGTGCATGTTAAATACTCAACGATTGCACGCTTTCTATAGTTAACACAAATCCACCACAGCAGATCTTTGAATATCATGTGGTTACGCTAACATTTGCTCAAAAATAATACTAATTGATCTAACTTGTTGCTGCTTACACTTTTAGGCAGTGCTCATGGTATAACACCAACCTCATTCATATCTTATTTTCATCACTAGCCGATGAATATTTACATGCACACATATTTGATACATATGTCAATAATAATCCCATTAAAATCCTTTAATCAACACCTTATGATAAACGTCACCCTTTCCCTATTTTAAATATCCCATCTTAAATTTTCACTATTTAAAATTCGTAATAGAATAAATTAAAATCAATTATTAAACAAATATAATTAATTCTATCATTGAATACTTTAATTAAATCACCAAAACAATAAGCCGTTTAAATTATATTAATATCACATAAACTGACATAATTTAATTTTATCCTGAAAAATTCTGATAAATCTGACACATCGATAAGCTGAATGAATACCACCAGAAGCTACATTGGAAACCTCTAAATCCAGTCGCTAAACCTGCCGCATAGAAGCTGTGAAATGGATAAATACCAAAACAAATGGATAAATCCCCTTTACCCCTTGTAAATCATTGGCTTTCATTTATAAATTCAACTTTTGGGTGAACATCTCCATAACCTTTCATTCAAGCCCAAATTCTGCGATTAGTATCAACATCTTAAGAGAAAATGGTGACATTTTGGTTATATTATTTAGATCGAACTCTTGTGTTGAATGACAATCCCACCATCACATATCCATCACGCCAATATAATAACTATCGCTTAGGAGTTGAGCTATGCACTGTTCTTTCAATATAAATAACAATAATGAGAGCTTGCAACTGATCTATAATAAAGAAAAAATATATATAAAAAGAGACAGTAATAAGATATCAGAGGAAACTCTTAATAGTAAAGAGAGTTTTGTTTTCAAATATCTTATTGAACACTCATCAATATCAAACCCTCAATCTGCACGAGATGTTGAAGAATCTTTTAAATTACACTTTGACGAAGAGTTTAGCTTATACGCGTTAAAAAACATTATTGCTTCTATAAGAAAGAAATATCGAAGCTTATGCAAAAAAGCGAAGGTTGATAATAATAGTGAACTTATCTCTAACCTTTATAAGGTAGGTTACTTTATCGACCTCGATAAAAGCTCAACCAACCGTATCGCACCAAAGTACGACATCAACCAATTCAAGCCCAGCCAGGTCGAGATGTTGAAACTGATGTTCAACACCTATCATCGAGAGCTGATCAAGGCTCTGATAACCGTGTTCACCATCTCTTCTTTTTTCCTGTTCGTTGTCTACTTTTTCCAAATCCTTTATACAACGAAGATTGCGAATGAATACAGTGAAAACACCAAACATATTGCAGCAGAGGTCATGGACTACGGTTGTGATAGCCAAGGTGCAGTGCACTCGCTAAGGCACTCGCTCAACCTTGATTCTGTCGTCATGGCAACACCTCATGGCTCATGCTATATCTCTAAAACACGTTCAAAAATGATAGAGCTCGATCAAGCAGACGACTTCTACGATAGTGCTGACTTTGCCTATTCACGCTTCATAGATACCGAACACGACATAGAGATGGTTGCTCGAATATCTAAACGCTCTATCGAAGCTCGATACAAGAACTCACTATTGCCTCTATTAGTCGATTCTATCTCCATCCAGAAGAATGGTTACTACATCTTAAATCTTGGCGAAGAGAGTAAAGTTATTTATCAAACATCCCTGCCAACTGGCGCAACCATCACCTTCTTCAGTGACGATATTGTTGCGTTGTGGATTGCGCTTTCTCTGATAACCGCCACGCTGCTTTATCGCTCTTATATTCTGGGCTTTGTGATCTATCTGTGTCGTTGGCAACACATCTCCTTTGAAGAAGAGCCCATCATCAACACTGAAGACAACAGCGTTTTATATTACGAATTGCTATCTCGTGTACGTAACGTCGGCGTTTTAAGCTTCATCAACACGATGAGACGCACCAACCTACTGACATTTCATACGATTTTACTTATCGAAACGGTCAGAAACGCCAAGTTGAACAACAGCCATGAGGTTTACGGTGTCAACGTCTGCCCAAGTGCTTTAGTCGGGAATAACTTTTCAAAGCTCAAAGTGCATTTGGATGCGATGGAAGCGAATGAATTTGTGGTTGAGATAACTGAATACTCAAACATTGGATATGGATGTGAAGTGATAGACAACATCAAGGCGATCAAAAAGCTAGGGATCACCATCGCATTGGATGACTTTGGTACGGGCAATAACAACATCGAAATCATCAATGTCATCTCTCCTACCTATCTAAAACTGGATCGCTGTTTTGTTAAGGATATCGAGTCAGGAGAGCACCATCAAGGCGTGTTGCTTAATATATCGGAGATTGGACGCCTATCAAATATCACAATGATTTATGAAGGTGTCGAGACGCGCAGGCAGCAATATATCCTGTGTCAGTTGGGCTACAACCTGCATCAAGGTTACCTATATAGCCGGCCTAATGAGTCAAAGGAACAATAGCCCCACCCTAATAAGAATCTTGATGAGCAACTATTCCCTATTCAAATAATAATCGCTCATACAGCTGCTTGAGAGCCCACAAGGATGTAGGCTTCAAGTACCCTCTCCGCCAAACATGCTTTATCCAACCATAAAAGTTAACATTCAGCTAATTTATAGAAAAAGCTTGTCTATCTTGGGAATTAGGTTAGTGTTATACACATGTATATCACCATGCAGTTTTAATTATGACCGAATGGAAAGACGACCAACCGATCTTTAGGCAGCTTGCTACGAAGATCAGTGACCAAATTCTTCAAGGTGTTTGGTTAGAGCAACAAGCATTGCCTTCGGTGCGTGCCGTTGCTGCTGATCTCAAGATCAACCACCTTACTGTCATGAAAAGCTACCAGTTACTGGTGGATGAAGGCTTGGTAGAGAAAAAACGCGGCCAAGGCATGTATGTGGCCGAAGGGGCACTTCAAAAATTGAAAGAGTCTGCACACCAATCATTCATCAATACACAGATCCCAGCCATCGCTGAGACGCTAAGCATCATTGATATGAGTGTCGAAGAACTTGTGAAACAGCTAGCACAACATATAAAGGACAAGTCATGAGTACTTTACTTTCCGTGAAAAACGTAACCAAAACCTATTCAAATCAAGTGGGTGTCGAGAACATCAGCTTTGAGTTAAAGCCGGGGCAAGTGCTTGGCCTTCTAGGCCACAATGGCGCGGGTAAATCAACTCTCATCAAGTCTCTGCTTGGCGGACACAGCTATCAAGGTGAGATTGAGGTTAACGGTTACCACCCTATCCACCAGCATGCAGAACTCATGCTGCACTTGTCGTACATCTCAGACGTTAACGTATTACCCGAGTGGATGACCGTTAAACAACTGCTTCGTTACACCCAAGGTGTCCACCCAAGCTTCAACAAGCAAAAAGCAGAACAGACATTAAGCAGCACCAACATCAAGCTATCTTCCACTATCAAACAGCTTTCTAAAGGAATGAAGGTACAACTTCACCTTGCGATCATCATCGCAACCGATACTCAAGTATTGATCTTAGATGAGCCAACGTTGGGTCTCGATTTGCTGTACCGCGATACTTTTTATCGCCACCTACTAGAGTGGTTCCACGACGGCGAACGCGCCATGATCATTGCAAGCCATGAGGTTTCAGAAATTGAACACTTATTAACGGATGTGCTGATTTTAAAGCAAGGCCATTGTGTGCTGCAAAAGAGCATGGAAGACATCGAGAACGACTATTTCATTATCGAACTTGCAAACAACCATTCAAGCGAGATCCAGAAGCTCAATCCGCTAACCTCACAGCCAGGGCTAGGAACTACTAAGTGGTTATTGGAAGGTCAATACAAAGCGCAGGTTGAGCCGATGGGCACTATCTACAATGTTGGCCTCGCAGATCTATTCCTTGCAACACAAACGGAGAAGGCATAATGCATCCAAGTTTTTATATGCTAGAAAAAGAACTCATCGAGCACAAAATTAATACTCGATTACCTCTATTTGTCGCGTTATGTGGTTTCTTGCTGTTCGTTAGTCTGTTTTTTAATGGCGCTGCGCAGCATGAGTTTTTCTTCGAAATGCAAGTGAACGGTGACGTGAGCGACATCCATAGAGAGTTCGCGCAAGATCTCAACTCGGTGATCTACTTTGGCGCGGGCCTGATTTCACTGATCCTGTCGACACTTTACATCCCTAAAACGCTGCGTAAAGAGCGCCAAGAAGGCAGTTCGATGTTTTGGAGAAGTATGCCAGTATCTAATGCAATGACTCACGGCGTGAAGTTAGGTTTCGGTTTAGTGGTTATTCCGGCTATCTGTGCGTTGCTCGTGCTGTTCGCCGATTTCCTATTCTGGATATTGAACGTCTCAAGCGAACAACAATTGGCGCTACTGGTTGAACAGCAATCTCTATTTTATGTGCTGAGTAACTGGGTGGTGTTCTTTGGGCGAATGCTGTTAGTTGCACTGGTTTTATTACCACTGGCAACCGTTACCCTAGCGATTTCGCAGTTGGTAAACTCTCCATTACTTGTCATTTTCATCTCAAGCTATGCGATTAAGTTCCTCTCTGTCGCCGTGTTTGGGTTCTATGGCATCAATGACTTCCTATCTCTCATCGCATCACTGCCAATGAATGTGCTCATAGCAAGTAACCCATTAAGCGCGATTGCAGAAGCGCCTATTTTATCTTTAGGTATTTACGCACTGATTGGTGTTGGCGGTTATCTGCTGAGCCTAAAGCTAAATAGAACGGATGATGTGAGCTTGAAGACGCTGTTCCAACGCTAGAGTCAGATCCTAAGCACGAGCCTTTATCGGGCAGTCACATCAGATATTAAAATCTAAATCAAAGCTTCTGAGAAATCGGGAGCTTTTTTTGATCACGACTTTGCTAATACAGGGATGGGTAACAAGGACAAAGGGATTTAATTGGGAGTAACCGAGTGAAGAAACAAGAGAGTCTAAGAGGAGGTATTAATGAGCTGACATTAAATTGCATTGTTGTTAATGCCTGCCAGCTCTTTAGGGATGATTTCTTTAGTCGCCGACCAGATGAAGGTCCTCAAGAGTGCTAATGAAATCGGTTTGTTGCGTTTTACATTTGATTAAGCTTTTCAGCTTTTAAAGCTTTACGATTTAAAGCTTATTTCTTTGATGCTTCTTTTGACGTGTCTTTCCAGTATTGGATACGAACGCGATGAAGCTGTGCTCTTCTCATTTTTTTCATAAGGGATATTTCCTTTTCTTTAACTGCTCTTCATGAGCTATTTTTATTGCCAACCATTCGAATCTAACGGTGTTTGATGCCCAGATCAATGATACAAATCACAAAATATATAGAGTTTTGAGTACCATTTACATCAAAGTATGACCTAGATATCAACTATGGCTCAATTCAATCTTATGAGCCGCTGTTCAAAATTAAGGTTAGTTCTCTCAGATGACAAATTCATTTCAGTATCAATACAGTTCAATGATACTAATTTAATAGACCGGACCAACGCGAATTTAGTTCCAGTGTCTTATCTTTTATTAATCGTATTGCCCTTAAAGTTACGATGTAACAAACTCCACATTCAATATGAACAAATAATCGCCACATTAGCCTATACGTCACAACATCAAAATGGGATTATGTTTGTAACGGATAGAGCTTTTGATAGAAAAAAGCCGTAGTGAATAAAATTAAATGGACGTAATTATGAGTAAAGTAATTCTGCAAGGGCATATTCTAGTGCCAGACAACGACCTAGAAGCCGTCACACAAGCCTTGGTTGCGCACAAAGAACTGACACTGGAAGAAGCTGGTTGTATCGTGTTTCGAGTCAGTCAAAGCACCCTTCAACCTAATCGCTTTGAAGTGTATGAAGAATTCACTAGCCAAGAAGCATTCGAAGCGCATCAACAGCGAGTAAAAGCCTCGGAATGGGGTGAAATCTCCCAGAACGTGACGCGTCATTACCAAGTCACCGATGTTCCGACATCATAATGATACATCCGCTAGCCAACCACATCGTCACATTGTTCAAACAAGATCCCTTGCGAATGCAGGTTTTAGACTGTGTATCTCAGTTGGATTTGCCGCAGTGTTATGTCGCTGCGGGCTTTGTGAGAAACCTCGTTTGGGATCACCTACATGGTTATACCTCCCCGACCCCACTCAATGATATTGATGTGATCTACTTTGATCCCATTGATACCTCCTACGAGTCGGATCTTAGATACGAGGCTCTGCTTAAACAACGGTTACCCGAACTGAATTGGCAAGTTCGCAATCAAGCCTGCATGCACACTAGAAATGGCGTCAAACCTTACCAAAGCTCATTGGATGCGATGAGTTATTGGCCAGAGAAAGAAACCGCAGTCGCCATAAAACAGAGCCTCACTGGGGATATCGAGTGCATTTCGGCGTTTGGTTTAGAGAGCTTGTTTGATTTAAAAGTCACCCCCAACCCAAAGCGTAGCCGAGATATCTTTGAGCAAAGAGTACAATCCAAAGGTTGGCTAACCCAGTGGCCTAAGTTAACGATTAGTCACCGTTAACTAGCTTTCAAATTCAAGCGCTAAAACCATTGACTAAAAGTCCAATCAGATCGACCATGCCCCACTTGTTAGCTGACTAACTTAGTAGCTTAGTAAGTCAGTCACTAATCAACTCATCAACCGCGCGTGGCAACTAACTGCTGCGCTATCTCGTCATATTGAGTAACGACCATGAACCAACAATACATGCTGCAAGCACTCGAAGCTTCGCGCCAAGCCTTACCTGATTGCCAACCAAACCCACCAGTAGGCTGCGTTTTGGTGAAGAACGATAAGGTGGTGTCTGTTGGGTACACTCAAAAAGTCGGCGGAAACCACGCCGAGGTTGAAGCACTGAATAGCTATGATGGAATAATGGAAGGGGTTACCGCTTACGTGACATTAGAGCCATGTTCATTTGTCGGCAGAACACCCGCTTGCGCCAATACATTGGTTAAAGCCGGTGTAAAACACGTAATAGTGGCGATGCTAGACCCAGATCCTCGTAATAATGGTCGTGGTGTTGCGATCCTTGAATCACACGGCGTGAAGGTGGATGTGGGGTTATGCCAAACACAAGTGAGCGCTTTTTTAACCCCTTACCTTGGTAAGTCCTAGATCTTAAACAGCCAGTATTAATTCAATTTTACTCGGTAAAGCGGATTGACTGGTTTGTCGAAAAAATACGACCAGATATGATTGTAGACCGCATGTTGGTTAGGGAATGGCGCTAATGCTTTTGCCTCTTCTAGATTGCACCAACGGTACTCGGTATGCTCGTCATTCAGTTCAATCGCTTGGTTGGGCGGGCATAGCACTGCAAACACAGGGATTAGTTGAATCACATTCACGTGCGCCTCGTAAAACTGCTCTAGAAACTGCGCGTTATACAAAGCTTCTACTTCAATTTGGGTCTCTTCTTCAAACTCACGCACGATAGCCTGCCAGCCTGTTTCACCCGCTTCAATCGAACCTGCGACATGGCACCAAAACTCGCCCTTCACACGCTTCATTAGTAGCATTTTCATTTGTCCGTCGATCTCTGAAATAGCGACACCGGATACAATGGAAGTATTGAGTGGAATCATAACGTTACCTTAGTTTGCATAAGAGGGCGGCAAGGCTAACACCCTTCGTTTGTTAAATTGTCTTCTATGATTAAAAACGAGAAGTTACTCATCAATTAATGGCGTTCAAGCCATAACTCATGAGTTCAGTGTTAACCGTCTCGCTTGGCTATCCAATAATAGAACCATTTCTTATTTGAGGCGCTTTTCGATAAAGAGTAGAATCGCCGCCTTGTACTGTGTTTAACGTCTCTAAACATACACAGTAGACTCACAACCATTTATCACCACGATATAAGTATTAATACGACTATGCACTCATCAAAACCAACGCACGACTCAGAAAACAGCCACACACCTGAGCATTGCTTCACTCGTTTTCAACAGCCGATTGAGTCATATTCGTTGCCTGAGCGTTTCACATTCCCGTTCTACTACGAACCACACCCACTGTGTGAGATCGCATCTCATCAGCTTCAACAGCACCTAGAAACACAAACCGACTGGCGACACGACTTCGGGCTGGATTCTGATGAAGGTCGCGGCAAAATGTTTGGTGTGTTGCTGGTTAAAAGCCCTAAAGGTGAGCTTGGTTACCTTTCTGCTTTCTCCGGAAAAATCGCAGACCAGAACCTATTGCCCCACTTTGTGCCACCAGTATTTGACATGCTAAGCAGCGACAGTTTTTTCCATCAAGATACTGCCGACATGATGGCTGTGAATGCAAAATTCAAAGCACTACAAGCTAACGCAGAATACCTTGAGTTGTGCGAGCAACTGGCGCAGCAAAAAACGCAAGCTGAGCAAGAAATTGAAGCTCAACGTCTATTGATTATTGAAGGCCGAAAAACGCGTAAAGAACAACGTGAACAAGGTAAAGAAAACCTTGATGAGCAAGCCTTCGAGCAATTGAACAATGAGTTAAACAAGGCCAGTGTTGCCGACAAGAACCAGCAGAAGTACCTAAAACTCAACTGGGAACAGACCCTGCAAGTATTGCAGGCTAAAGTTGATGTTTTCACAACTCAACTGGCTGAGCTAAAAGAGCAAAGAGCACACATTTCTCATCAGCTTCAACACAAGCTGTTTTCACAATACGCTTTCCAAAATGCGGAAGGAAACGTTGAAGACCTTAACCAGATCTTTGAAAACACGCCAAACAAGATACCACCAGCAGGCTCTGGCGAATGCGCTGCGCCTAAATTGCTGCAATACGCGTACTTAAATGGTTACACACCATTGGCATTGGCTGAATTTTGGTGGGGTCGTTCACCGAAATCTGAAATCCGAAAGCACAAGAAATACTACGCCTCTTGCCAAAGTAAGTGTGTACCGATTTTAGGCCATATGATGAAAGGTCTAGAAGTCGATCCAAACCCATTGCTAGAGAACCCTGCTGAAGGCAAAGAGCTGGATATTCTGTTCCAAGATGAGCACATCGTTGTAATACACAAGCCGGCAGGTTTTCTATCCGTGCCGGGTAAAACCATCAAAGATTCCGCCTACACACGCGTTCAAGAAATGCATCCCGACGTTGAAGGACCATTTGTTATTCACCGCTTAGACATGGCAACCTCGGGTATTCTAATTTTCGCTCTCACACGACGTGCGAACAAGAGCTTGCAGAAGCAGTTCATTACTCGTGAAGTCGAGAAGCGATACGTGGCAATGATTGAAGGCGTTCTAGCAGAAGATGAAGGCTATGTTCGACTGCCATTGCGTGGTGATTTGTATGACCGCCCTCGTCAGATTGTCTGCTTCGAACACGGCAAGCCTGCAGAAACCAAATGGGAAGTGATTGAGCGAAACGAGCAAACCACTAAGGTCTACCTGCACCCTAGAACAGGGCGTACACATCAGTTGCGTGTTCACTGTTCACATGAAGAAGGCCTTAACATGCCTATCGTCGGTGATGGCCTATATGGCAATAAAGCCGACCGATTGCACTTACACGCGGAAAGACTTGCGCTGCACCACCCGGTGACCAAAGAGTGGATGGAGTTTCAGTTCGACGCCGAATTCTAAAATATCTCATTAATAACGAGTCTTAATGAAAGGAGCCACAACGCTTGTGGCTCCTACCTCTTTTGGGTATATATCCGCGCTTATTGCACTACATCAAGATTCACTTTGTTGTGAAGAGTAGCATGCCCACCTTCTTCTCTCCTTGAGGCCTTTGATATGTCATCAGCTGCTTTGAACTTACAACCTAACAAACTGACTTCCCCATTAATTGCGACTCAAGCACCAAGCTTGAAGCCACTTACACCCAAAAAGCCAGACTTGAACTCGGCAATGCTTAACTTAATTGAAGAAGTTAAAAACGAGCTCCCACTTTACGAATCGGAGACGTTTATCTGTGGTCCAAAAGGTAACTGCTCTGGTTGCTCTAAGAAACTACTAGAGATGGTCGACAGTGAGTTAATGTACTGGGAACATAGTATTTCAATTGGCCAAGGGCCAAATTTCGAAGAACTGCGCCGCTTTGGCAAGCTATGCAGCAGCGTAAGACGTGGTTTAGAAAGAAACGGCCTAGTAGAAAAACGCCTTAGAGGCAGGTAACCAGGCTAGGCCGCTAGGTTCGGTACTCAAACACGATTTAGGGCGTCCTCGATCGTGTTTGAGGTCTCGTGATACTTAGCCTTAGCGCATATTAACTCCACTTACCCAATTGGAGTTAAAACCATGAAATACACACATTTACTGTTCACATCCCTACTTTTCCTTTGCAGTTCAGCCATCGCTTCCGGCGTCGGATTCACTCAAGTCACCGTAAATGACGATCCTAATCGCCCGCTAAATACTGCCATTTGGTATCCCACAAGAGATACATCAGGCGTAGCCTTAATTGGCGATAACCCCGTCTTCATCGGCACACAAGTCATCAAATATGCAAACATTCAACCTGGCACTTTTCCAGTAATACTGCTGTCGCACGGCTACCGAGGAAACTGGCGCAATCAAAACTGGCTGGCGACCAAACTAGCGAGTCAAGGTTATATCGTAGCGGCCACTGACCATCCGGGAACCACCTCTTTCGACCACTCCCCAAAGCAAGCAGCAAAATGGTGGGAAAGACCACGAGATGTATCACGTATTCTGGACTACTTGTTATCCGAAGCCCCGTGGAAGCAGTCTGCTAGCGCCGACAATGTTAGCGCAATCGGGCATTCATTAGGTGGTTGGACGGTGATGCAACTGGCGGGAGCGAAAATGGATAGACCAACCTTTGAGGCGAATTGTCTCAACTACCCTAACCCACGAACTTGTGGGCTTGCTAAAGAGCTAGGGCTAGACAAAGTCCAAGATGAAGAGCCTGACCCAAAAGACCTTTCAGATCCTCGGATTCAACGTGTCGTTAGCCTTGACCTGGGGCTTGCTCGCAGCTTTTCAGCCAATAGCTTAAAAGGCATCAATGTACCAGCCTTGATACTGGCGGCCGGGATAGATATAGGAGATCTCCCCCAGGCATCGGAGTCTGGCTATATTGCTGAGCACATGCCACTGAACTCAAGACGCTACAAAGTCTATGAGAAAGCCACCCATTTCAGCTTCATTCAAAGCTGTAAACCCGGTGCTATAGCCATGCTGAATGAAGAAGTGCCAGGAGATGGCATTATTTGTAAAGATGGCATTGGTACATCACGCGACCAGCTACATCAATTGATCTTAAATGACATCATTAGCTTTCTGAATTGATAAACGGAAGCAAACACACTCAATCTAACACTTGTGGCGAACTTCGATACTCACTCGGAGTTTGCCCAGTTATCCTTGAAAACTCGCGATTGAAATTGGACTTGGTCTGAAAGCCGGAACTAAAGAAGATGTCAGTTATCGCTTCATCACTTTGCATCAGGAGAGTCTTAGCGTGCTCAATCCGATAGGCGTTAATCACCTTCGAAATGTTCTCTTGGTGAGTTTGATTAACCGCAGACGATATCTTGCGAGCAGGAATGCCTAGCTTTCGTGCCAAGCGATTGAGAGACAGATCAGGATCTTTAAATAATTGATGATCCCTCATTAATGCATCGAACTTAGCCATGATCTGCGCGGTTTCTTCAGCTTGGTCGTCATCTAAGCTGCTCGCTAGTGTGGTCGATGTATCGACCTCTTCTGGAGAGCGTTGTGACATAGAAGGTAAAGCCTGCACTTGCTTGGTTTTTTCTTCGGCAGGCGTGCTAATACTGACCACCATCACAGCGGACACAATGGCTGGAATAAGAACAAGGTAGCTAATCGATAAGATCAGATTGGTGTGCTGCGCATTCAACAGCAAGATATCGTAAGAGAGCACACTGTCGACCAAAGCGGAGAATAGTAGCATTACACCTGCAACCCGTTCAGCAACCAACACTTTCGAGATATCGGTTAGCCGCACTTGTTCCGGCACTCGCAGCGACGACTTCAGCAGCAAGACACCATAACCGAGATAGAGCAAGATCAGCAATACATCAAGAGTTCCCGCCCAGAGATGCACATAAAAAAGTGAGCCAACTAAAACAGCAATCGGACCTAGCCAATGCAAATGTGTACTGGATTGGCTTCGATGAGCTCCCGAGAAACAGAGCCAAGCCGCCACAGGAACACAGGCACCGAGAATGGGTTGTAAGAAGCGAAACAACTCAATATCAAACGTCCATCGCAGGCCTACTACCGTAACCATTAACGCGCACAGAATGATAAACCAAAATGGCTTTTGACTGGTTTGTGGGTAACGGCATCGAAGCAGCACACCTGTCATCAATAACAACAGCGCTGCGACAAATGGTAAAGGAATGGCAAGCATCAATAGTCCGTTTGAGTTCGAGAAAATATCACTCCGCTTCAAGCACTTCATTAGCGAAGTAACTGAGCGAACCAGTGATAGATATTGAATATCAATCTATGGTAAATCATTCCTCAGAGAGAAATCTAGAACGAAATCTTGATGGTGTTAAGCCAACGATTTTCATGAAGACTTTTCGAAAGCTGTTTACGTCCTCATAGCCAACTAGGTAACTGATCTGCTCAACCGATTTATGGGAGCTTTCCAATAACTCACATGCACTTTGAACACGCACATGTTGGATATAATTGATCGGCGTGTAGCTGGTCGCTTTGGTAAATTGACGAATAAAGGTTCTTCGCGTCATAAACGCTTCTTCAGCCAATTGATCAAGAGACAACGAAAGGTGATGGTTCCTTTGAATAAAACGCTGCACCGATACAATCTTGTCATTGCCGTGAGCATAGTTTGGCACAAAGCTCTGATAGTAGCGTTGTTCTCTCAACCCCGTATCAAGCACGAGGTATTTACCTAGATTACGAGTATTGGTCGGCGTTGTGTATTTGGTTAGGATAAACAGAGCCAAATCCATCCACGACATCAAACCACCAGCGGTCATCACATCCGCATCATCAATCAAGATTTTGTCGATATCGACTGCGATCTGTGGGTAAAGCTCCGTAAACTTCTGCTGTGCTTGCCAGTGCGTGGTCACGGTTCGCCCTTCTAACAAACCTGTTTTTGCCAAAATGAACACGCCTGCGCAAGCTGAGCAAAGTATCGCTCCCCTTTGGTGAGCCTCAATCAGGTATTCAAGCAAGGTGTCATTCGGCTCTAGATAGTAACAACCATCTAAATTCGGTGGGAGTATGATGACATCGGCGTTTGATACGCTAACACTGTCATACGCTTGGATCTGAACGTTGAATTGAATCTTCTCAGTCGAAGGTTCAAGAGAATTTGCCATCTGCAGAAACTCTTTCACGCCAAACACAGCGCTCTGCAGAGAGCCTGGGTAATCGATAATTTCAACCTTTACTGATTTTGTCACTATTGCCATATAGTCTGTCATTTTTGACGTTCATTAAAAAAACACAGAGTAGTCATAATAGCCCCACACCACAAGACATTAACAACAAAGGTATGGATTATGAGCAATACTGCACTACTACTTATTGATTTCCAAAACGACTACTTCCCTTCATACGAAGGTGCGAAATGGGCACTCTCTGAAACAGAAAAATCGGCAGAAAAAGGCGCGCAATTACTCAAGACATTCCGCAATAAAAAACTGCCAATCGTTCATGTGCGCCATGAGTTTCCAACCAACGAAGCACCCTTCTTCTTACCAAATTCTGATGGTGCTCAAATCCATAACAGCGTGGCTCCTCTAGAAGGTGAACCTGTTATCGTAAAGCATCAAATAAATAGCTTTAGAGATACTAAACTGAACAAGGTACTAAAAGATCAAGGCATTAAGAAACTGATCATCGTTGGCGCAATGAGCCACATGTGTATTGATGCTGTGACTCGTGCAGCAACCGATTTTGGCTATGAATGCCACGTAGCACATGATGCTTGTACTACGTTAGATATGGAATTCAACGGTGTTGAGGTTCCAGCTGCGCATGTCCATGCAGCTTTCATGGCTGCGCTTGGCTTTGGTTACTGCAATGTCGCAACGGCCAGTGAGCTTGAAAGTCTTCTTTAACAAGGAAGCCTAGATTTTCTAGTCTGTTCATTACAAACACAAAAAAAGGCTCCTATTAAGGAGCCTTCTTATTAGAGCCTGTGATAGCTCAGTTTGGTCAATTATTACTAAGCTTGTGCCACTTGGCGTGCTGGGTGTTTGATAAACACAGCAACAACAGCCACGATAGCCAGTGCAAAACAGTAGTACGAGTTAGAAACAATCTCTAGCGGAGATAGGTTGAACACAGAACCTAATAGCAATACCTGAGCACCATAAGGCAACACACCTTGAATCACACAAGAGAAGATATCCAACAAACTTGCCGAACGACGCGGAGACACGTTGTTCTCTTCCGCCAGTTGGCGAGCCACACTACCAGATACAATGATCGCTACGGTGTTGTTTGCAGTACACATGTTAACCATTGATACCAAGCCAGCAATACCTAGCTCACTCGCACGGCCATTTGCTTGCTTAGAGTGTGAAGAACCAAACGCACGAATCAAACCGCTCACTAGGTTAGTCAGAAACGCTAATCCACCTTGGCGACGCATCAGCTCACTCAAACCACCAATCAGCATCGACAGTAAGAAGATCTCTTGCATGTTGCCAAAGCCTGCGTAGATGTCTTGAGCGTAATCCGTCAAGCCGTAGTTCTCAACAGAGCCTAAACTCACACCACCCGCCAGCAAGATACCGATCGTCAACACAACGAATACGTTCATGCCTGATACCGCAAGAATTAGGATAGTGATGTACGGCAGGACTTTCAGCCATTCAATTGGGCCTGTTTCAGGAACTTGAGTTGCCGTGCTGTTGAAAGCAAAGATAACAATCGCGATAAGTGCAGCAGGAAGTGCAATGCGGATGTTCTCTTTAAACTTGTCTCTCATCTCACAGCCTTGCGAGCGTGTCGCGGCAATCGTGGTATCAGAGATGATTGAAAGGTTGTCACCAAACATAGCGCCACTTAGCACCACACCAGCGGTTAGAGGAATGCTCATGCCAGCTGAGTCAGCAATGCCTAGTGCCACAGGGGCAACCGCAGCGATAGTACCCATAGATGTGCCCATTGCGGTCGCAATGAAAGCAGAAATAAGAAAGATACCCGGTAGGATCATGCTCGTCGGGATCGCCGACAAACCAAGGTTTACCGTTGCATCAACACCACCAGAAGCTTTAGCCACGGCCGCAAAAGCACCCGCCAGTAGGTAGATCATACACATTGCGATAATGTCTTTGTGACCTACTCCACTTAAGAACTGTTCGATAGCACGGTTCAATTTATCTTTGCTTAGCAACAACGCCAGCATCACTGCAGGCAAAGCCGCAATCGGAGCTGGAAGCTGATAGAAAGCAAAATCGACGCCTTGCAGTGACAAGTACGTACCTACGCCAATAAACAGCGCAAGGAACACGATCAGAGGGATAAGCGCAACTGCCGAAGGGGCAATTACCGCATTAGAATTTTTCGAATTGGACATGGAACGACAACGCTATAGAACAGGAAGGAGAGCAGACTAATGTCACACTTAGAACTTGTCAACGTCTAGACGTCTAAACGCCCAATTTAATGCAAAGTAATAAGAACCTTATTGAGCATCACATAATAGAAAAGGCTATTTACTCACCAGTAAATAGCCCTTCGAGAATAAATTGCCAATACGCAAAGCAGAGTTCTAGAGAGCTGCTTTCTTAATGAATAGAGCTTATAAATAGCTTAGCGCTTTTGTGTGAAAGTCACTTGGTACTCTCCGATACCATCATAAGCAACGGTTGTTAGCTCGTCGAAGTCAAGCTCAACCACACCACAGTAAGACCCTGTAATAATCGCCTCGCCCGCTTCAAAACTGATTCCACGCTTGGTCATCGTATCGATCAACCAGTAGACAGGGTTTTGAGCTAATGCGTTAGGGTGAGTGCCAGAAAATGCCTGAACTTTTCCAGCTTGGGCTATAGCCACTTCGACCTTAGCAGCAGTAAACGCTTTATCTTTCTCTATTTCAGGACCAAGAAACAGGCCTTGGTTTGCCAAGCAATCGGCTAAAACTTCGTAAAACTCCGCACCAATTCCATCGGCAAAGCGAGATTGAATTAACTCAAGTGCCATATGGCAAGAGCCAATTGCATCATTGATTTGTGCTTCACTGTAACCATTTAAGTTCGCAGGCAAAGGCTTAGTCAGTACAAAAGCGATTTCTGGTTCTACTCGGGCTACCTCTTTGCCTAGCACTGAGCTTGTGTCTGCGAACAATTCACAAACTTCACCTTGCTGTACGTTGTCAGTGAAAATAGGCGCTACGATAAATTTATTTTCTGCAAGAGGTAACAGACACTTCCAGCCCCCCACTCTATCTGCACGAATTTCAATCATTGATTCTTGAATGGCTAACGCATCATCTAAACTGGTTGGGCGATATTGTTCGATTAATCTTGGCGCTTTAGTTCCCGCGGTGCGACGGCTTAATAACTCTTTAGCCGCCTGCTCAAATACACTTGTCATAATATACCGTTTAAATTTAGAACGATTGGAAATAGGTTTAGGTAATTGCATCACTCATACGATGGTTTCACCGTAAAGTGTTCAAAGGCTTATTGTCACATGTACCGCAAGTAAACACATACCGCTAAGTCAATATATCAAAAGAAAAGCCAGCACCTGATGATCGGTTGACTGGCTTGTTGAATGTGTCATTGTTGAATGTGTCATTGTTGAAGAAACGCTACTCGCCTTTTAACGTCTTCTTAAGATTTTGCATGAAATTTCTGAAGTGAGGCATGAAATCAATAAACAGAGGGTGTTTTCTATCTTGCATCATCAACGGTCCCAGTAAGCGAATACTTACACCTAGTCTCGTTGCGGATTGCTCATCTAGGCCACTGTCCTGCTTGATCTTCTCTACAATCGCGAACATGTTTTCTCTGTCTTCAATTTCAAACTGCATGGTTTGCAGTTCACGATCTTCCTTGATGTTCACTTCTTCGATAGTGATACGGTAGTGATTGTGTTTGCCTGTGATTGTTTGCATCGTCATTACTGTCTCCTAACTTGAATTTACGAACAATTAAGTTGACAATATCAACCATAAATACAATAGTTGACAGTGTCAACTATATTTCTAAGGATCGTTTATGTCTGATAACACATCGTTAGAGTCTATCTTTCGTTTAGTACACTCTTTGAAACGTCAAATGAGTGAACAGATTGAGAGCTTGGATTCTGAGATCGCACCCATGAACATTCGTGTCATGAAGATCATTACTAAGAAATCTCCATGTACGGCTATCGATATCGCGCACTACTTAAACCGCGATAAAGCGCAGGTCACGAGATTAGTTAATGCACTGATCAATCAAGAGCTTGTGAAGAAGTCTCCAAATCCAGAAGACAAGCGCAGCCAGTTATTGATTCTGACCAATAAGGGTCAAGAGGTCATGAGTAAAGTTTCGGATATAGATCGAGACATGCTGAAGAGAATGACCAAAGGCATGGCTGAAGATGAGTTAGAGCAATTCAGAAAAATTGCAAAAAAAATGGCGCAAAACTTAGAGAACTGATTTTCAAAATAAAACGAAAAAGCGCCATCGAATCAAATACTCGGTGGCGTTTTTTGTAGAATTTGGTTTTACCTACATATCAGTATGCCAAAATCGACTTTGAAAACGCTTTATCCTACTCGTTAAGAAATTAATCAGCAGACCATACATTCTTGAAGTCGGGCCATCCCCAGTTGGTGATGGCGACGTTTTTCAGAATCCCTTGGAAACGAACGGTCTGCAAGTGATGGAACATAGGCACTAACCAATAATCTGAGATCAGAGTAGACGCGATAGGTTCTAGCTCTGCCAAGTAATTAGGCAGTTCAACGGATGCTTTATGACTATCCAAGCGCTGTTTAAGCCAGTCGCTGTTCATCTCTCCTAAAGCAGAGTGCAAAACAGGATCGTTCATCATCCACGAAAATAGCGAAGACGGGGCATTATCATCGAGATTCAGGTTACACAGCACCAGATCCTCCTTTAACTCGCCACTCTGGGAGAGCAGCGCCAGTTCGCGAAAGCTGTAGGTATTGACCTCAACTTCCACGCCATATCGTTTGAGTATGTCGGATACGCAAATCGCACATCGGTACAACGCATAATAGTCATAAACCGCAATGCTCATTCTTTTCGGAAGTTGAGCCTCTTTCGAAGGCGTTCGATACAATTTCTGCCAACTTGGCAGTATGTTTTGAGCTAAAGAGACGCTAAACAAACCCTTGTTATGTTCCAACTGAGACAAAATCGCTTGTGGGTTGGTCAGTTCTGAAAGGTATTTGCGCTGCTCATTATTAAGCGGAGTTGCCGCTGAGTTCTGATTAAATAGGATAAACAGGCATCCATCCTCGACTCGGCTACGAAGGCCGTCTGTATCTGCAGAAACGAGTTCTACGTCACTTTTCCCTAACTGGTGAAAACAAGACGAATCTTCATAAGGCGATACGTGCATTTGGCTATCATCGAAACGAGCAGTGCCCGTCATTGATTCCTCAAACTGCCAAATGGTCACTTCATCGGTTAACGAGCGACAACCATAATAGTGCTCAAATGCGGCGAGTTTGATGCGTTCATTATTGGTTTCGACCACTTTGAATGGGCCAGTGCCTACTACCGTGTGAGGCACAGAGCTTAATGGTGACGGCTCACGGGTCACTTGCGCTGCGGGTTGAATTGAATACTTAACGCCAGCCAACAAGCCTGCGAAGCCGGTGTCAGCTTTAGTGAGTTGGAAGCTGATCCTTAACGGCTGCTCACTGTAAACCGAAGCAACATGAGCTAACTCTGTTTGATAGAAAGGTAAGGTTTGCAAGGCTGAAAACAGCGAGACTAACTGTTTAGCATCAACAGGTTGGCCATCGTGGAAGGTTAGTCCTGGGCGCAAATAGAAAGTCCAAACTAACTTCTCAGCATCATATTCCCAATGGTGCGCTAGCTCAGGCTTCAACTCGCCCTTACCATTACAAGTGACGAGGCAACTGAATACTTGTCTGATCAAAAATCGTTCGCTGCTGCGGTGAATATGGTGTGGAAACAGGTCTTCAAACTTACGTTTATAGGTTAATTGAACGTGCAGCAGCCCTTCGCGCATCGTCGCACCGGATGTTTCTTGGAGAAGAGAGCCAAAGACTGCGCGGTCATTATCCAAAATAGAGAGCGCTTTTTCGTACTTGCCCTGCTCTATCAGCTTGCTGGCAACATGTTGAGTCAGTTGTTGATTGCTAAAGCGCAATGTCAGGTTAGAACGTTGATTCCTGCCGACTTTTGGCTCCCACACCACCCATTCAGCCTGATGCATCTTGCCGAGTAAGGTTCGTGCATGGCGCAAACTGGTAAACAGCTTGTCTGCCACCTCAGTCAAAGTCACCGAATGTGAGATGTTTGGCTCGAACGAATCCAGCCGAGTGTAGTAACGCATCATGTTTAGATCAGACAAATAATGAACCTTTTAGAAATAACCCTTCCTCATAAAGCCGATTATAAAACACATTTGTCTTTGAGTGACGATAAAAGTCAAAAACAGGAACACCCTATTAAAAACCCATCTGTTTATTACTTCCTATTAAACAACCATAATTAATGGGTCAGCAGGGAATGTTGAGTTCCCACCAAAGCCTAATACAAGAGAAGTAATCATCATGAGAAAATACTATCTTAATAAGTTAAAAAGCACCTGTAGCAAGCTCGAAAGAGAAGCACTACGAACACTTATAGAGCTATGTAACTGGCGTTATTAGTACACTTTTTAGCACCGAGTTAACGCGAGTTGAGCACAACCTAATATGCTCCTACCCCCAATATGAGTTAGGTCTCAACTCGCTTTTCCATTCCAAATCCCCTCTCAACCCAGCTGTACCAATCACTCACACATTCGATAAATTTCTGTTGTCGACTCGACAAATTTAATTCGTTTTCTTAGTTAAGCGAAAAGCCTTAAGGTTCGCCCCGAAGCAAGCAAGGAGCCTCAGAAAAAACTGAAAGCTCAGCTAACAACTAATTTATTTGCAGTTACCAATCAGGTATTAACTAAGGAAACGCCATGCGTATCGCAATTCTTTCTCGCAACGAAAATCTATACTCTACTTCTCGCTTAAAAGCGGCTGGAGAAGCACGTGGTCACCAGGTCGATGTTATCGACACGCTGCACTGTGATATAGATATCGCGAGTAACAATCCGAAGATTCGCTACATGGGTGAAGAGCTACCTCAATACGATGCTGTTATTCCACGTATTGGCGCTTCCATTACCTTTTACGGAACTGCGGTTGTTCGCCAATTCGAAATGATGGGCACTTTTTGTATCAATGAGTCAGTAGCAATCAGTCGTTCTCGCGACAAACTGCGCTCACTACAACTGTTGTCTCGCAAAGGTATTGGCTTACCAAAAACAGGTTTCGCTAGCCGCCCAGACAAGATTCAAGACTTGATCAAAAACGTAGGTGGCGCGCCACTAGTGATCAAGCTTCTTGAAGGTACTCAAGGTATCGGCGTGGTTCTGGCTGAAACAAATAAAGCAGCAGAAAGCGTTATCGAAGCATTCATGGGCCTAAAAGCGAACATCTTGGTTCAAGAGTTCATTGAAGAAGCAAATGGCGCAGACATCCGTTGTTTTGTTGTTGGCAACAAAGTAATTGCAGCGATGAAGCGTCAAGCTGGTGAGGGTGAATTCCGCTCTAACCTGCACCGTGGCGGTACAGCTCAACTGGTTAAACTAACCAAAGAAGAGCGCGCTACAGCAATCAATGCTGCGAAAATCATGGGTTTAAACCTATGTGGTGTTGATATTCTACAATCTAAGAATGGCCCTGTTGTAATGGAAGTGAACTCTTCTCCTGGCCTAGAAGGTATCGAGAAAGCGACAGGTAAAGATGTAGCAGACATGATTTTCGAATTCATCGAGAAAAATGCAAAACCAAACGCTAACCGTACTCGTGGCAAAGGCTGATTTAACACCGTTAACTCATGATTGGAAATGATATGAACAATAAAATGATCATAGGGAATACTGAAGCACTTTGCTTACCAGAGTTAGGGATAACTGGACTACATACACGTGTTGATACAGGGGCTAAAACCTCTTCTCTACACGTAGACAATCTACTATGTGTAAAAACAGACGGTGAGAACTTCGTGGAATTCGATCTTCATCCAGATGTGTACCACCTAGAAGAGACTGTGCGCTGCAAAGCGAAGCTGAAAACAAGTAAGAAAATCAAATCATCTAACGGTGAAGTTGAACACCGTTGTGTGATTGAAACCATGCTAAAAATGGGTGGTCAGGAATGGCCTATCGATATCACGCTAAGCAACCGTCAAGATATGACTTATATGATGTTGCTTGGTCGTCAAGGCATGAGTGACAAAGTGATTGTTGATCCAGCGGGTGAATTCCTGCTGACTCACTAATCCGAGTCATCGTAACCGCTCCACAGGTTATAGCTAAAGTTAGTCACAACGCAATAAGACCAGTCTCATGACTGGCCTTATTGCGTTCTATTCTTTAATTTCGAGTTGCCGATCTTACTTTGAGCTTATCTATTTCTTAGATTTACCATGAGATTGAAAACCAAATCGCCAAATCGATAACAACAATTTCTTGGTTTTAACTTTTGTCACTCGCCAATGTGTAACAGGCCTTCTTGGCGCACTCATTAACAGATGTTCAAAAGCTTTCTGACTGAAATCGACTTGGCCACCATGCGCCACCAGCAAGGTATCAAGCTGCATCTCATAGATACGAGATACTGACGCTCGGTACTTGTTAGGGTGAAATATAGGGAAAGGCGGAATCAGTTTCTTTTTCACTTCCACCATTAAGTCTGCCACATAGGCAACGCTGTGAGATGGACAATAAACCGAAAGATCTCGGTCAGTGTGCCCCGGCGTTTCTAGAACCAACCAGTCATCAAAACCCGGAATACTCTCACCATCCGACAGCTTGTAGTCCGGCTTTAACTTTCTCGAATACCATAGGTTTGCTTTAGGCTTCCCTAAGCGATTCGCCATCCATCGTGCCAGCGCCAGATCCGTCAAATGCATCAAGATACCATCAATACCGTGATACCAGTCTTTGTCTCGGTTTGCTGCCACCAAGTTACAGTTCGTTAGCTTTCTGAGCTTGTGCGCGGCCCCTGCGTGATCGGGATGCATGTGTGTAACCACAACCGTGTGTAGATCGGAAAAATCACGCAGAAGCTCGGTTTCGATAAAAGTTTTCAAATGGGGGATGTCGGCTCGACATGCGCCATCAAGTAACAGTAATTTGTCTGGATACTCCACCAAGTACATGTCTTGGATGTAACCTTTAATGGTATGCAGCTGCAAAACCGCTCCTTGTGATAAAACAACTGGTCAGACCTATACAATAGCAAATCCAATTTGAATTGTGATCATTTTGTTAAAGTTCACAATCTAAAACTAGAAAGAGAGCTACAATCAAGATTTCTATTGATATCCACTAAATTACTCAAATCCAATGTTACTCAAATCGAATTCAACTCAGAACAATGAGTACACATTCCAAAGATAAGCATCAATTTAATCCGATATTTTCAGCATTATTGAATGCCTGCATTGCCGTAAACCTTGCTCTATAAGCCATACAACTCAAGCATTCAGCACCATTTATCGTGACGACAAAATACGCGATTTGTTGACCTAAGTTATTAGGACTATATATGCGCTTCTAATTTATTGTCTGAGTGCTATACATGAACCAATTAATCGATGCTCTTTCTACCCAAGGTTACTTTGTTTGGGATGACTTCTTAACGCATGAAGAAGTAGTGGCATTGAGGGATTGCATTCCAGAGAACTGGAAAAAGGCTAGGATTGGCCGTAACGATGAAGTAACGCGAGAGTCGACCATTCGTAGTGACAAGATTCAATGGGTGCGCCGCGACATGGGCGAGCCAGCTTCTCTGTTCCTAGACAAAATGGAGCAAATTCGTTTAGAAGCAAACCAAGCGTTCTTTTTGGGTCTGTTCGAGTACGAAGCGCACTTTGCTAAATACGAAAAAGGCGACTTTTACCAAAAGCACTTAGACTGCTTCAAAGGCAATGAAAACCGCCGCCTGACTACCGTGTTCTATATGAATGATGAGTGGACAGAAGAAGATGCTGGTGAACTTGTGGTTTACGATCTAAAAGACAACCACATAGCGACCATTCCACCAAAGTCAGGCCGCTTATTCGTGTTCTTGTCTGAACAGTTCCCACATGAGGTACTGCCGACAAACACAGAGCGATTCAGTATTGCAGGTTGGTTCCGCATTAACGGCGTGAAAGACAACCAACTCGATATCGCACACTAGAACTGAGCTGATTTTTACAAGCTCTAGCTTATTCAAAGCCTCTCCTTCGAGAGGCTTTTTTATTGAACAAATATTGAGCGAGCATTGAACAACAAACCTCTTAAAAACCGCACACAGTAAATATCAAAACTATCAATAACTTTTATCTTAAATGAAATCGAAATGAATCTTTCATATCAGTGAAACGGTTTAGCCACGTAAGTGAAATACGTCCTGTTCAAGATAGCTTCAAACGACACCCCTACTATCTCGTTAAAACTCTAATCCAATACCTCGATATCGATTTCATCCAAAAGGAAACGAAGATGAATAAGCTAATTTTGGCAGGCGTTCTTTCCGCGACAACGGCAATGCCAGCGTTCGCAACGACTCAAGTCACTTGGTGGCACGCAATGGGCGGCCAGCTTGGAGAAACAGTAAACAAAATTGCGACCGACTTTAATGCGTCTCAAGATGATTACGAAATCACGCCAATCTACAAGGGCTCATATACAGAGACCTTAACCGCGGGTATCGCGGCATACCGAGCAGGTGAAGCACCCAATATTCTACAAGTCTTCGATGCAGGCGCAGCAACCATCATGAACGCCAAAGGCGTCGCGAAACCGGTACAGGATATTCTGGTTGAGTCAGGCTACAACTTTAATTCAAACGACTACCTAGCTGGCGTTCGTAACTTCTATGCCGACAACCAAGGCAAGATGGTTGGTATGCCTTTCAACAGTTCGACGCCGGTTCTTTACTACAACAAAGATCTTCTCGCAGAAGTAGGAGCCGAAGCGCCTAAAACTTATGAAGAACTCGAAGTGGTTGCTAAGAAGCTAAAAGCAGAAGGTCACATCGCCTTTTCTCAATCTCTGACGCCGTGGATCATGTTCGAGAACTTTAAGTCTCGCCACAATCTGCCAGTCGCGGACCAAAACAACGGCTACGATGGCTTGTCCACTAAGATCATGTTCAACACCAAAGACATGATGATGCACGTCAGCAAAATGAAAGAGTGGTCAGATTTAGGCTACTACAAGTATTACGGCAGCGACTGGGATGCAAACCAAACACCTTTCGAGCGCCAAGAAGTGGCGATGTGGATGGGTTCTTCTGGTTCATTCGGTGGCTTACGTAACCGCGTACCTTTCGAGTTGGGCACCACCTACCTTCCCTACTGGAAATCAGTTAACCCAGATGCAGGCTTAACCTTCATTGGTGGTGCCGCTCTGTTTGCACTCAATGGCCACGATCAACAGCAAGACAAAGGTGTCGCCGCGTTCTTTGATTACCTGACCAAACCTGAAACTCAAGTTTACTGGCACAAAACTACTGGCTACGTTCCGGTAACGACAGCGGCTTATGACTTAGCGAAAGAGTCTGGCTACTACAAAGAGCAACCAGACGCAGAAGTGGGTGTTAAGCAGCTAAGCCTAAAATCGGGTGAGTGGACTAAGGGTTATCGTTTAGGTTACTACCCTCAGATTCGTGAAGTGATGCATCGTGAATTCGATAACATCTTCGCTGACCGTTCTAGCGTCGAGAACAGCCTAGACAAAGTCGAAGATGAAAGCAGCAAGCTATTAAAACGCTTCGCTCGCACCATGAACTAGATAGGTTGATGAGCTAGCTCTGTTTATGGACTGGATCTGTTAATGAAATAGAGCGGTTCAACAGCTTAAAACTTAGCGAACCAAAGCAGTTCATTCCTCCTCACTACTTGTCCGTCACCTTGAATCAATAGAGTGATAACGAGTCGTGAGGAGGTTCTTCACTCACGCCATCTTTTGCTCCAAAAACTACAACTCAACTGGAAGCATGCCTTGTTATAGCGCGAGTGGTCACGGTAACTAACAGTGGTTCAAGCCACTCATTTGGGGACTACCCTGTGGAACGACGTCAGCAATTTTTTCACTCTCCACTGCCTTACTTATTTTTGGCGCCTCAGATACTCATCATCGCGGTTTTCTTTATCTATCCGGCGGCAAAGGCGGTGTATCTCTCCTTTATGCTGGAAGACCCTTGGGGCACATCTTCGCTCTTCGTGTGGTTTGAGAACTATCAAATGTTATTCGAATCGAGTGAGTACCTAAGCTCGATTGGCTTCACTCTGATGTTCGCGATCGTGGTGTCTTTCTTGTCGCTAGCGTTGGCGCTGCTGCTCGCCGTCAAAGCCGACAACATCATTCATGGCCAAGGGGCTTACAAAGTCACCCTCACGTGGGTATATGCCGTTGCTCCCGCGATTGCAGGCGTTATCGGTGCCTTCCTGTTTAACCCGCACATTGGCGTGTTCACAGAGATATTTGCAGTGGTGGGTTGGGATTTCAGCTTCCAGACGGATCCTGTGGATGCCACATTTGCTCTTATTTTGGTTTCGGTGTGGAAACAGGTTTCGGTGAATTTCATCTACTTTCTGGCAGGGCTTCAGTCAATCTCTTACGCAGTAAAAGAAGCGGCGATGCTGGATTGTGTCAGCGACTCGAAACGTTTCTGGACGATTACCTTCCCGCTACTCGCACCAACTGGTTTTTTCCTGCTGGTCATCAACCTTACTTACTCGTTCTTTGAAACTTTTGGCGTCATAGACACCATGACCAACGGCGGCCCGGGTGGCGGCACTACTTCGTTAGTGTACAAGGTGTATCGAGATGGGTTTGTTGGCGCAGATTTAGGCGGCAGCTCTGCACAATCTGTTGTGTTGTTACTACTGGTACTCACTCTTACATTTATCCAGTTTCGCGTTGTAGAAAAGCGTGTTCATTACTAGCCCACTACAGCTAGGTTTTAACGCGACAGGAGTTATTTATGAAAAGTAATAAGATCTCTGACCACCTAATTTTAATTGCTGGGATGCTGTTCATGTTGATCCCTATTTGGCTAATCTTCGCCAGCTCGACGCATAACCCAAACACCATTGTCAGCGATGGCTTGCAGTGGTTACCGGGCGATAACTTTACAGCCATTTATAGCGAAGCTTGGAACAAAAGCATGGGCTTCAGTGGTGAAGTCACCGCTAGCAAAATGATCGCCAATTCGATGATCATGGGACTAGGTTTTGCGATCGGTAAGATCATCATTTCGATGATGGCCGCGTTTGCTTTGGTCTACTTCAGGCTGCCTTACGCCACGGCTTGGTTTTGGCTGATCTTCGTAACCCTGCTGTTACCACTAGAGGTTCGTATTATCCCATCTTATGAAGTGGTTGCTGGGCTTGGGCTGCTTAATAGCTACACAGGTTTAATTCTACCTCTGATCGCGTCAGCTACCGCAACCTTCTTTTTTAGACAGTTCTTCAAAACCATCCCCGATGAATTATTAGAAGCAGCACAGTTGGATAACGCAGGTCCGTTTCGATTCTTTGTCGACATCTTACTGCCACTGTCTAAAACCATGATCGCCGCGATCTTCATCATCATGTTTGTGGTGGGTTGGAACCAATATCTGTGGCCAATCATGATGACCACGGACGAAGGCTACAACACCATCGTGATGGGCATCAAACAAGTACTCAACAACATCAATGAAACCAGTTTACCGCGCTACGACTATGTTTTTGCCATGGTAATTTTAGCTATGTTGCCACCCGTTTTAGTGGTGGTTGTATTTCAGCGTTGGTTTGTAAAAGGGCTAGTAGAAAGTGAAAAATAACAACGACACAACTCAAATGACCGATAACCGCATTCAATCACTCGATGAGTACAAGACGTCTCACCCAGCTTCTCCGCAAAAATCAGAGGACACCCCGATGCCAAAGTTAAAACAAACGTTAGGGCACACCCAAGCCACTCACGATCGTACGCACAAAGCACCTACCATGTTAGGCATCAAAAACTTGGTAAAGACTTATGAGAACGGTCATCGTGCAGTGAAAGATGTCTCACTTGATATCGAAAAGGGTGAATTTCTTGTGTTGGTTGGCCCATCGGGCTGCGGCAAGTCTTCTATCCTACGTTCAATTGCGGGGCTGGAAAGCATCTCTGGCGGCGAGATTCACTTGGGTGGGCGCCGTGTTGATAACGAAAAGCCAGCTCAACGAGATATCGCAATGGTCTTTCAAAATTACGCACTCTACCCTCACATGACAGTGTACAAAAACCTCGCTTATGGTTTAAAGAACCGAGGTGTAAGCCAACACGTGATTGAAGAGAAGATTGAGAAAGTCGCCAAGACACTGAGAATCGAAGAGTACCTAGACCGCAAGCCAGCCAAGCTTTCGGGTGGTCAGCGCCAGCGTGTTGCTATGGGACGAGCGATTGTACGCGACCCTCAACTGTTCCTGTTTGATGAGCCTTTGTCTAACCTAGATGCCTCATTGCGCGCTCACATGAGATTAGAAATCAAAAAGCTGCAACGCGAGCTAGGCGTAACCAGTGTTTACGTGACTCATGACCAAGTTGAGGCTATGACACTGGCAGATAGAATTGTGGTTCTCAACAAAGGCCAAATAGAACAAGTCGGCACACCAAGAGAGGTCTACCACCAGCCTGCCAGTACCTTTGTAGCAAGCTTCATTGGTAGCCCCGCGATGAACTTCTTAACTGCCACGCTCGATGATGGCTATCTTGAAATCGGCGATCAACAAATGTATCTACCCGAATATGCGCACGTTAAGGACGCGACTATCACTCTTGGCATTCGCCCTGAACATTCTGAGGTTTGTAGCGATTTAATCATGAACGCACTGCCGCTGGAATTACGTATCAGCGTGGTTGAGCCTTTAGGGCCTAATCAGTTAGTTCATGGCTTTGTGAACGAACAACCCTTTATTGCAGTCACACCCGAAACAACTTTGTGCCAAGCTGTCCCCCTCGGTCTAAGCATTGATAAATCGAACCTGCATATTTTTGACAGTCGTGGGAAGCGTATTCAACCAAATAACTTTACTTCACAAGAGTCACGCGAAGAGGTAACAAGCTTAACGACGGCTCTCGCTTAATCGAGTACACTGATATTTAATGCGTTTTTACGGTGCGTCTTTAAGAAGGATTAATTATGTCGTCTATCATCGTAGGTCATCGGGGTGTAGCAGGTACTCACCCAGAAAATACCAAGGCAAGCATTGAACAAGCCGCTAAACTCGGTTTGAAATGGATTGAAGTAGATATTCAGCCAACTCAGGATGATCAACTTGTGGTTTGTCACGACCACACCCTTGAGCGCTGCAGCGATGGCAAAGGTCGTGTCGACGAACACACCCTTGCAGAACTGCGTCAGCTTGATTTTGGCAGTTGGAAGTCTGAGCAGTTCGCTGGTGAAAGAATATTGACGCTGGAAGAATTGCTCGCGCTTGTTGAGCAGCATGATCTCAGCGTCAACTTAGAGATTAAAGTCGACAGTCGACATCAAGCCCCTCATGTCGTTGATTTGCTACATACAGAGTTGATTCGTTCAAATGTAGACACCGACAGAGTGCTGCTTTCAAGTTTCAGCCATCAAGTGGTTTCTGAAATGGCTCGTCACCTGCCGAGATACCGCGTTGGTGTAATTACAGAGCAACTGACTCAAGCCGACTTGATGTTGATTGACGAAGTTAAAGCGTTCAGCTGCCACATGAACTACGAACACGTGATTCAGAGCG
The DNA here is from genome assembly GCF_003050065.1 of Vibrio sp. 10N.286.51.C3. Lineage (NCBI taxonomy): Bacteria > Pseudomonadati > Pseudomonadota > Gammaproteobacteria > Vibrionales > Vibrionaceae > Vibrio > Vibrio sp. 10N.286.51.C3. Next base: position 18,099 of record NZ_PIGC01000011.1, on the reverse strand, counting down.
ATCTCGATACACTAGGTGAAGCAAAAATCCAAACATGGTGCTACACCGTAAACGATCCGTCTCACTTCAAATTCATCTCAAAAGTAGATGCCGTATTCACTGATTTCCCGAATCAATTTACCTCTATAAATTGACCAAGCGAATACTGTAAAAACAACCCCGAGAGGCTTTAAAACTAACTCTCGGGAAACCTCAAAATTAGGTAGCAAACACAAGTGAGTAGGAGTACATTCCGCTACTCACTTGGTTTCATTAGTTCGCTCTATTTAGACAGCTTCATTGGTTACTTAATTTATGGATCTCATTTTTAGTCCAACCTTCCCAATTTTGGGTGCAATCTTCATTTTCGCCGCTATTGTTCGTGGCTTCTCAGGTTTCGGTTTCACCTTAGTGGCATTGCCATTAAGTGCGTTATTCGCCCCTGTTATCGAACTGGTTCCCGTTTTCATGCTAATCGACCTATTGGGCAATATTCAATTGCTGCCTAAGGTTCGAAAACACGTCAACTGGCGCTGGGTTTCAAAGGTATTTATCCCTTGCCTAGCCTTTACGCCTATCGGCTTACTTCTACTTAAATCCGTTAACCAAGACACGATCATCTTGATCATCAGTGTCTTCATTTTTGCGTCTGCACTTATGATCTACAGAGGTTTCCAGTACAAAAATGAACCTAGATTTGCTCCCTATATTCTAGGCAGCCTTGCAGGGGTAATGAACGGCGCAGCATCGATGTCAGGGCCTCCGATTGGCACGCACGCATTGGCAAGCCCAGTCGCACCACACATTGCTAGAGCTGGCCTGATCGCATTCTTTGTATTGGCGGATTCCACCGCGTTTGTTTCAGCATCGATCGCAGGATTGGTCGATCGAGATATGGTGTGGCTAACTCTCGCGCTCTTACCAAGCAGCATGTTTGGCGGTTATGTGGGTTCTAAACTATTCGAGAGATTTGGTGGAGCAAAGTTTAAGCCAGTCACCATTGCACTGCTCATCGTGATTGCGATATTCAGTGCAGGTCGAGTTTTACTGTAACTGGCTTTAGCGGTTGACTTTGGAAGTTGGTTTCGCGAATTAACTGCGCTAATTGATTCCGGAAAATGATTGAGAAAATTGGGTACCAATGACTACCATTCGATATGGATAGGGGTACCCATTTTTACAAGTTGGAGAAACTCATCCATATCTTGATTAGTTAATGCGATACAGCCATCCGTCCAATCAAAGCTTTGAATAAAGCTAGGTGAACGGTGCTCTCCGTTTTTGATGCCGTGGATTTTGATGTTCCCGCCAGGATCCACATCATTTTGCTCTGCCCATTGCATGTCCGAAGGTTGCGGGTAATTAATATGTACTGAGCGATAAAAGTCCGACTCTTTCATCACATAATCGAGTTGGTATTCCCCTTCAGGCGTTCGGTTGTCTCCCTCAAAGCGTTTATGCCCTTTCGGTTGTTTGCCTAGCGCAATACGAAATTCCTGAATCACCTCTTCACCCTTGAGCAGGTACATTCTGCGTTTAGACTTATCAACTTTGACCAAGGTGACCACTTGCAGCAACGAATCTGTATCAGAAGAGGAAGCTGGTAGAGTATAAAACTGTCGAGATGAGCTTTGAGGTGGACGTATAGATGAACCTTGAGACAACTGGGCAACTTGTTCGCCAGAATTACTGCTAAGGACATCATCCACAATAATCACATGTTTGGAGTTTGAATTAGATGAAGACGTTGAGACACGTTGAGAGTGAGCTGGTGCCGACTCGAATACAATCGTCTCGATCGCCGTCGCGTCAGAGACTATTTTCTCGACTACGACCTGCTCAGCATTCGCGTTCGGAACCACAAACAGTAAACACAGTAATAAAGACCAAAACAGACGCACCCTCAAATCTCCTCAAAACGCATGGACATGGTTCGTGACTGAGTTTCCATTCCTAACGACTCATAGAAACCCTTAGCTTGCTGATTAAACTCCATCACTTCTAACCTAAGCTCGATAGCACCACTCGCTTGCGCCCATTGATTGAATGACTTCATCAGCGCTCTGCCGACGCCTTGACTCTGAACCTGATCGTTCACCACAATCGTATTCACCCTTGCCACCTTATGCGACTGAATAAAGCTAACCCCTTTATTCTGCGTTACCTTCCCAGCTAAGAAGCCAACCACCTGTTGATCGTCAACCGCAACAAAGAAAGCGCCAACCGAATCAAGCATCAATCCCAACCAATATTCTTCACTATCACCTAAACCCTGTGAGGCTGGCGCAAACACCATAGGAGCACCAAGGTGGTGTTGACGGTTTATCTGTTCAGAGAGCTCCAAGATCGAGCTAATATCAGTTACCTTGGCGGTCCGGATTTGCATATCATCACCTTGTTTGAATTCAATAACACCTTAGCAAAAATGGCTTAATTGTGCACCGTTACACTGGTCAACTCAGACGCTCTGTGAAGGCGGGTTATTAATATTAGGCTCTAAGTTTAGGTAAATTGTTCCGCAAATCTCAGGCACATTGCCAGCCTTTGAGTGCTACTATCTCTGTAGAATCAATACACTAACGACGACTAACGACTGGATACCCATATGATTAAGTTTGCTGTAATTGGAACCAATTGGATTACACAAAAATTTGTTCAAGCTGCTCACGAATCTCAATCGATGCAACTTGCTGCGGTTTACTCTCGAAATCTAGACAGTGCGGTAAAGTTCGCCCAAGAATTTGACGTTGAAGCGACGTATGACTCACTCGACGCATTGGCAAATGACAAAACGGTTGAAGCCGTGTACATCGCTTCACCGAACTCACTTCATTGCGAGCAATCTATCTTCATGATGGAACACGGTAAGCACGTTATCTGTGAAAAGCCGGTTGCATCAAACATTGATGAAGCAACACGCATGTTCGAAGTGGCTGAGAAAAACGGCGTAGTGTTGTTCGAGGCGTATAAATCTCAATTCCTACCAAACTTTAAGCAAGTCCAACTCGGCCTAGAAAAGATTGGCAAGGTACATAAAGCGCACATCAATTACTGCCAGTATTCATCACGCTACCAAAAATACCTAAACGGCGAGAACCCAAACACCTTCAACCCAGCTTTTTCTAACGGATCGTTGGTTGATATTGGCTTTTACTGCGTAGCCGCAACAGTCGCGCTATTTGGTGAGCCGGAGAATGCACAAGCTTCTGCGAAGCTGCTTGAGTCAGGTGTCGATGCTCATGGCTGTGCGATCTTCCAGTATCCTGAGTTTGACGTAACGCTTGCTCACTCTAAAGTCAGCGACTCTTATGCTCCAAGTGAGATCCAAGGTGAATTAGGGGCGATCATCATCGATCACATTGCTGAATGCACCGACGTTAAGATCCGCTTCCGTGATGGCAAGGTAGAAAACCTTACTCAAGTACAAAGCGAGAACTCCATGAGTTACGAAGCACAAGCCTTTGCTAGCTGCATTGCTGGCGACCACACGACACAAGCGCAAGCCCAACAGCGTGCTTTAACCGTTGCCAAGTTAATTACAGAGATGCGTCAGCAAATTGGTGTCGTTTATCCAGCGGATAAATAACGTCACAGCGTAAGTTAACAAACTGATTTTTAAGACATACTGATTTATGCATAACTAAATTTAATCTTTACGACAAATAACTGGATTAGTTGATTGGGGTGCCATCTGTTTAAATCCGCGTTCGATATCTATCGTATTTATTTAATTTATTGAAGGTGTGTAAAGTGTTTTCAGTTGATGATCGCGTTGTAGCAACAAAAGGTGTTGAACTAGGTGAAATGGTAGTAACTGGCCTAAGTGCTGGTGGTGGCTACGTTCACGTTACAACGGTAGAAGGCGCAATGACGCTTACTTACCCAGCACAAGATCTTAAAAAAGCATAGTTTAACCACTCTGCCCTTTTAGTAGTCACTCTGCTAAAGATAACAAAATTGAGGCTTTGGCTGACTTCACTCTTCTGCATTAGAGTGAGCAGCCAGAGCCTTTTTTATGCCTGCAATTCCTTACCAGTCTTCCCATTAGTATACTCGTCGCAGTAAAACCGAATCCAACAGACAATAGAATCAATCAAAGAGTATTTACACTAAGTACTTATTGTCTGTTGATACACACTGTCTATTAGCGCTTAGTTTTAGCAAGACTTTCTGTTACATTAGCATTAGCTTATATTTATAATAACCTGAACTGAGGGAAGCTATGAAGCTTTACATTTACGACCACTGCCCTTTCTGCGCAAGAGTCGCCTACATTGCTCAATCTCTAGGCTTGGACATCGAGCTTGTCTCTGTCGATTATGATGACGCCCAAACTCTTATCGATTTGATCGGTAAAAAGATGGTACCCGTCTTACAAAAAGACGACGGATCTATCATGGCAGAGAGCCTAGATATTATCGCGTACTTCATGGACCTAAAATCAAGCGACGAGCAGCGTGTACCATCAGAGCAAGCTGCTCTTTTCCAAAGCCGTGCTTTCCCTCTTACTCAACAGATTGGACGCCCACGTTGGTGGAACCTTGACTTGGCTGAATATCGCTCAGCTGGAGCCAAAGAAGCTTGGCGTGCAAGTAAAGAGACCGAAGATTTTAACTTTGAAGAACTCTTAGAAAAGACGCCTCAGTTCGTTCAACTGATTAACCCATTACTGAAAGATGCCGAACTCTTACTGGATATAGAGCATGGTGAGTCATCACAGCCTCTTATCGATCAAGCGGTGTACTTCTCTATGTTGCGCGGTTTCTGCGTAGAGCCAAGCATCACATGGCCACCAGCGCTAGAACGTTGGTTAGAGAAGCAAAGTGAACCGCTGAAGCTCTCTTTACTTCGATAAAAACGGTCTCTGCTTCGCTAGCGCGATTGCAACGAGCACAAACAAAAAATCGAAGCTCTCAGGTATCAACCCTGCTAGCTTCGATTTTCTTTTATCTGGCCATTCTATTTCTCTAAGGCTTTGTCTTACAGCAGACGCCTTCTCAAACCGGTTCGCTCTAAGATTCGGGTCGAGATCTCTTCTACCGATAATGAAGACGTGTTGATATAAGGTATCGCTTCTCGGCGGAACATCGCTTCTACCGTTTGTAGCTCATACAAACACTGCGAATCACTCGCGTATTCACTGCCCGCTAAACGGTTCTCACGAATCTCAGTCAGCCTTTCTGCGTCAATCGTTAAACCAAACAACTTGTGTCGGTATATCTCAAACTCAGGCAGCAGCTTCAAACGCGCTAAATCGTCATGGATGAATGGATAGTTCGCTACGCGTAGACCAAACTGCATTGCCATATACAAACTTGTTGGCGTCTTGCCACTTCGAGATACCCCCAGCAAGATGATGTCGGCTTCTTCCAGCCCTTTGAGCGTGATGCCATCATCGTGTGCGAGTGTGTATTCAATCGCAGCAATACGGTCGAAGTACTTCACCGAATCTTTGTTCACACTGCGTGAACGTTGCAGTTTAGGCACAGGTGCCATCTGAATATCATCCTGAACCTTCTGAACGATACTTTCCAACACGTCATAACAGTGCGCTGGCGCTTCAAGCAGCTTAGCCTTGATATCTGGAATCACGATTGAAAAGAACACCAATGGTTCGACTCCATTATCGCGATACGAAATCTCGATCTCTTTTAATAAATCAGAAAGTTTGTCCTCACTTTCCACAAACGGAAAGGTTTTTTCATTGGCTTTGAAGGGAAATTGACCTAGAACAACATGCCCTAAAGTCTCACATGTTATGGCCGTTCCATCAGAAACATAGAATACATCACGACTTTGAATATCAATTTGCATTTTTTATTTAATGTTTAAAATTATTTTGAGTAGGATGGGAACCATAATATATATAACGAAACCCTGCTGACTATTACGTCCCCCACAGCTTTAGAAAATAATTTACATTTTTTTAAACTGATACGTAATCGTTTGCCTTTAAATCCCTACAATGCTTGCTATGTTTCTGGAGAAATAAATGCAAAATAATACCCTATGGTTCAATGGCCTATCCATGGAAGATGTCGACAAAGTCGGCGGTAAGAACGCCTCACTGGGCGAGATGGTTTCTAACCTGTCCAATGCTGGTGTTTCTGTACCTAATGGTTTTGCTACCACTTCGTATGCGTTTAACGACTTTCTTGACTACAAAGGTCTTGATGAGCGCATCCACCAACTACTTGATGAACTTGATGTTGAAGACGTTGACGCACTGCGTAAGACAGGTGCAACGATTCGACAATGGGTTCTAGAAGCCCCCTTCCCAGAATCACTAGAGCAAGATATCCGTGAGAACTACCGTGAGCTAATTGAAGACAACGAAGAATTGTCTGTAGCGGTTCGTTCATCGGCAACGGCAGAAGACCTTCCAGATGCTTCATTCGCCGGCCAACAAGAGACCTTCCTTAACGTGAAAGGTATCGACGCTGTACTGGAAGCTACCAAGCACGTTTACGCTTCTCTGTTTAACGACCGCGCGATCTCTTACCGTGTACACCAAGGCTTTGACCACCGTGGCATTTCATTGTCTGCAGGTATTCAACGCATGGTTCGCTCAGATAAAGCTTCTTCAGGTGTGATGTTCACCCTTGATACAGAGTCTGGCTTCGACCAAGTGGTATTCATCACCTCTTCTTGGGGTCTAGGCGAAATGGTTGTACAGGGCGCTGTGAACCCAGATGAGTTCTACGTTCATAAGCCAATGCTAGAAGCGGGTCACTACCCAATCGTTAAGAAGACGTTTGGTTCTAAACTGATCAAGATGATCTACTCAACCAATCAAGAGATCGGCAAGCAAGTTGATATCATCGACACAGACACTCAAGAGCGTAACGAGTTTTCTCTGAACGATGAAGAGATCAAAGAGCTAGCAAAACAAGCGATGATCATCGAGAAGCACTACCAACGTCCGATGGACATTGAGTGGGCGAAAGATGGTATCGACGGCAAGCTATATATTGTTCAAGCACGCCCAGAAACCGTATGTTCTCAAAGCGACCAAAACGTGATCGAGCGTTACGAACTGAACAACAAGGCCGATGTCTTGGTTGAAGGCCGTGCTATCGGTCAACGTATCGGTTCAGGCCCAGTTCGTTTGGTTGACTCTCTAGACCAAATGTCACTGGTTCAAGAAGGCGATGTACTGGTAACAGACATGACAGACCCAGATTGGGAACCTGTTATGAAGAAAGCGTCTGCGATTGTCACTAACCGTGGCGGCCGTACTTGTCACGCTGCAATCATCGCTCGTGAGCTTGGTATCCCAGCGATTGTTGGTTGTGGTACAGCAACAAGCAGCCTAAACGATGGCGATACCGTGACAGTGTCATGTTCAGAAGGCGAAACAGGCTACGTTTACAACGGCGAACTCGACTTTGAAATCAAACGTTCTGAGGTTGATGAGCTACCAATGCTGCCAACCAAAGTAATGATGAACGTGGGTAACCCAGATCGTGCCTTCGATTTCGCGCAAATTCCAAACGAAGGTGTTGGCCTTGCTCGTCTAGAATTCATCATCAACAAGATGATCGGTATTCACCCAAAAGCCCTATTGAACTTCGATGCACAAACTGACGAGCTAAAAGCAGAAATCAGCGAACGTATTCGCGGCTACAAAGATCCTATCGATTTCTACGTAAGCAAGCTAACGGAAGGCATCGCGACTATCGCTTCTGCATTCTGGCCTAAGCGTGTGATCGTACGTATGTCTGACTTCAAGTCGAACGAATACAGCAACCTTGTAGGCGGCAAAACGTTTGAACCACATGAAGAGAACCCAATGTTGGGCTTCCGTGGCGCATCTCGTTATATCTCGCCAGTATTCGAAGACTGTTTCGAGCTAGAAACTCAAGCGATCAAGCGTGTTCGTAACGAGATGGGTCTTAAGAACGTTGAAATTATGATTCCATTCGTTCGCACTCCAAGCGAAGCGGCATCGGTTATCGACATTCTGGCTAAGTTTGACCTACGCCGTGGCGACCAAGGTCTGAAAGTTATCATGATGTGTGAACTACCATCGAATGCAATTTTGGCTGAAGAGTTCTTGAAGTACTTCGATGGCTTCTCTATTGGTTCGAACGACATGACACAGCTGACGCTTGGCCTAGACCGAGATTCAGGTGACGTGGCACACCTCTTCGACGAGCGTAACCCTGCAGTGAAAGCGATGCTGAAAATGGCGATCGATGCAGCAACCAAAGCAGGTAAATACGTGGGTATTTGTGGCCAAGGCCCATCTGACCATGACGACCTAGCGGAATGGTTAATGGAACAAGGCATTAGCTCTGTTTCGTTGAACCCTGACACGGTTATCGATACATGGTTGAAACTGGGTAACGTAGCAAATAAATAAGTAACGCTTCTCGTGATACCTAAACGACAAAAGCCAGTCACGACGACTGGCTTTTTATTCTCCGAAAGCGAACAAAAATAATCTACCTATCACAACAAACATTGGTATCGAGCTGACCTTACGTTATGCTTTACGCAATTCTTCATTGAGATAATTGTCACCACGACAAACCTACCTTCAAGACCAATAAGACAGATATGAATTCGACTACCGCAACGCCCTCGCCTTCTCTTGGCCGACAACTCTATACAATGACATGGCCAATGTTGTTTGGGGTACTTTCCCTAATGAGCTTCCAGCTTGTAGATAGCGCCTTTATAGGTCAGCTAGGCGTACTGCCGCTCGCGGTTCAAGGCTTCACACTGCCAATACAGATGATCATCATAGGTATTCAGGTTGGGTTAGGCATCGCAACCACAGCAGTCATTGCAAGAGCCATTGGTGCCAATGAATTACGTTACGCGAAACAACTGGGCGGGCTAGTGATTGCAATGGGTAGCGTGAGTGTTGCGCTTTTTTCCGTCATCATTTATCTGCTTCGTGGACCCATCTTACAACTACTCGATGCGCCACCGACGGTTTTACCGATCATTGATTCTTACTGGATCTATTGGCTAGTCAGCTCTTGGACAGGTGCGCTGCTCTATTTTTACTACAGTGTGTGTCGAGCTAATGGTAATACCATGCTGCCCGGTTCAATGATGATCGCAACCAGTATCATCAACTTGATATTGGATCCAATCTTCATCTTTACTCTCGACATGGGCATCAATGGTGCAGCTATCGCGACCATCTTAGCTTTTGGTGCGGGCATCTTTATCGTGGCTCCCAAAGTGACCAAGAAACATTGGATGACGTTCGATTGGCACGATCTTGATATCGGCAAGAGTGTTCGATCAATTGGCAACATCATGGGGCCAGCGATGATCAGCCAACTACTGCCGCCAGTCTCTTCTATGTTAGCGACTAAGCTACTTGCTGGTTATGGCACCGCAGCCGTCGCAGCTTGGGCGTTGGGTTCTCGTTTTGAATTCTTCTCTATTGTGGCTGTGCTAGCACTGACGATGTCGATGCCACCTATGATTGGCCGCATGTTAGGGGAAAAGAACCTTGGGAACATACGTAGTCTTGTGAAGATTGCCGTTACCTTCGTGTTAGGTTTCCAATTGGTGATCGCACTGGTGACCTGGTTGTTCTCTGGCGGGTTGGCGAATCTCATGACTAGTGACAACGAAGTCTCAACGATTTTAAACTACCACCTACTGATCGTGCCTATTAGCTTAGGGCCTTTGGGTACCTGTATGCTTATGGTTTCTATCTCGAACGCTTTGGGCAAGTCTTACACCGCCTTGACGATATCTGCATTGCGTCTGTTCGCTTTCTTCTTACCTTGCTTGTGGGTTGGTTCGCAGCTCGCTGGCATTGAAGGCCTATTCTGGGGAGCTATGGTAGGTAATATACTTGCAGGCACCTGTGCATGGTTTATGTACCAGCGAGCTCTTGGGCAAGTCAAGGATAAGCTGGCCAAATAGGCAATTCACGAACTCATCAGTCAGCCATTTCCAACTAAACAAGCAGCTAATTTTAAGGCTGCTTTTTTGTACCTGAAACTTCAGTATATCTTCCATCCATTTAATGAATTTCACATCCCTTTAATTTCGAGAGTTTTTATAACTTGCCCTAGATCATTAAAACCTTCAAAAACGCAACCTTTGGTTTTAAATATGTAAACCTTGATGGGGTTTAAGAAATTAAACCACATCGAAGATGGTTTAGTGATCCTGTTCAAATTTCACTCTTAATTTTGGTTAAATTTCCGCTATTTGTTGGCGTTTTATACGCTTTTATCGGTTTACAGAAGTTTACTGCATCTTGCCTAAATACCACCAAAGGAGTAGATTTCAGTCATTGAGTTCAAAAATGTAAACCGAAATCATGAATGTAAAACAAGTTCGATTCACCGATGAAGACAGAGAATGTTTAAGCAATTACTTCCGCTTGGCGGACACGATTGCCGACTTGATTGGTCCCTACTGTGAGGTAGTTATTCACTCATTTGAAAGCTTAGAAAACTCTGTCGTGAAGATCGTCAATGGTCATCATACTGGTCGTGAAATCGGTTCACCTATTACCGATTTAGGTTTACGTATGTGGAGCACATTCGAAAAAACTGGCGAAGTTTCACCGAAGAGCTATTTCACCAACGCCGCTGATGGTTCCCTACTAAAATCGACCACCTGTGTACTAGCTGGTCCACAACAAAAGCCGATCGGTATGCTGTGTATCAACATGAACTTATCTTTCCCATTCCCAGAAATCGTCAAAACGCTCATGCCACAGTGCAATGTCCCTCAAACCATTGTCAGCGAGACATTCAGCAACAATGCGAACGACGTCATTCAACAAGCATTGAGCTCAGCCATTAACGAGGTTGACCAAGATGAGTCGGTTTCTTCCAAAGGTCGCAACAAAGCCATCATTCGTTGTTTGTTTGATAACGGAGTATTTGAGCTAAAAGAGACGACAACACAAGTATCAGAGCAACTTGGGATCAGCCGACAGGCGGTTTACAAGTTTATCCGTGAATTTAAATCAGAATAAAACCAATAATTTAGGAGTTACATCGTGAAACAGATCATTGCCACTGAACAAGCACCTGCAGCTATCGGCCCTTACTCACAAGGTACGTCTTACGGCGACATGGTTTATACATCAGGTCAATTACCTCTCGTTCCAGAAACGATGCAGTTTGTTGAGGGCGGCATCAAAGAGCAAGCTCGTCAGTCTCTAGAAAACTTAAAAGCGGTATTAGAAGCAAGTAATGCGGGACTGGACACCGTGCTGAAGACAACCTGCTTCCTGTCTGACATGGAAAACTTCGTTGCCTTTAACGAAGTGTACACAGAAGTGTTTGGTACAGAGAACGCACCTGCTCGCTCTTGTGTTGAAGCAGCACGACTACCAAAAGACGCACTGGTTGAAGTTGAAGCCATCGCATACAAAAAATAACCGATTTAGGTATTAATGGGTATCATAGGAGATTCTCATGAGCGTTTCATTTATCGCATTAAGCGTACTGTTCTTTGGGTTCTACGCACTGCTGTCGAACTTCAAAAAGCAAAAGAAAAGTTTTAACTTCCGCGTACTGAGTGCGCTTGCTGCTGGCTTACTGTTCGGTGGTGCAATTCAACTTGTTTTCGGTGTCGGTAACGTTGCAACATCTGGCTTTGCTGAACTAATTTCAGTGTTCGGTAAAGGCTACATCAAACTTCTACAAATGATCGTTATCCCACTTGTATTCGTGGCGATGATCTCTTCGATCATGAACGTTGAAGGCGGTGGTGCGCTATCTCGTATCGCACCAAAGATCATCGGTATTCTACTTTTCACTTGTGCAATCTCAGCAGCCGTTGGTATCGCAAGTATTTACCTATTTGGTATCGATGCGAACGCGCTAGTAAGCACTATCGGCACAAACAGTGCGATTGAAGCTCGCGGTGATTCGCTGGTAGCAACACAAGATGCAATGGCAAGCAGTGGTCTGTCTGGTATGGCTCTGTCTATCATTCCAACCAACATCTTTGACATGCTAACGGGTTCTCAACGTACTTCAACATTATCAACTGTATTGTTCGGTATGTTCCTTGGTTACTGTATCCTTCAAGTGAAGAACCGTAAGCCAGAGAAAGTGCAAAACTTCGTTGATTTCATCAACTCTGCAAAAGAAGTGGTTCTTTCAATGGTTCGTGAAATCCTGAAGCTAACGCCTTACGGTGTATTTGCTCTGATGACCACGTTCATGATGACCAACGACCTGTTCGCACTCGCTGAAATGGGCCGCTTCCTTCTAGCGAGCTACGTAGCAATCGGCGTAATGTTCGGCATCCACTTCGTGATGGTATCTATGTTCGGCCTTTCTCCAGCGAAGTTCATGAAGAAAATCTGGCCTGTATTAGTATTTGGCTTCGGTTCTCGTTCGAGCATGGCGGCTATCCCACTAAACGTTGAAACACAAACTCAACGCCTAGGTGTAGACGAAGAAACAGCAAACATGTCAGCGACTTTCGGTACCAGTATCGGTCAAAACGGCTGTGCGGGCATCTACCCAGCAATGCTCGCTATCATGGCGGCACAAGTAATGGGCATGCCTGTAGACTTAAGCTTCATCCTACAACTGATTGCTGTTATCGCGATTGCTTCATTCGGTATCGCGGGTGTTGGTGGCGGTGCAACGTTCGCTGCAGTAGCAGTACTGACCATCATGGGTCTAGACATCACAGTAGTAGCGATTCTCGTGTCTATCGAAGCGCTAATTGACATGGCTCGTACTGCGCTAAACATCTCTGGCTCTATGTTGTCTGGTGTTCTAACAGCGAAGAAGAATGGCTCACTGGATACTGAACAATACGACGCTGACGTTACAGCGACAGTATCAAAAGAAGCAGCAGTATAATTCTCAAACTTAATTAAGAGCACTCCACTTGAGTGCTCTTCTGTTTTTCCTGAGTTCAGGTTATTTAGGTAGTAAATATGAAAGTTGTTGTTATAGGCGGTAGCGCCGCTGGTATGAGTTTCGCAGCAAAATACAAACGTAATCAACCATCAGACGAAGTCATCGTTTTAGATAAGCGTAGCTACATATCTTTTGGATCATGCGGTCTACCCTATTTTGCAGGTGGCATGTTTGATGACACAGAACGCATGATTTCTCGTACGCCAGAACAAGCGATTAAATCTGGCTTAGACGTTCGTGTTGAAACAGAGATGGTCGCACTAGACCGCATTGAAAAGCAGATTAAAGTCCGTCACCAAAACGTAGAGACCACTATCGATTACGATATGTTGGTGATTGCGACAGGCGCACGTCCGATCGTTCCATCATTCGGTGAATTCAATCCAGAGTACGTATACACACTCACAAGCATGGAAGATGGCTTAGCAGTAAAGGAAGCGCTTAAAGACGATAGCAAACAACGCGTGTGTGTCATCGGGGCAGGCTTTATCGGGCTGGAAGTCTTCGATGCGGCACATGGCTTAGATAAGCACGTGACGATCATCGAACGTGAACAGCACATCATGAGCCGTCAGTTCAGTCCAGAAATCATTGAAGTAGTCGAAGGTGCTATTCGGGAATCAAGTGCAGATCTTAAAACAGGTTGCAGCGTGTCAGCTATTCGTGATGCTGATCAAGGTGGTTACATCGTTGAAACCGATAACGGCAACGTCGAAGCTGATATCGTTATCCTATCACTCGGCTTCAAACCAAATACTGAAGCATTCGAACTACCAAAAGCTGCAAACGGCGCTCTGTTGGTGAATGAATATGGTGCCACTGAAGATGCTTACATCCATGCTGTCGGCGACTGTGCCGTTGTCCATCATATGGCACTAGGCAAACCTGTTTATGTTCCTCTAGCAACCACAGCCAACAAGCAAGCGCGCATGATGGCCGACAAGCTAGCAGGCAAAGATACTTATATGTCGGGCTTCTTGGGGTCATCTTGTTTGAAAGTGCTCGATTACGAACTGGCGTGTACCGGCATATCTGAACTTCTGGCGAAAGAACATAGCTTAGATGTGAAAGTATCAACGATTTCAGACAAGAACCAAACCGATTACTACCCAGGCCAAGAAGACATCAAGGTCAAACTGGTTTATCACCCGGATACTAAGGTTCTTCTAGGTGGTGAGATCGTAGGTAAGAAAGGAGCAGTTGGTCGCATCAATGCATTAGCAGTTGCTATCACCGCTAAGATGACCACCCAACAGCTTGGTTATATGGACTTCTGCTATGCGCCACCATTTGCGCGTACTTGGGATGCCCTGAACGTGGCTGGTAACGTCGCGAAGTAAACGAAATGACATAGAAGTCCCAATAAACAAAAAGCAGAGCGATTACGCTCTGCTTTTGGATGGACTAAAACCTTAACGTTCATCTGATGGAAGAACAAAGTCGACATATAACGCAAAATTTCCGATTCCAGAAGCTTTAATACCACCCAAGTCTAAATCATTTGTCGAATAAATCATGGCAGAAACCCCCATGTTGCTTAGTTCTATCGCCTTCTGATACTCGCTCCCAAGCGAGCCAAGATTATCACCCCGATACGTCACAGCCTTAATTTTATTTAAATCAATCCACTCAAGAATCAATGGTGTATTTAGATCTATATTTAATGCGACATTATTAAAACCTAACTCTATTGCTTCATTATATTTATCTGTGCTGAATACTTCGATAATAGATTTATCTTTATCTATTATATACTTTGAAAGCAAGGCAAGATTTTTTATTTTATCCGTAACTAATACCACATCATTTTTATCTAGAATATCAATAGCTGTCGATATATTTAATGTTTTATATTGATCATAAATTATCTTTGATTCAAACTCTTTAGAACTAATAGACCCAGTATTATTAGAATTTGTCATTTCGTGAAAAGTCTTCCAATCATGAACAGCAACAATCCTTCCATCCGATGAGATAAGTAGATCTAACTCTATCATCTTGAATCCATGTTCAATTGATTGCTCCATCGCTTCTAACGAGTTTGTATATTTTAATCCGTTGATTCCCCCACCGGCATGTGCGATCAAACCACCAGAATTACCGATAATTTTAGGGATGTTATTATGTTCATTTGGGTATGCCTTTACATTGCCTCTCCATACATCAATGACTACACTCATCGAAGGGCCGATAACAAAAGCTACCCAAAAACATATGAGAACTAGACAAAATATTGATATTAAGACTCTGATTCCTTTGAGTATCATGACATTTTACCTGTTGAGAACTGGGGTTGATGATAATGTTTGGTTTACCCTATCAATATTGAGTTTAAACATATTATTTATAGCAACTATAATAGCATTTGTCGGTAATAGATTTGTATTTCTTCTTCTAACGGTAATAATGACTTTTGATTTCTACTTAAGATTAAACTCTCTAAGCTTAGACTTAGGTGTCTTAGGTTCGGTTTTAGAGTCTAATAGAGGTGAGGCACTTGAACATATACAAAGCATTAGCGTCATAACATATGTAAAAATTATTATATTTTCCATTCTACTTTTTTTATCATTTCACTTTACCTTAGGAAAGGTTGGTAAGTCATTTTCATTAATTATGTTGATATTATTTTCCAGCATATTAGTCACAAAATTTTATAGCTTACATGATAATAAAAAGACGACATACATCAATGAAGAATACTTAAAAACAATCCATCATGAAGTGTGGTTTAGTTTTTTAGGGTTAATTACAGTTATTAAACCTATTTCTTTATATTATGAGCTGTCTCTTCTCGAAGGGGGAAAATCCGTAATCTCTTCAAAATGGGAGAATGTTCATACAAACAAAGTATTAAAAGATATTTACATCGTAAATATTGGTGAATCTGTGATCAAAAATCACTACCCATCGTATAACGAAAAAAATGGAAATATAAAAGGAGCATCCATATTTAATGGTGTTATTTCCCCATCCGTTGTTACATATTTCTCAGTCCCTCGAATATTATCAAAGAGCCTAGATGTAAACAGGCATGATAAAAACTTAAATGTGATAGATCTTGCTAATGATGCTGGAATGAAAACTTATTGGATATCAAATCAAGCAAAGATCGGGCAATACGAGACACAGGTATCCGCAATCGCTAGTAGAGCACATTACCAATTTTATAAGAATACGTCTTATGATAAAGCTGAACCCGATAACATTCTCCTACCAGAAGTGATCAAAGCAATTCGTGAAGAGACTAAAAGGCCAAAAGTGATTTTCATCCACACTATGGGGTCTCATTATGATTTTTGTAAGAGATTTGATGAAGAAATTTCACTAAAACCCTCAGATAACAAGTACCTCATATGCTATTCAAAATCAGTGGCTTATGGCGTAGCTTTTATAGAAAGGCTTAGAGACTTACTCACGATCCATGATAAAACATATAAAATCATTTATTTTTCTGACCATGGCCTAACGTCTGTAAACGTTCCACCGTATCTAATTCACGGTACTGGCTCACATTTTACAAGGCAGGCAGTAGAAGTACCTTTCATAGCAATGAGTAATGACCCACAAGAAACGAAAATACATTCGGTCAAATACAATCTGAGAGACTTTTCAGACACATTTGCGCAATGGGTAGGAATATCTTCAGAACAGACAGAGCAACATAAAAGTATCTTCAATACCAAGTACATAGGAAAGGAGTACGACTCAGTGCTAACAAGTGAGTTTAAGATAAGAAAAATCGACTAAGCGAGTAGCTCTGTTACTAAAAAATCATGAATCATCAAAGGTTACGTAGTAAATATCGGCTTCCTAACATTAATCTGACTCTTATTTCGCTCTGTGTAAGCTGATATCAGTTAAATGTCACTTATATAAGACATTCATTGACCTTGTTGGCAACCAACCTAATAAGATGATTTAGGAGCTCTTATAGTATCGGTGAGTAAATAACTGAAAGTTCACTATTTGACTGGATATATAAAGGTTTGAAACGTTAAAACGAAAAAAAGCCCGCTGATTTCTCAGCGGGCTTTTCAATGGTGGTGGAGGGATAGGGATTTGAACCCTAGAACCGCTATTAACGGTTGCCGGTTTTCAAGACCGGTGCTTTCGACCACTCAGCCATCCCTCCAACAAATTGTCGTCAACAGATTTGTGCACTGTTGAAGTTGTTACTTGCTATGCAAATAACGAAGCTTTTTGTCTTCACTTTTAAAAAGTGAAAATAAATTTGGAGCCTGGCGATGTCCTACTCTCACATGGGGAAGCCCCACACTACCATCGGCGCTATTGTGTTTCACTTCTGAGTTCGGCATGGAATCAGGTGGGTCCACAATGCTATGGTCGCCAAGCAAATTTTGCTTTTACTTTCAGTTTTTAAAAAACTGAAGGAAAAATAATCTGGAAAGCTGTTTCTGTTCTATCAAACTCATTCAAGCGTTTGTACTTTGTTTCTGCTTTTAAAAAGCGGAGACAAATAGTTTTGAGTCCACAAAACCCCTTGGGTGTTGTATGGTTAAGCCTCACGGGCAATTAGTACAGGTTAGCTCAATGCCTCGCAGCACTTACACACCCTGCCTATCAACGTCGTAGTCTACGACAACCCTTTAGGACGCTTAAAGCGTCAGGGAAAACTCATCTCAAGGCTCGCTTCCCGCTTAGATGCTTTCAGCGGTTATCGATTCCGAACTTAGCTACCGGGCAATGCCATTGGCATGACAACCCGAACACCAGAGGTTCGTCCACTCCGGTCCTCTCGTACTAGGAGCAGCCCCTTTCAATTTTCCAACGCCCACGGCAGATAGGGACCGAACTGTCTCACGACGTTCTAAACCCAGCTCGCGTACCACTTTAAATGGCGAACAGCCATACCCTTGGGACCGACTTCAGCCCCAGGATGTGATGAGCCGACATCGAGGTGCCAAACACCGCCGTCGATATGAACTCTTGGGCGGTATCAGCCTGTTATCCCCGGAGTACCTTTTATCCGTTGAGCGATGGCCCTTCCATTCAGAACCACCGGATCACTATGACCTGCTTTCGCACCTGCTCGAATTGTCATTCTCGCAGTCAAGCGGGCTTATGCCATTGCACTAACCACACGATGTCCAACCGTGTTTAGCCCACCTTCGTGCTCCTCCGTTACTCTTTGGGAGGAGACCGCCCCAGTCAAACTACCCACCAGGCACTGTCCGTAATCCCGATTCAGGGACCAACGTTAGAACATCAAAACTACAAG